>JARIBS010000097.1 GCA_029257385.1 Thiorhodococcus sp.
TCCGGGGGTCTACCAGGGACGTGAAATGCTCAAGAATGCTTGCTGACATGAGAAACTCCAACGGTTGTTTCTCGCTAGCATCCGTCAACTCCCTGGAAAACGGAATGTTTAAACGCGCTCGCCCTGGCGCTTTAGAGCAGGCGCTTGCGGTTCCCTGAGCGTCGTGACGGGCACGATGAGCGGTCAGATCTCGATGAGGGAGATAGAAAACGGCTCAAAATCGAGGATAGATCGCCATCTTGTGGATGTCGGGCAGAGTGCGCAGACACAATCCGAGGGTTTTCAGACGCAATACGCGCGAGACGTCTCAAGCGTCGCTCTCCTCATCTGCTTCTTCGTAGCGATAGCCTACGCCGTAAACGGAGTGGATCAGCTCTCGCTCAGGCATGAGTTCTGAGAGCTTGCGTCGCAGCTTTTTGACATGGCTGTCGATGGTGCGGTCGGAGACGACGCGATGATCGCGGTAGATACGATCCATCAGGCGATCACGCGAGAAAATCCGTCCCGGGGACTCATGCAGCGTCTCCAGCAGAGCGAACTCCACCGCCGTGAGTTCGATCTCGCTGCCGTCGGAGCGTACCCGCAAGCGGTCCGCCATGAGCGTCAGCGAGCCGGGCTCGGCGTGGCGCGTACTACGCAAGGTTCGGCGCAGGACGGCCTTGACGCGCGCGACCAGTTCGCGCGGGCTGTAGGGCTTGCAGACATAATCATCGGCGCCCAGCTCGAGGCCGAGCAGGCGGTCGATCTCCTCGACGCGCGCCGTGGTCATGATGATCGGCACTTGACTCATCGTGCGTATTTCCTTACAGACCGTCAGCCCGTCCTTGCCGGGCAGCATCAGATCCAACAGCACCAGATCGGGTCGATGCTCGCGCGCCCACTCGACGGCCGTCCCTCCGTCGAGCAGATAGTGGACCCGAAAGTCCGCCTTTTTAAGATAGTCCGAGACCAGGATCGCTAGGCGCTCCTCGTCTTCGACGATGAGTATCAGGGGTGAATGGCTGCTATTCATAATTTTTGCGCGCGTGTTTCTTTCTGCGGTTGCGGGTGTACTCGGTGATCGGAATTCGGATGCGCAGCCAGAGTCCGCCTTGCGGTGAGGCATCCGCGCTGATCGTTCCGCCATGCGCCTCGACGACATTCTCAGCGATTGCCAGGCCAAGACCGGCCCCCCCGGTGTGTCTGCTGCGGGAGGTGTCGGCGCGGTAGAGGCGGTCGAACAGTCGCGGCAGGGACTCCGGCGGAACTCCAGGCGATGTGTCCTGAAAGTCGATGATGAGGTCTCGGCCCTGTCGACTGAGCGTGATGCTCAGTTGGCCTCCGGCATCAGTGTATTGCAAGCTGTTGTTGAGCAAGTTGCGAAAGAGTTGCGACAGGCGTTGCGCATCGGCATGCAGCATCACGGGTTCGGTCAGCGTACCTGTGAACCGCAGTCGCAGGCCGGCATCGGCGAAGGGGCGGCGAAAGGCGTCGATGTCTGCGGCCAGGATCTCGATGACGTCGGTCTCCTCCATACGATAGCCCAGTGCGCCCGTGTCTGTGATCGAGAGCTCATAAAGATCACCCACCAGGCGTCCAAGACGCATGATGTCGCTGTGGAGGACATCGAGCATGTTGCGGTTGAACGGTCGTATACCATCCTGCGCGGCTTCCAGCTCTGCGCGCAGCAGCGCGATCGGGGTGCGCAGTTCGTGCGAGATATCGGCGACCCAGCGCCGGCGCGCTTGCTCGTTCTCTTCCAGAGCCGCGGCCAGGGCGTTGATGTCGCGCCCGAGCCTGGCGATCTCATCGCCGCCATGGGCCGGGACACGGGCGCTGAAGTCGCCCGCAGCGAGACTGCGCGCGGCGCTCTGAAAACCTCGCACCGGTCGTACTAGGCGCGTCGAGAGCGGGTAGGCGAGTGCCGCTGAGAGCAGCGTCATTGCCAAGGCGATGACCCAGAGACGATCGCCTTGCGTAGCGCGAAACTTCAACTCGGCCGATTCGGGGATCGGCGGGCCGGGCAGCAGGGCGAGTTCGCCGATGATGCTCCCGTCGAGTTCGAGTAGATAGCGACGCGCGTCGGCAATGAACGGCTCGCGTCCATAGAGGACTTTTCCGTCGGCATCAAGCAGCATCAGACGCAGATCTAACGGCACCGGACGATCGCGATGGCGCAGATTGTCGAGCGCTTCCAGCGGTGGCCAGACGCCGGGTTCTGGCTGCGCCTGCCGCATCCAGGGCGGGCGGCGGTCGAACCTGTCTGATTCCGGGCCGAGTTCAAAGAGTGGCGCACGGCGCCCAATCAAAGCGCTGACCCACAGCCCCGGGCTTTCGATGAGTGGTGCCCAGGAGAGCTGACGACGGTAGATATCGACCAGACGATCGGCAATGCGATTGATGCGGTCTTGCTCGCGGGCATCCGCCAGCTCGACGAGTCCGCGTTGGAACGACCATTGCACAACCAAGTGAGAACCGATCAGCACCACGACGCAAGCGATCAGGATAGTCAGGAAGAGCTTAGAGTGGATCGACAGCCTCATAGGCAGATAATCGCCGTGGAGCTTGCAAGAAAAATGGACCTAGATTCGGCGCTCAAACGATGGCTGACCAGATGACGCCGAGTGTGCATCGATCGACACGGTGACAATTCACTTCACGGCAAATACAATCCCCCTGATATTCTTAGGTTAAACTCGCCAGGCTGACTGCGTTTTCAGTCGATCCTGCTGAGCAACCATATTTATGCCCTGCGCGTCGTCGTTTGTGTTCATTGAGCATCGCGATCTGATTGATGGGCGATGCGGCAAGGCTTCATCGTTGGTTCTTATTGATAGGGAGGGATTGCTCGTGAAGTTTGCGGCGAAAAGAACTTGGCCCGATAAGTCATCGTCCTGGGAGCATCAGGATGATGCCGATAACGTCGAGGCGTTCGCAACCGATTTTGCATCCATCGAACAACTGGCGATCGAGAGCGAATTCGTCGTCATGGCGAGGGAGGGCGCCGACCCTGCCGCACAGTTTTTTCGGGTTGCCGCAATCGCGCCCTACCAGCTCGTGCGCGTGGAGAGACCACGCACCGCCACCGCCCAAGCCACGCCGATTGAAAATTCACCCTCAGCTGAACCGGAGGAGGGAGCTGGCGTCGACACACCATCCGAGCCGGTCGGAATGCCCAGCTTGAGTCCGGTGATTTCCATGCTGTTTTATATGGGCAAAGTGGGGTTGATCGCGACCTTGTTCATCGCCCTGATGGCCGTTGTGCTGGGTTATGTCAAAGACTGGCTTAGCTGATAGCGATAAAAATCAATAGCTTAGATATTTACCCACATGACCTACGACCTGGCTTAAGTTGCCTGCGATCGCTGTTTGGCGAACATATCGTCGATGCACCACGCCAACCTAATTGTGCGCGGGGGTTTTACGGAAAAAAGTGTGTAAAACTCTCTTGACATCTCCCTGTGTCAAGCTAAGATGACACATAGGATCTCAGATGGGTCCTGACAGCTTCCAGCCCACACATTGGGCTATAGCGCGCACCGGGCGTAAGTTGCTTCGATACTCCGCTCTCAGTGCGTAAATGGCAATATCGCATATTTTAGAATATGGAGGCCACAATGGCTGATATGAAGAGTCTTTCGGGTTTGACCGAACAGCAAGCAAAAGAATTCCATGAGCAGTGGAAAGTAACCTACGTCGCATTTGTCGGCCTGGCCGCTCTAGCCCATCTGTTCGTCATCGCGGCAAGACCTTGGTGGTAATTGGGGGTATATAATATGTCATTCCAATTCATGGGATACAATCCAGCCGAGAACGACTATAAGATCTGGCTGGTTGTCAATCCCGCTACTTGGCTGATTCCGACGCTGGTTGCCGTGCTGGCTATCGCCCTCATGATTCACTTCTTTGCATTCTCGCTTGAGGGTCAGGGCTGGAGCGCACCGGCGCCTGCAGCTGTCGAAGCCGCACCGCCTCAAGCCGCGCCTGCAGGCTGAGTTTCGTCTCGTCGTGGTGATCTCTGCCACGGTGCAATAGCTGCCACTGTTAAAGACAGAGGCATTTACTCAACCCCTTATCGGAGGGTTTATCAATGGCTGAGCAATCCTTGTCTGGCTTGACCGAACAGCAAGCAAAAGAGTTCCATGAGCAGTGGAAAATTGTCTATGTCACATTTGTCGGCCTAGCCGCTCTGGCTCACCTGTTCGTTATTGCTGCCAATCCTTGGTGGTAGTCAACTAGCTTTCTATTAAATAGAGGTCAATACAATGAGCGACGTCGCAAAGCCCAACAATCCTCAAGACGACTGGAAAATCTGGCTGGTTGTCAATCCTGCTACTTGGCTGATGCCTATCCTATTTGCCATACTGGCCATCGCCATTGCTGTGCATTGGGTCGTGTTCGCAATCGGTCTTGGCTGGCACGCCTGATTGGTTAGCGAAGATGCGCGGTGACTGACGTGTTGCTGCGATAGGCTGGGCGCGACAAAATGTGCGCCCAATGCCTCTCGAATAAATAAAAAGCTCTGTTTGTGCGGTTTTCTTTTCAAGTCCCAATTGAGCGGCAATCGCTCATTTTGCTGTGCGTGATCTGTTTTGAAGTCCGGCTTGTTCTGAGCCGAATGTAGGTCACGATAGCCTTTTACATCTTGCCCTCTTTCGTTTTCACGCGCCGTCCCTATTTCAACGGCTGAAACGACCTCTCCAAGCGAAGGCTTGGCGATTTCTGCTATCGCCTCGCATTCTATTCAGTTTTCCCTCAAGCGCGACCGGCTAGAACACGCGCATCAATTTTCAGCGCTCGCACCATTTTCCGCACTGTCAGCCCTGACGGGCCACGCGTCGGCGGGCGATCGTTTCGATGGCCTGCTTGAGCGCGTCCGCGGCTTCTTGCCGCATCGCCCGGTGCGCCTCGTCGCTGAGATGGGAGGCAAAATCCACGGTGTGGCGCACATATCTCGGCGGTAAATCATTCAGCGCCAAGCAGGCGAGGTCATCGAGATATTCCGCGTCGGAACCTGCATCCGTACCCTGGAGAAGCGCTTGAATGGCTTCCATGACAAGACGCTCGTAGTAGTTTTCGATACTGGATAGCATGTCCGGCCTTCGCTGGGATAGTTGCGATCCTCGGCATCATAGCCGTTACCCGGCCTTGGCATGTCAACTGATCGTGGCGATCGCTGAAATACCGTTGATGTCAGTCAGGCGCGCGGTTTTGCGCTCAAGTCTGAAGCGGTTAGGATCGGGCGGAGCATTTGCGAGTTGAAGCGCGGAGCAATCATGACGACGGATGACTGGCAGGACGTGCTTGGTGATGGCTTGGCGGTAAATTTAGAAATTCCGGCAGCGACTTGCGCGCATCATGCCACCAGCGATAACGCAGCTGCGCATTTGCTCGATGCGATCGCCGTCCTTGAGGACGGGGCTCAAAATCATACTAAGGACGACCTGTCGCCGGAGCTTCAGCGGTTGGAGCTCAAGGTCGATTTGCTCATCGATCTGGCCTCGTCTTTGCTTTCAGATAGAATTCCGGAGCCTGTGTGTCTGAGAATCAGCAGTGAAGGACTGGTGTTGCCCGCTCGTGTGCTCGAGAGCGACAGCGACCGCATCCAGCTCTATCCTAGTCAGTGGCTCGCGCAGCCGCTGGTGCTGGAACTCGGCACGGTCAGGCAGCGCGGCGATGCTTGTGGGGCGTCCTGGCGCTCGCCCGATCCGGAACTCAGGGACGCGCTCGGACGCTGGGTCTTTCGTATGCATCGGCGCGAGGTGGCGCGCCGACGTATGCGCGAGCGCTAGGTTGCCAGCTTTCACTATAGATGCTGGCTCAAGTTTTGATGCAAGACGTAAGGATATCCCGCAACAGGAGAATCCGATCAGGTGATGAGAATAGGTCTCTACGGTCAGGAATCGACGCGTCGCGTCACGCGCTCTATTCTCGAGTTCCTGGGCTGCGAGGTCGGCGACCTCGACTGCATTGACGCAGCCTCGGTCAAAGGGCTGTCGGGCCTCTGGCTCTGTGACACTGCAGCGACCTTGGACGCGCTGCTCGGCGCGCTGCCCCGCACACTGTCGGTTCCAGTGGTCTGTCAATCCATTGACGGTGGTGAACTGGACACCCGGCACCGCGCCTTGGTTGTCGAGTCGCCGCTCTCGCCGGGGTGGGTCATTGAGATCCTCCAGCGGATCCGCCATGCCACCGACACCGAGCCTGATCCGCGCATCGACCTGGTTGGGTGCCATCCCCACATGCTCGCAGTCAAGCGGCTGATCACGCAGGTCGCCAAGACCGAGGCCACAGTCCTCATTCTGGGCGAGACCGGCTCCGGTAAAGAGGTGGTCGCGCGCGCCATCCACAATGCCTCCAGCCGCGCCGGCAAGCCGTTTGTCGCCGTCAACTGCGGTGCCATCCCCGGCGAGCTTCTCGAAAGCGAGCTGTTCGGCCATGAGAAGGGTGCCTTTACGGGCGCCTTCACCGCGCGTGCCGGGCGTTTCGAGTTGGCCGAGGACGGCGTGCTCTTTCTCGACGAGATCGGCGACATGCCTCTGCCGATGCAGGTCAAGCTGCTGCGGGTGCTCCAGGAGCGCACCTTCGAGCGGGTCGGCTCCAACAAACCCATCCAGACCAATGCCCGCATCATCTCAGCGACCCATCGCAATCTGGAGGAGGCCGTCGACGCGGGCGATTTCCGTCAGGATCTGTTCTTCCGGCTCAACGTCTTCCCAATCGAGCTGCCGTCGCTGCGAGAGCGCCAAAGTGATATCCCGCTGCTGATCGCCACGCTGGAAGAGCGTCTGCGCGAACCGGGCGGTCAGCCCGCGCATCTGACACCGGCCGTCCTCGCGCATCTCAAACGCCATTCCTGGCCTGGAAACATTCGCGAGTTGGCGAACCTGCTCGAGCAAGTCTCGATCATGTATCCGGATCAGCTCGTCGATCTGCCGCAACTGCCAACGCGCTTTCGCCCGACGGACATCTCGGCCCTGCCAGTGATCGAAGATCATGCGCGTGCAACCGAGACCATCGCCTTGCCAGGAATCGGCGCGGACCTGCTTCCACCTGAAGGCACGCAGATGCGCGAGTATCTCAATGAAATCGAACTGCGCATGATCCAGGCCGCGCTCGCTCAGAACGATCAGGTCGTCGCCAGAGCCGCGCGTCGTCTCGGGATGCGCCGCACGACGCTGGTCGAGCGCATGCGCAAGTTTGGGCTCGAACGCGACGTGCGCGACGAGACGTCGGCTTTTTGACGGCCGCGGTTCTTCCCAGCCCCACTGACAACTTCCCACCCACGCCCCGACGAACCGGGAACCCCTCACATCTTCCGAACCGACTTTCCTACGACGGCATTAAACTTGCTTAGCTGAGGGCATCATGGGTTTATGCCGCCGCATTAGGGAACATCGAATGGATGCGGCGCCATGCAGCTCCAGTCAGTCGATGCGAGCCAGGGGAGGAAGCGAATGAGCAACATGCAGATCCAAAGCGTCCTGGCACAGATGCGTGCGCTCTCCCAGTCGAGTCGCATTGAGGGTCCGGCGCCGGTCGAGGCGGTGAAGGAGGCGCGCGAGCCGGGGCATGAGGATTTCGCCGCGACGCTGCACGAGGCCGTCCGTGGCGTGAACGACATCCAGCAAGCGGCATCCACCCAGCAGACGCAATTTGAACTGGGCGAGTCCAGCACCAGCCTGCCGCAGGTCATGATCGCCATGAACAAGTCGAGCATCGCCTTCGAGGCCACCAATCAGGTGCGCAACCGCCTGCTGTCGGCCTATCAGGAAGTCATGAGTATGCAGGTCTGATGCACCCAGCACTCACAGGTTAGCGGAGAGAAATACCCATGGCGTCTTCCCTTACCGCCACGCTTTCGACAGGCATGCGGACCTTCAACGGCATGCCCACAGGTCGCCAAGTCGCGCTGATCGGCATGATCGCCGGCGGTCTGGTCACTGCTGCGGCTCTGCTGTTCTGGGCTTTCACGCCGTCTTATGCACCCTTGTTCGGTCAGATCGACAGTGCCGAGGGTGCCGAGGTGATGCAGGCGCTCGCGCAGTTGGGGGTGCCCTATAAAGTCGACAATTTGACGGGTCGCATCGAGATCCCGCAACAGCGCATCGCCGAAACGCGTCTGCTTCTGGCCGGGCAGGGATTGCCCAAGTCGAGCGATATTGGCTTCGAGCTGTTGCAGCAGGAGTCCGGTTTCGGAACCAGCCGTCTGATCGAGGGGGCGCGTTACCAGCGTGCGCTCGAGGGCGAGCTAGGCCGTTCCGTCACGGCTCTGGACCCGGTCGAGCGCGCCAGGGTTCATATCGCCAAGGCCGAACGCTCGGTTTTCGTGCGCGAGCGCACCCCGCCGAGCGCCTCTGTCGTCGTGCATCTGAAGGGCGCCCGCGCACTGACCGATGCCCAGGTCGGCGCCATCGTGCACCTGGTCTCCTCAAGCGTCCCTGAGCTTACTCCCGAGCGCGTCACGGTCGTCGATCAGACCGGTCGTCTCCTGACCGTCGACGACAAAGAGGACGGCAACCGGCTCAGTCTCGACAATCTCGACTATACCCGCCGACTCGAGGCCGGTTTCGCCGAGCGCGTACAGTCCTTGCTCACGCCCATCGTCGGGCGTGACCGGGTGCGCGTTCAGGTGGCCACAGAAGTCGATTTCTCGCGCGTGGAGCGCACCGAGGAGACTTTCGACCCAGAGCGCACCGCAGTGCGTTCCGAGCAGTCCAATGAAGAAGAGCGCCTCGGTGCCGATGGCGCATCGGGCGGCATCCCAGGAGCGTTGACCAATCAACCACCACAGGGCGGCGCCGTTGGCAATCAGGCGCCGGATGCGCCCGCGCAGCAGATCCCGAGCAGTCGCAGCCAGCAGACCACCCGCAACTACGAAATCGATCGCACCATCGCCCATGTCCAGGAGACCCCGGGCGGCATCCGGCGTCTAACTGCCGCGGTGGTCGTCGACTATCAGGATCAGGTCAACGATGCTGGCGAAGCGGTGCGTGTCCCACGCTCGGAGGCAGAGATGGAGACCATCCGCGCACTGGTGCGCGAGGCGGTTGGGTTCAGCGAGGCACGCGGCGATTCGATCAGGGTCAGCTCGGCATCCTTCGTGCCTGATGTGCTGAGCGAGGACGGCGTCGCATTCTGGACCGAATCCTGGTTCCTGGAACTGGTCAAGATCGCCGGCGGCTTTATCATGGCCCTGGTGGTGTTGCTGGCCATCGTGCGTCCCGGTCTCAGACAGTTGACGGCCCAGCCCGATGATCGCGATGACCCCGCAGCACTGGAGACGGATGAGGCGCACCCGGCATTGACCGATCAGTCCGGGGAGCGTGCGCAAGGCGAGGATGTCGTTGCCTTGACCCATCAGCCCTCAGCCCTTGGTGCCCTGATGGGTCCGAAAGGAGCCGACCAACAGCAGCTCGATCTCAACGCTGTCCGCGAGATGGTCAAGGAAGATCCCAAGCGGGTCGCACAAGTCATGAAGGGATGGCTGGCCGAAGATGGCAACTGAAACCAAGCAACATACGGGGCCGGAGCGCGCCGCCATCTTCATGATGAGCCTGGGCGAGGAGGCGGCGGCTGAAATCCTGCGCCATATGGGACCGAAGGAGGTGCAAAAGATCGGCGTAGCCATGGCCTCGCTCGAGCGCGTCTCACGCAGCGATATCAACCAGGTGCTCGGGGAGTTCTCCGGCGTCGTGCAGGACCAGACCGCCCTGGGCATCGGCGCCGACGATTATGTGCGCAACGTGCTGCGCTCGGCCCTGGGTGATGAGAAGGCCGAGGGACTCATCGACCGCATCCTGCTGGGGCGCAACTCCAAGGGACTTGAGGCGCTCAAGTGGCTCGATCCGCGTGCGGTGGCCGAGATGATTCGCCACGAGCATCCGCAGATCGTCGCCATCGTACTCTCGCACCTGGACCCCGATCAGTCCGCCGAAACCCTGTCATATCTGCCCGAGCGCATGCAATCTGATCTTATCCTGCGCATCGCCACCCTCGACGGCGTGCAGCCCGCAGCGCTTCAGGAACTCGACGAGATCCTCGAGCGCCAGTTGTCCGGCAAGAACACCGCCAAGTCCTCAATGATCGGCGGCATCAAGACGGCGGCGGACATCCTCAATTTTATGGAGGCATCGAAGGAGACGGTCATCATGGACGGCGTTCTGCAAGTCGATGAAGATCTGGCCGCCCGGATTCAGGAGCTGATGTTCGTCTTCGACAACTTAATCGACGTGGACGACCGTGGCCTCCAGACATTGATGCGTGAAATTTCGACCGAGTCCCTGGTGCTGGCCCTGAAGGGCGCCGAAGACGAACTCAAGGACAAGATCTTCCGCAACATGTCCAAACGCGCCGCGGAGATGTTGCGCGAAGATCTCGAAACCAAGGGACCGGTGCGTATCAGCGATGTCGAGGCCGCCCAGAAGGAGATCCTCACCGTCGCCCGGCGACTGGCCGACAGCGGCGAGATCGTCCTCGGCGGTAAGGGCGGGGAGGCCATGCTGTGAACCGAGTCGCCTCTTATGGACAGCTTGGCGCGGCGGATATCGAGCGCTGGATGCCCCCGGATGTCAGCGCCGGCGTGAAGCGTGGCTCGGGCGCTGGTCTACGCGCCCCGAGCGCCGAGGAGATCGTGGCGATCGAGGATGCCGCCAGGCGCGCTGGTGCCGAGGCCGGTTTCCGCGAAGGCTATCAAGCCGGACACCAGGAGGGACTCGACAAAGCCGCGCAGGCTATCGAGGCCGAACGCATCGAGCGCGCGGCGCGTGAGGAGGCACACGAGGCCAGCCGCGAGCGCGTCCTGTCCGAGACGGTCGCTGCGCTCGAGGGGATCGCCCGCGCGCTGGCCGATCCGCTGGCCAGCAGCATTGATGATCTTGAGCCGGAACTGCTGGCTCTGGTGGAGGCGCTGGCGCGCCGGGTCGTCTCGGAGGAGTTGCGCACACGCCCGGACCTGATACAGCGGGTTCTGAGCCAGGCGCTCGCGCAGTTGCCCTCGCGCAATCATCCATTGCGCGTGCATGTGCACCCGGACCAGCAGGCGATTCTGCAAACTTACGCCGAGGCGCGCGGCGAGTCCGTCCTCTGGATACCGGACCCGGCAATGGAGCCTGGCGGCTGTATTTTGGAGAGCGGTCCCAGCCGTATCGACGCCAGCATCCAGGCGCGTCTGAGACAGGCGATCGACGCTATCTGGGGCGAGGTGGCCCGGCCTGAACCAGAGTCCGGCGATGGCGATGTCCGGCGGACGACGGAATCATCCGGGGAGCCTGAGCAGGGCGCGGCACCGCAGATCGTTCCAGCGACCGAACCGGATGCCCCCAAAGAAGCGGCCAGCCCGACCCTGGGCGTGCAGCCGGATCAGCCCGTATCAGAGCCATCCCTGCCGGATCAGTCCGAGCTGGATCAGGCCGAATCGGAAGAGAATCCATGAGCGATGTGATCCACGATCTCGAACGGGACGGTGCGCGTCAGATCAACTTGGGCCTGAAGGAACGGCTCGGTCAATCGCGCAAGCGCATCGATGAGACACTTGCGCCCCAGCCCGAGGGTCGGCTCTCACGCATGGTCGGCATGACGCTCGAGGCCGAGGGCATCCGGCTGCCGGTCGGCGGGCGTGCGGCGATCCATACCGCGACCGGCAAGACCCTTGCCGCCGAGGTCGTCGGGTTCAACGGCGAGCGGACCTTCCTGATGCCCGAGGGTCAACTCGAAGGCGTCATTCCGGGCGCGCGCATCGAACCCCTGGAGCAGACCCGCCGGATTCCCGTCGGTCCCGAGCTGCTCGGGCGCGTTATCGACGCGCTCGGCAAGCCGCTGGACGGAGGCGCTCCGCTGCGCACCCAGGAACGCGTCCCCATTGAGGGCCGCCCGATCAATCCACTGACCCGCACCCCAGTCACCGAATCGCTGGATGTGGGCATCCGCGCGCTCAATGGTCTGCTCTCGGTCGGTCGCGGTCAGCGTATCGGGCTGTTTGCCGGTAGCGGTGTGGGCAAAAGCGTTCTGCTCGGCATGATGACGCGCCACACCGCAGCCGACGTGATCGTCGTCGGGCTGATCGGTGAGCGCGGGCGCGAGGTCAATGAATTCATCCACGACATCCTCGACGTGGAATCGCGCAAGCGCACCGTCGTGGTCGCCGTGCCGGCGGATCAATCGCCGCTGCTGCGCCAGCATGGCGCCTGGGTCTCGACCAGGGTCGCGGAGTATTTTCGCGATCGCGGACTCAACGTGCTGTTGCTGATGGATTCGCTCACCCGTTTCGCTCAGGGCGCACGCGAGATCGCCATGGCCATCGGCGAGCCGCCGGCCACCAAGGGCTATTCGGCCTCGGTGTTCGCCCGTCTGCCGCAACTTGTTGAGCGCGCGGGCAATGGCGACAAGGGCGGCGGCTCGATCACCGCGTTCTACACCGTGCTGGCCGAGGGCGATGACCAGAATGATCCCATCGTCGACTCGGCCCGCGCCATCCTCGACGGTCATGTGGTGCTTTCGCGCGAGATCGCCGAGACCGGCCGCTATCCGGCCATCGATGTCAGCGCCTCGGTCTCGCGCGTGATGAGCGCCGTGGTCACGCCCGAGCATCAGCGCGCTGCCTATCGTTTTCGCAGTCTGATGTCGACCTATATGCGCAATCGCGACCTGATCGCCGTGGGCGCCTATCGCAAAGGCTCCGACCCCGCGCTTGACGAGGCGGTCGCGATGCAGCCGCGGCTCGAGGCGTATCTGAGCCAGGATCGACTCGAAGCTGCGGGGTTCGATCAGTCGCGTCAGGCCCTGTTCGACGTGCTCGCGCCGCAGGGCGCGCCCGGCAGAGGCCCGTTGCCATGAGCGTCAAGCGTTTCGAGCGTCTGCTGAAGCTGCGTGAGGCCCAGGAGAACGAGACCGCCGTGGTGTTGGCCGCGCGGCTTGCCGAGCTCAACCGCACCGAGCAGCAGCGCGCCCAACTGAGCGAGTATCAATCCGTCTATCTCAACGCACTGGTGCCGAATGACGCCCGTCTGCTCAAACAGACGGCGCTCATGCATCAGCAATTACGCGCGGCGTTACAGCAACAGGAGCTGCGAGTGGCAGCGGCACAGACCCAGGTCGACCAGGCGCGCGATGTCTGGCTCGAGCGTCATCAGGCCAGTCTCTCGCTCGAAAAGCTTATCGAGCGCCGGCGTCGTCTGGAGGCCATCGCCGACAATCGCAAGCAGCAACGCGAGCAGGATCTGTGGGCCACACGTAAGGCGTTTCTGAAAGATGGCGGCGCGGGTTTCTCGGCACCGGAAGATTGAGGTTGGAGATCATGCAATCGAGCAACGTACAGAGCACCGCAGCGAGTCTGCTCTCTCAGTTGATGGGGTTCGGGCTAGGCGAGGGTGGTGCGCTGGATAGTTCCGGAGGGCAGGAATTCATCGGCGCTATGGGCAGTCAGATCAGAGATTTGCTGGTCGATGCGGGCGAGGATCCAGCCGAACTCGCGGGCATCGAAGACGGCGCGTTAGTCGCTCAGTTCATCGCCCTGATGCAAGGCCAAGCGCCGGATGCCGAGGCGACGGGTGGGTTTGGATTCGGGGTCGGGACTGGTGCTGCCGCGCTGCTTGGAACGGAGGGTGAGCCGGTCGCCGATCAGGGCACTGCATCTGGATCGCTTCAGGGCGCCCGGATCGGCTCGCTGCCATCATTCGTGCTCGAGCAGTTGACACAGTCCGCCAAACTCGATGGCGAGGCGATGGATCAGACCGGGGAGACGCTGGACGCGGTCGCACTGGTGCGACAGTTACTGGCCGCACGCGGCCAAGCCGGCGATGGAGCAAAATCCGATGGCGGGCTTGTGTCGACTGAATTGGGCGCGGATGCATCGAGCGACCTTGAAGGCTACCTGCGGTCGCTGCTAACCCAGTCGGTGGGGCCGGGCGTATCGGGTCGAATCGTTGAGGAACAGTTGCCCGGCGGATCGGGTCCCGTGCGGGCTGGCGATGGAGAGTCGGACCAGTCCGGCCAGAGCACGTTTCCAGTCGACGAGTCGCTGCGCGATCTCATGATGGAAGGCATCGACGAATCGGATGGTGACGATGCACCCGACACTGCGGCCCATCCGTCCCTGATTAGAACCTCCGGTGGGACGGATGCCCAGAGCGTCGCCCAGCGCGCGGCTGTGCTCGATCTGACACGCCTGCTCCAGCCGGGCGGCGAGGGACGCCTGGCGGAGCAGGTGAGATGGTTTGTTCAGGCGGGCATGGAGACGGCCGAGATGCGGCTTCATCCACCCAGTCTTGGGGCGCTTGACGTGCGCATCACTATGGAGGCGGATCAGGCGCATGTGCGGTTCGTGACCTCCCATCCGATCGTCAAGGAGGTATTGGAGGCCGCCTTGCCCCGGCTGCGGGAGGCACTCGGACAGGAAGGCTTGTCCCTGGGCGATGTCACGGTCTCGGAGCGGGCGCCGGAGGGACGCGACGAGGCCGAGCAGGATCAGGCGACGCGCGCGTGGGGCCGTCAGGATTTTGACGCCGAGCTGGATGACGCGCCGGAGGAGCCCGCTCTGGCCGCTGGCACCCTGTCGGCGTTATCGCGACGACTTGATTACTTCGTCTGAGCATCCGCGCTTCGCGTCGCGATATATTCCTCATGGGTTGGCGAGCGCCCGGTGCTCGCGAAGACTCAGGTGGCATCCAAACTGCTTAAGCTCCATTCAACGTTCCTGCTCGCTGAGTGAATCATGGCTGAAAAGAAAACAGACACAACCGCAGAGGTTGCGGAGAAAAAGCCCGGCAACAAGCTGAAGTGGACTCTGCTGACCCTCATCCTGCTGCTGGTCCTCGGCGCGGGTGCTGGCGCGGCCTATTACTTTCTCGTCTACAAAACAGCCGATGCGCCGGGAGCGGGAGACGAAGTGACCGAATCGAACGCGGCGGCCCCGGCCGTGACAGTGCGGGCGCCTCTGATCTATCACGACCTGGAGCCCTTCACGGCCAACATCACGTCGCCCGGTCCGGTGCGGTTTCTGCGTGTGAAGCTCAGCATCGCGACCCACGACCAGGCAGTGATCGATGCCGTAGAAAAACATATGCCGATGATTCGCAACGACCTGCTTTCATTGCTCTCGAGCCAGGAGTTCGCTTCGATGAACACCCCCGAGGGCAAGGACGCACTGCGCGAGACGCTGAAGGCGACGATCTCGGACATTCTGACCAGGGCAGGGGCGCCGGCGGGCGTCACGGACGTCCTGTTTACCGACTTTGTCATGCAGTAGGCGCAAGCATGGCCCAGCAAACAGACATTCTCAGTCAGGACGAAATCGACGCCCTGTTGCATGGCGTCGACAGCGGTGATGTCGATACCGACGCCAATCCCTTTCCGGCCGATGGCGAGACTCGCGTCTATGATTTCGCGACTCAGGACCGCATCGTGCGCGGTCGGATGCCCACGCTCGATATGATCAACGAGCGCTTTGCGCGCTATCTGAGAATCCATCTGTTCAATCTGCTGCGTCGCGCCTCGGAGATCTCGGTGATCGGGTCGCGCGTCACCAAGTTCTCGGAGTATCTGCATTCGCTCTACGTGCCGACGAGCCTCAACCTGGTGCGTATCCCGCCGCTGCACGGGACTGCGCTGTTCGTCTTCGATCCCAAGCTGGTCTTCGGTTTGGTCGAAAATTTCTTCGGTGGCGATGGCCGTTACTACTCACGCATTGAGGGGCGCGATTTCACGCCCATGGAACTCAAGGTCATCCAGAATCTGCTCAATATGGCCTTCGAGGACATGCAGAAGGCCTGGGAGCCGGTCATGCATCTGGACTTCGAGTTCATCAACTCGGAGGTCAACCCGCAGTTTGCCAACATCGTCAGCCCGACTGAGATCGTCGTCATCAACGACTTCCACATCGAGCTGGAGGGCGGCGGCGGCAATCTGCACGTCACACTGCCCTACTCGATGATCGAGCCGATCCGTGAGCAGCTCGACACCGGCCTGCAATCGGACCGCACCGGGGTCGACAGACGCTGGCAGAAGGCGTTTGAGGAAGAAATTCCGCTGGTCGAGGTCGAGATCCAGGCGAATCTGGTGGAGAAGACGCTGACGGTGCAGCAACTGCTCGACATGCGCCCGGGCGACATCATCCCGATCGATCTCCCAGACTCGGTGGTTCTCAACGTTGAGGACATCCCGCTACTGCGGGGCAGGTACGGCGTGGCCAATGGTATCAACGCGCTCAAGATCATCGAGCAAATCAAACACTAGTTGGATCCGACATCGGCATATGAGCACTGATAGCGAAGCTGGTAAGAACCCATCGGCGGACGCGGACATCGCCGACGCCTGGGCGGCCGCTCTGGAGGAGCAGCAAGAGACCCCCGCCGATGCTGGCGTCGGCAATGCCGCGACCGGCGGGCGCGCTCAGGCCCAGCCCATGCATCCCGAGGACTTCTCCAGTCAGGAGTCGCCGATCGTGGCGGATGTCAATCTGGACATGGTCCTGGATGTCCCGGTCACTATCGCGATGGAGATCGGCAGGACGCGGATCTCCATTCGCAATCTACTGCAGTTGAACCAAGGCTCGGTGGTCGAGCTGGACCGGCTGGCGGGCGAACCGCTGGACGTGCTCGTCAACGGCACGCTCATCGCCCATGGCGAGGTCGTGGTGGTCAACGAGAAATTCGGCATCCGTCTGACCGATGTCATCAGCCCGAGCGAACGGGTGCGGAAGCTCAGGTGAAGCGCGCGCGCCGTCTCAGCCCCTTTCATCTGGCCGCCCGGTGGATTCTGCCCTGGATGAGTCTGGCGACGGTCCCGGCGTGGGCCGAGTCCGCAGCCGGTTCGGGACAACTCGCCGCAGGCTATCTGGCCCAGCTTTTGGGCGGTTTGGTGATGGTGATTCTAGTCATCCTGGTGCTGGCCTGGTTCATTCGTCGCGTGCCTGGCGCGCAAGGGCAGGGTCGCTCCATCATCCAGGTGCTCGCCGTGCGCGGCATCGGGGCGCGCGAACGTCTGCTGCTGGTGCAGGTCGGCGAGGAGCAGGTGCTGATCGGCGTGAGCCCGGCCGGCATGAGCGCCTTGCACCGGCTCGACAAATCGGTCGAGGTGACGCCCGATGAGCAATGGACGGGGGATTTCGCCAGCATCCTCAACCGCATCAAGTCGGGCGGATCGCAGTCATGAGCAGGCCGCTCAAATGGTGGGTCGGCCTGCTCTTGGTGCTGCTCCCCGGTCTCGGCGCGGCCCAGATCGGCGGACTCGACGCCGTGACCGTGACCACGGAGCCGGACGGCGGTCAGGTCTACTCGGTGACGCTGCAGCTGCTGCTGCTGATGACGGTGCTGACACTGCTGCCGTCGGCCCTGATCATGATGACCTCGTTCACGCGCATCATTATCGTTCTGGCCATCCTGCGTCAGGGGCTGGGGACCTCCCAGACCCCGTCGAATCAGGTGTTGCTGGGGCTGGCCCTGTTCCTGACCCTGTTCATCATGACGCCGGTCTTCCAGGAGGTCTACGACAGCGCGATCATCCCCTATTCGGAGGAAAAACTCGGCACCGAGGAGGCGATCACCAAGGCGCTCGCGCCGATGCGGACCTTCATGCTGGCACAGACCCGCGAGTCGGATCTGGCCATGTTCGCCCAGATCCGCGGGCTCGACGGCTTCGAGTCACCCGACGACATCCCGCTGACGCTGCTGTTGCCGTCGTTCGTCATCAGCGAAGTCAAGACGGCTTTCCAGATCGGCTTCCTCATCCTTATTCCATTCCTCATCATCGATCTGGTGGTCGCCAGCGTGTTGATGTCGATGGGCATGATGATGCTCTCGCCGCTGATCATCTCGCTGCCCTTCAAGCTCATGCTGTTCGTCCTGGTGGACGGCTGGTCGCTGCTCATGGGGACACTGGCACGGAGCTTTTACACCTGAGGTGCACACGCAATGACTCCAGAAATGGTCGTGGATATTGGTCGAGAGGCCGGCGAGATCATCCTCCTGTTGGCCGCCCCACCCCTGCTCACGGGGCTGATCATCGGTCTGATCATCAGTCTTCTGCAGGCGGCTACTCAGATCCAGGAAATGACGCTGACCTTCATTCCCAAGCTGATCGGGATCGGCGCCTCACTCATCATCGCCGGGCACTGGATGCTGGCCCTGGTCACGGAATACACGATTCGCCTCTACGAACGCATTCCGAGTCTGATCGGCTAGGGCCGGCGACGCTTGCGGTTTCTCCAGGCATTCCATGACATTTCAGGCCGATGACATCCTGCTCTGGGTCAGCTCACTCGTGTGGCCCTTCGTGCGTATCAGCGCCATGCTGCTGGTCGCGCCAATCTTTGGCGCACGCAATATCAACGTTCGGGTGCGTCTGTTGATGGGGCTGCTGCTGGCGCTGGTGGTGGCCCCGCAGTTGAGCGCGCCGCCGCAAGTCGACCCGCTTAGTCTGGCCGGTATGGTCGTGGTCATCCACCAGGTTCTGATCGGTGTGGCTATGGGTTTTGTGATGCAGATGGTGTTCTCGGCGCTGACCCAGGCGGGCGAGACCATCGCCTTGTCGATGGGGCTTGGTTTCGCCTCGGCCATGGACCCGGTCGGCGGGGTGCAGGTGCCGATGATCTCGCAGTACTACATGATTCTGGCGACGCTGATCTTCCTGGCGCTTGGCGGTCATCTGGTCCTGATCGAGTATCTGTTGCGCAGTTTCGAGACGCTGCCGATCTCGGCCAACGCGCTCACCGCCGACGATCTCTGGGCGGTCGTGCGTTTCGGCACCACCATGTACGCCGCCGCCGTGCTCATCGCGCTGCCTGCGGTCGCCTCGCTGCTGCTGGTCAATCTGTCGATGGGCGTCATCACCCGCGCGGCACCACAGCTCAACATCTTCGCGGTTGGCTTTCCGCTGACCATCCTAGCGGGGTTCGTCATCATCCTGCTGACCCTGCCCAGCCTGCCCGCGCGCATCGGTGAACTGCTCATGTCGGCCTTCCCGCTCATCGCACAACTGACGAGGGCATGAGATGGCCGAGAACGAGAATGGCCAAGAACGCTCCGAACAACCCACCGCCAAACGCACCCGCGAGGCGCGCGAGAAGGGTCAGGTTGCTCGCTCCAAGGAGTTCAACACCTTCGTGATGCTGATGACGGGCGGAACCTTCCTGCTCCTTGCCGGGGGTGGGATCGCCAAGGAACTCGCCGCGCTCATGACCGATGCCTGGACGCTCGAGCGCGAACTGATCTTCGATACCAACCTACTCATGCCGCAACTGGAGACGCTGATCACCAGGGCAGTCTTCATCCTCGTGCCCCTGTTTATCGTGCTCACGGCGATGGCAATCTTCGCACCCATCCTGATCGGCGGTGGCAACTTCGCGACCAAGGCGTTCGCGCCCAAGTTCTCGAAGCTGAATCCGATCTCCGGGATGAAGCGGGTGTTCTCCGTTCAGGGCCTGATGGAGCTGCTCAAGGGGCTGGGCAAATTCTTTCTCGTCGGGATCGTTGCCGGACTGGCCATCAGCACCATTTGGGGCAACCTGATCGGGCTGGGCGAACAGTCGGTGGAAAGCGCCATCGCGCAGACCGGGCGGATGGCGGCCTGGATTTTCCTGATCGCCTCCTCTGCGTTGCTGCTGGTGGCGATGATGGATGTGCCCTTCCAGCTCTGGAATAACCAGAAGCAACTGCGCATGACGCTCCAGGAGACCAAGGACGAGCACAAGGAGACCGAGGGCAAGCCGGAGGTCAAGGGCCGTATCCGCCAGATGCAGCACGAGATGGCACGGCGGCGAATGATGTCGGAAGTCCCCAAGGCCGATGTCGTCATCACCAACCCGACCCACTATGCCGTGGCGATCGCCTACACGCCCGCGACCATGCGCGCGCCGCGCCTGCTCGGCAAGGGTACGGATGGCGTCGCGGCGGCCATTCGCGAGCTGGCCGTGGAGCACAAGATCACGCTGGTCGAGGCCCCGCGCGTGGCGCGTGCAATCTACTTCACCACCGAACTCGAGCAGGAAATTCCGGGCGGGCTGTTCATCGCCGTCGCCCGGATTCTGGCCTACGTCTATCAGCTCAAACGCGCCGACCCGGATGCCGAGATTCCCGCCGAGCTGCCGGTGCCCGAAGAGTATCTTGATCCGCGCGCCGCACGCCGGGCGCGGAGGTCGCGAGCATGACCACCCTTGTCGAGCGCCTCGGCACGCTCGGGCGCGCCGGTCTGGCAACGCCCTTCCTGCTGGTCGCACTGCTGGCCATGCTGGTGTTGCCGCTGCCGCCGTTCATCCTCGATCTGCTGTTTACCTTCAACATCGCCCTGTCGATCGTGGTGGTCATGGTGGCGGTCTATACGCCGCGACCGGTGGATTTTGCCTCTTTCCCGACGGTGCTGCTGCTGGCGACGCTGCTGCGTCTGGCGCTCAACGTCGCCTCCACGCGCGTGATCCTGCTCAACGGCGGTGACGGGACGGACGCGGCGGGGCAGGTGATCAAGGCGTTTGGCGAGTTTGTGCTGGGCGGCAACTTCGCGATCGGCATCGTGGTGTTCAGCATTCTGGTGATCATCAACTTCGTCGTGGTGACCAAGGGCGCCGGGCGCGTCTCGGAAGTGAGCGCGCGCTTCACACTGGATGCCATGCCGGGCAAGCAGATGGCCATCGACGCCGACCTCAACGCCGGGCTGATCTCACAGGAGGACGCCCGCAAACGGCGCGAGGACGTGGCGCAGGAGGCCGACTTCTACGGCTCCATGGACGGTGCGAGCAAGTTTGTGCGCGGTGATGCCATCGCCGGCATCCTCATCCTCTTTATCAACATCCTGGGCGGCATCGTCATCGGCACCACCCAGCACGGCATGACCTTCGCCGATGCCACCAACAATTTCGTCCTGCTGAGTATCGGCGACGGCCTGGTGGCCCAACTGCCCTCGCTGCTGCTGTCCTCGGCCACGGCGATCATCGTCACCCGCACCTCGACCTCGCAGGACATGGGCAAGCAGGTGTTCGCCGAGGTGTTCGCCAATCCGCGCGTGCTGTTCGTCGCGGGCGGTGTCATCGGTCTGCTCGGTCTCATCCCCGGCATGCCCAATCTAGTCTTTCTGGGCCTGGCCGCGATGCTCCTCGGGGCGGGTTATTCGATCGCGCGCAAACAGGCCGAACCCGCCCCAGAGACGCTTGAGCGGCTGCCGGAGGGCATGGAGCTGCCAGCGCCGGAGGATCGCGACCTGTCCTGGGACGACGTGCCGCCGGTCGATCTGGTCGCCCTGGAGGTGGGCTATCGGTTGATCCCCCTGGTCGACCGCGCTCAGGACGGTCAGCTCATGGGCAGGATCAAGGGCATCCGGCGCAAGCTCTCCCAAGAGCTGGGGTTTCTGATTCAGCCCGTGCACATTCGCGACAATCTGGAACTCGGCCCGAATCACTACCGTATCTCGCTGCTCGGCGTGACTGCGGCCGAGGCCGAGATATTTCCCGACCGGGAGCTGGCCATTGATCCCGGACAGGTGTTCGGGACCGTAGAGGGTACGCCGACCAAGGATCCGACCTTCAACCTGGATGCGCTTTGGATCGATCCGGCCAATCGCGACTCAGCCCAGGCCGCCGGCTACACCGTGGTGGATGGCGCGACCGTGGTGGCCACTCATCTGTCGCAGATCTTTCGCGATAACGCCCACCGGCTCCTTGGATATGAAGAGGTCCAGCACCTGCTCGACCAGCTCGCGCGCCGCTCGCCGAAACTGGTCGAGAATCTGTTGGCGACCAAGTCGGTATCGCTCGGCGTGGTGCTTAGAGTCCTGCAGAATCTCCTGGCCGAGCAGGTCTCGATCCGCGATCTGCGCACAATCGCCGAGATTCTGGCGGAGCGTTCGGCCAAGAGTCAGGATCCCGCCGCTCTGACGGCCGCCGTGCGCGTGGCCCTGTCGCGTTCAATCGTGCAGGATCTGATCGGACCCGAGGAGGAGCTGCCGCTGATCGCGCTCGATCCGTCGCTGGAACAGCTCTTGCACAAGTCTCTGCAAGGCAGCCAGGGCGAAACCATCGGTATCGAGCCTGGATTGGCCGAGCGGATACAGCGCTCGGTCACGGATGCGGCCAGACGGCAAGAGTCCGAAGGCGCTCCGGCGGTTCTGGTGGTGGCCCCGGAGATCCGATCCTGGATCGCGAGCTGGCTCAGAGGCGTGGTGCGCAACCTGACCGTGCTGGCCTTCACCGAGATCCCGGACAACCGGCGCATCCGGGTCGTGGCCACCGTGGGTCAGGGCGACAGCGCGCAAGCGCGGGCATGATCGGGCAACTTGAGGAGTAACATGATGAGTGTACGGCGATATCAGGCACGGGACATGCGCGAGGCGATGCGCCAGGTGCGCGAGCATCAAGGCCCCGATGCCGTGATTCTCTCAAGCCGCCGAGTCGACGGAATGCTCGAGGTGGTTGCCGCCATCGGTAGCGAATCAGCGCCCAGGCTTCCTCATGACGCCGTCTCAGACAGCAGGCCCGCGCGCTCCATCCCGGTCGATCCTGAACTCGCGGCGATGCGGCGCGAACTCTGCGATCTGCGCTCGCTGCTGGTCGCGCGCCATGCGCTGAGCGAACGCGACGAGTGGGCCGCGCGCCATCCGCTGGCAGCGGAATGTGTCGAGCGGCTGACACAATGCGGTTTCAACGAGAAGCTCGCCCGTTCGCTGGCGGGCAGCATCCAGGAACATACCCCCTCCGAAGACGCCTGGACGCGCCTGCGCGCGCGTCTCTCGGCATCCATCGCCACGGCGCAGCCCAGCGTGCTCGAGCAGGGTGGCATGCTGGCCCTGGTCGGCTCCACCGGCGTGGGCAAGACCACGACCATCAATCGTCTGGCGCTGCGCCAGATCCGGCGCATGGGACCAGACTCGGTCACGCTGGTCACCCTCGACAGACAGCGTATCGGTGCTTACAAGCAACTCCAGACCTTCGGTCAGATGGCTGGTATTGCGGTGCTGCTGCTTGAGCACGAGCGTGATCTGATCGCTCTGGCAAGCCGCGCCGGCAATGGCCACCTGGTCCTGATCGACACCGAGGGACAAGCAGCGCGCGAGGCGGCCGAGCGGCGCCTGTTCGCCCAGGTTCGCCATCAGATCGATCTGGAGACCTGGCTGGTGATTCCAGCAACGCATCAAGCAAGTGTGCTCAAACAGGTGCTCGGTGCATTCCAGGGGTGTGAGCCATCGGCATTGGTTCTGACCAAGGTCGATGAGGCCGAACAGTTGGGTGAGACGCTCTCGGTGCTGCTCGAACAACGTCTCGGCCTGGTCTTCCACAGCGAGGGTCAGCGTATCGACGAGGACTTCCACAAGGCCGACACCAGCTATCTGACCCGGCTGGCGCTGCGCGAGCCGGCAAGTCTGGTGCGCCTGACCGAACCCGCTAAAAACTTGCCTGTCGAGGACACTCGGATGACAAGATTGCCAGTTGCCTCACAAACGCGCACCGATCAGTCCAGTATCGTTCTGGAGTCAATCGTACCTTTCGGGAAGCGTGCTCATGCAGCCTAGTCGGAGTCGACCGCTTCAGAGTATTGCAATCGCCAGCGGCAAGGGGGGCGTGGGCAAAACCAATGTGGCCGTCAACCTTTCCGTGGCACTCGCTCAGGCCGGACTCAACGTGATGCTGTTCGATGCCGATCTGGGTCTGGCGAATGCGGATCTGATGCTTGGGCTGCGCCCGACCAAGACGCTGCACGACTTGGTCGCCGGGCGCGTGGACGCTTTGGAAGACATCCTGCTGGAAGGGCCGGATGGACTGCTGCTGGTGCCATCGGCCTCGGGCATCGGCACCATGGCCAATCTCACGCCGACGGAACATGCCGGATTGATTCGTGCGTTCAGCTCGTATGACAAACCGCTCGATGTCCTGGTCGTTGATACGGCGGCTGGTGTTCAGGATTCAGTCACCAGCTTCTGCAAAGCCGTGCAGCATGTCTTCATCGTCGTGTGTGACGAGCCGGCCTCGCTGACCGACGCCTATGCGTTGATCAAAGTGCTGCATCAGGAGCATGGTGTGCGCCGCTTTCGGATCATCTGCAATATGCTGCGCGACCCAGAGTCCGGGCGACGCCTGATGCAGAAGCTCAGCTCGGTGTGCACGCAGTATCTGCCCGAGGTGGTGCTCGATGCGGCCGCGATGATTCCGATGGACGAGAAGCTGCGCATCGCAGTGCGTCAGCGCGAGCCGGTGGTGACGCGCTATCCAGGCAGCCCCTCGGGGCGTGCCTTCATCGAACTGGCCAGACAGATGGAGCGCCTGCGTACGAGCGCCACGGAGACTGGCGGCATCGGCTTTTTCTTCGAACGCATGCTACAGAATGCCTGATGATGGCGCGCCGTTCCTCCCTGTCAGGCTATGCAGGCGTTGCCGATCAGTCGGCACAACTGGTCGCGGAGCATATCGATCTGGTCCAGCGTATCGCCCACCACATGG
>JARIBS010000098.1 GCA_029257385.1 Thiorhodococcus sp.
TCACGGCGCAGATAGCCTGGATCTTCTTCAGCCCCCGGTCCTTGATCAGGTGGTGATAGTAGCCCTGAATGTGTTGCTCATGGCGCGTCGCACTCAAGGCAGGCATGTAGAGTGCCCCGCGCAGATACTCTGTTCTGCGGCAAGTCTTTTTTGCGTCCTGTCCATCAAATGCAGAACAGAGTACCTACGCGGGCTTACTCAACCTATCCCGTTACACACAAGCCTTTAAGTCATGGGTCTCACGATTCGTGTAAAGAGATGCGAATAATCTTGTCAATCCCATCGAAAACGAAACTCTGGAGCCGAGGTTTACCATGGATTTGAAACGTGCGCTGGAACAGTTGCTCGGAGCGTTGGTCGAGAAGAAAGGCTCCGACCTTTTCATTACTGCCGGCTGGCCGCCCAGCATCAAGATCAACGGATCTATCCATCCCGCCGCCAAACAGTCACTCTCGGCCGAGCAGTCGCAGGAGATGGTGTTTGAGATCATGAACGAGCGCCAGCGCGCTGAGTTCGAGGACACCAAGGAGTGTCAGTTCGCGCTCGACCGCCCGTCGCTCGGGCGGTTTCGCGTCAGCGCCTTCGTCCAGCGCGAGGCGGTCGGCATGGTGCTGCGGCGCATCGAGACGAAGATCCCGACGATCGAGGAGTTGAAGCTGCCCTCGGTTCTGCGCGATCTGGCTATGACCAAGCGCGGCATGGTGATCTTCGTGGGCGCGACGGGCACGGGTAAGTCGACCTCGCTCGCGGCCCTGATCGGCTACCGCAACCGCCACAGCTCAGGGCATATCATCACTGTCGAGGATCCCATCGAGTACGTCCACGAACACGACGGCTGCATCATCACGCAGCGCGAGGTCGGCGTGGATACCGAGTCCTTCGAGGTCGCCCTACGCAACACCCTGCGCCAGGCCCCAGATGTCATCATGATCGGCGAGATCCGCACCCGCAAGACCATGGAGCATGCCATCACCTTCGCCGAGACGGGGCATCTGGTGCTTGCCACGCTGCACGCCAACAACGCAAACCAGGCGATGGACCGTGTCATCAACTTCTTCCCGGAAGAATCGCGCAATCAGATGCTGATGGACCTGTCGCTGAACCTCAAGGGAATCGTCGCCCAGCAGCTCGCGCCCCGCAAAAATGGCAAGGGACGGCGCGCGGTGATCGAAGTGCTGCTCAACACCCCTCTGGCCTCCGACCTCATCCGTCAGGGCGAGGTACACAAGCTCAAGGAGCTAATGAAGCGCTCTGGGGAGCTGGGCATGATCACCTTCGATCAGGCGCTCTTTAATCTCTTCCAGGAAGGCGAGATCAGCTACGAGGACGCCCTGCGTTACGCCGACTCCGCCAACGAGGTGCGGCTGATGATCAAGTTGCAAGGCGGAAGCGCGCAACGCGCGGCCACCGAACGCTCGATCGATGGCATCACCCTGGTCGAGGACAGTGAGGCGCAAGAGCAGCGTTGGTGAGCCTCACTCAGCGCTCGAAGACAATGCGTCCATCAAGCAGCGTCCAGGCCACCCGCCCGCGCATCGCCTGACCCAAAAACGGCGTGTTGCACCCTTGACTGAGGAGCGTCTCGCGCGTGAGTGTCCAGGCTGCGTTCGGATCGAAAACGCAGAGATCGGCCGGCGACCCGGGTGACAGACGCCCGAGCTCCAAGCCCAGGACCCGCGCGGGCCCTAGCGTCAAGCGCTCGATAACCTCCAGCAAGTCTAAAACACCCTCCTCCACCAATCTCAAGGCCAGCGGGAGCAGGGTTTCCAGCGCCGATATCCCCGGCGCGGTCTCCGGAAAGGACGCCAGCTTCGCATCCGCGTCATGCGGCTGATGATCGGAGCAAATGGCATCGATATCCCCCGCTGCCAGCGCCGCTCGCAACGCAGCTCGATCCGCCCCGGTGCGCAGTGGCGGAATGAGGTGACAGTTGGCATCGAAATACCGTAGCGCCTCCTCGGTGAGAAAGAGCTGGTGCATGCTGACGTCGCCGCTGGCGCGCACACCGCGCCGGCGCGCCTCGGCCAGCATGGCAACGCCGCGCGCGGTGGACAACCCGCGAAAGTGGATGCGTGCGCCGGTATGCTCGGCGAGCGCCAGACTGCGCGCCACCGCCACCGTCTCGGCGGCCTCGGGAATGCCGGGCAACCCGAGACGCGCGCTGATCACCCCCTCGTGGGCGCAGCCCCCCTCGCTCAGATCCGGATCCTGCGGGAGCAAAAAGACGCTCAGTCCGAAGGTCGATGCATACTCCATTGCCCGGCGATTGACCTGGGTGCTGTGGATCGGACGATTCGCCTGGCTCACGGCCGGGCATCCAGCTTGCTTGAGCGCGGCCATCTCCGTGATCGTCATGCCTTCGAGCCCCTGGGTCATGGCCCCGATCGGCAAGACGCGCGCGTATCCGTGCCGTTGTGCGATCTGATGCACGAGCTGGGCAACAGCCGGGGTGTCGATCACGGGCAGGGTGTCCGGCGGACAGCAGAGCGTGGTGATGCCGGAGGCCGCCGCTGCGCGTGTCTCGCTGGCGATGGTGGCCTTATGCTCATCGCCGGGTTCGCGACAGCGTGCGCACAGATCGACGAACCCCGGACAGATCACATGGCCTTGTGCATCAAGCCTGCGATCGGCCTCGAAGCCCGCTGGCGCAGCACCGATCGCGAGCACTCTGCCGTCGGCGATATGCACATCGCTCTCGCGATCGAGACGCTGGGCGGGGTCGATCAGCCGTCCATTGAGAATGCTGATGCGCCGCGGCGCCAGCGCCCCGTCGCCAGCGCGGTCGAAGGGCATCGCAGGCTCAGCCATGCAGCTCTCCCTGGCTCTGGGTTTTCAGGTTTTGGGTGCCGATACACATCGACATGACCGACATGCGCACCGCGATGCCGTTGCTGACCTGTTCGAGGATGACCGAGCGCGGGCCATCGGCAACCTGGGAGTCGATCTCGACGCCCCGATTGACCGGTCCCGGATGCATGACGATGGCGTCTGGCTGTGCCGTGGAAAGGCGCTCTTCGGTGAGACCGAACAAATGGAAATACTCATGCTCGCTCGGCAGCAGGGCGCTGTTCATGCGCTCGCGCTGAATCCTCAGCATGATGACCACATCGGCATCGCGCACACCTTCGCGCAGATCGTGGTAGACGCTCACGCCGAAAGCCTCCTCTACACAGGTTGGCAGCAGGGTGCGTGGCGCGATCACGCGGATCTCGGCCACGCCCAGCGTCTTGAGGGCAAGGATCTGCGAGCGCGCAACCCGCGAATGCAGGATGTCGCCGACGATCGCCACGCGCAGATGCGCAAACTCCCCCTTGTGTCGGCGGATGGTAAACATATCCAGCATGGCCTGCGTCGGATGGGAATGACGCCCGTCACCGGCATTGATGATGCTGACATGCGCATTGGCATGCATCGCCATGAAATGAGCAGCTCCGCTGGAGGCGTGACGCACGACAAACATATCGACATGCATCGCCTCAAGATTGCGCAGCGTATCGAGCAGCGTCTCGCCCTTGGCCGTGGCGGAGGTCGAGATATTGAGATTGAGCACATCGGCGGACAAGCGTTTGGCAGCCAGCTCAAAGGTGGTGCGGGTGCGGGTGCTGTTCTCGAAGAAGAGATTGGCGATCACCTTGCCGCGGCACAACGGCACCTTTTTCACGGCTTGCTGAGCCACGCCGAGAAAGCCCTCGGTCTGGTCGAGGATTTCGATCAGGAGATCGCGGCTCAGTCCATCGATGGTCAAAAAATGCTTGAGATTTCCATGCGCATCGAGCTGCGGATTCTCGGTACTCATCGCAGGGATCATCCTCTGTCGCACGTTCAGTCGTCGGTCAATGGGGCGGATCTGCTTCGGGATGTATGGGGACGCTGACCCGTAACATTCGCAAAGGCTCGGAACCGCTGAGTTTGATCTGTGTCTGCGTCTCGTCGTGGACGTGAAATCCGACGATATCCGCTGCGATGGGCAGTTCCCGGCCGCCACGCTCAGCTAGCGTGACCAAAATGACGGATGCCGGGCGGCCATAGTCGAACAACACATTGAGCCCCGCACGGATGGTGCGTCCGCTTTGCAGGACGTCGTCGACTAAGATCAGGTGCCGGCCATCGACCCCGACCGGGAGATCGGAGGGGCGTACCTGCGGATGCAGACCGATACGGGTGAAGTCGTCGCGGTAAAAGGAGATGTCCAGACGACCCAGCGGCTCGGCTAGGCCAAGGCGCTCTTGCAGGCGTTCCGCGACCCAGACTCCACCCGTGTGAATACCGATCATCAATGGATCACGGATACCACGGCGCGCCAACAGATCGCGCAGCGCATCGGTCATACGGACGATGGCGGCGTCGATCTCGGCTGAGTCCTTCCAGATATCAGTCTTGCTCACAGAGCCAGGTTTCCAGGATGAGGGCCGCCGCGACGGCATCGACGGCTTCCAGAGTGGGTGGTTTGCTGCGCCCGGGACGCTCGCTGAGCTGGCGGCGGGCCTCAATGGAGGTCAGGCGCTCGTCGACCAGATGGACGCTGAGACCGAAACGCCCCTGTAGCTGACGCGCGAAACGATGCACACGGGGGGACCATTCGACTTCCGTGTCATCCATCTGAAACGGCAGTCCCACAACCAGGGCGGCGGGTTTCCAGGCGTCGATGAGCGCGGCAATGCGCTCCCAGTCGGGTTTCTCGTCGCGGCTGCGCAGCGTCGTGAGAGGAGATGCCGAGCGGGTGATTGTCTGCCCGACGGCAATGCCGATCTTGCGCGGACCGAAGTCGAAACCGAGCAGGGTCGTCATCGCATGAGCGCGGTCACTCGCACACGGCTCTAGGCGTGCCCCGCCTCGCTACTAAGCAGGTTGAGATCAACGCCAAGCAATTGCGCCGCGGCCTTCCAGCGCGCATCAGGCTGCATCTGAAAGATGATCTCATCACTGGCGGGTCCATTGAGCCAGGCATTGGCGCTCATCTCCTGCTCAAGCTGGCCGTTACCCCAGCCAGCATAGCCGAGCGCGATAAATATTTGCTCAGGGCCTTCATCGTTTGCGATGGCCTCCAGAACATCGCGCGAGGTGGTCACGCTGATATCGGGGGTGATGTTGAGCGTCGAGTCGAAGGACAGCCCTGCTGTATGCAGCACGAAGCCGCGGTCGGTTTGGATGGGTCCGCCCTGATAGACCGTCGTCTCGACGATGCCGGGGTGGGTACTGGTGATATCGAGTTGCGTCAGCAGTTCGCCTAGCGTGACGTCTAGGGGCCGATTGATCACGATGCCCATAGCGCCTTGATCGGTGTGTTCGCAGACATAGGTCACCGTGCGCGAGAAATGCGGATCTTGTAGACCCGGCATCGCGATCAGAAAATGGTTGGTCAATGAGGTACTGAAAGACATGGGCCTAGTATCCTGATCAGCTCGTGGGGTGGCAAGAGCAACCGTGCGATATTGCGTTACGTGACGCGACCCAGCTCACAAAACTGCCTCGTTACAGATGCGTTTCGCTACCGAGACACGGCTCGCCAGTGATATTGCGGGCATCAGCGCTCCCAGCCAAGGCCATCACCGCGCATGAACTGCCAAGTGCGGATGATATCGAGCACATCGGTCTCTGCGGCAATATCTGGCGGGAACGGAGAAAACGGCGCGGAAAGTTCCACGATGCCGATTGCGGCCTCATCCAGTAAATCATAACCCGATGATTTAACAACGCGAATGCGCTCAACGCTCCCGTCTGAGCGCACCGCGACATGCAGGATCAGGTTGCCGTAGATGCGCTGGTCCTTCGCCGCTCGCGGATAGTTGATATTGCCGATGCGCTCAACCTTGCGCGCCCAGGCACCCAGATAGCTAGCGTAGCGGAACTCGCGCGTGCTGGTGCTAATAGATTTACGCCGCACGCGCTTGGCGTAGGCGTTGGACTTTGCCTGCAGGTCTGCGGTAAGTCGGGCGATCTCCTGGCCACGACTGGCGAGGATCTGGGCGGCGTCAATGGGGGGAGTGATCTGCGATAGTGCCTCGGTGGCAGAAATTTGGTCGAGAGCCGGCTCTTGCACGGCAGAGAGTACAGAATCGGTCTTCTCCACAGGCATGCGCGCGATCGTCGTCTGTGGTTCGGCGGGCGGGTTTGGCGCAGGCGCAGTGGGTTCGGTCAGCGGCTGAGTAGGCGCTTGCTCGGGCGCATCGGTTTGCGGCGTCTCCAGGGAGTCGCCGTAGTTGCTGACAGCAGCATCGCCGTGGGGTGATTCACCCGCGCGGTCGCGTTGCGAGAGGGCCGCGTCGGCAGCGGGGTGGGATGTTGTTTGACCCGTATCGCTCAAGATCAGGACTTCGAGCGCCGCCTCCGGGTCAGACGCGGGCGTGGGCGGCACGAAAGACACGGCGATGATCAACAATAGATGCAGCAGCGCGGCGACCAGCAGCGCGGAGACAAAAAGGCGCGCCGAACGGCTAGTTTGCGGCGCATGCAGCATCAGGCCAGGCAGATCGTGGCGTTCGACAGTGGCCGTCATGGTTAGAGCGCTGCCGATGCGGAGGCGGTGTGCGCCAAGGCCGGCTCATCCAGGATGAAGACCTCCTCCTCGTCGTGATCGACCAGCTCAATGCGATCGGCCATCGCGCGCGTCATGTGTACCTTGCCCGCCATGTCCACCAGCAGCACGAAACGCGCGCTCATGTTTTCGGCGATCGTCCGCCACGCTTGCGGACCAGCGATGAAGAGCGCCGTGGCCGCCGCCGCAGCATCGGCCACGCCATTGTGGACAACTGTGACCGAGCGCGTCTGATCCGCTGGCCAGCCGGTGCGCGGATCGATGATGGCATGATAGGGCTTGCCCTCGAAGATGAAATTGCGATCGTACTCGGTCGAGGTCGCAACGCTCTCGTCGCCGCGGATGGCTATGACGGCGAAGACGCCCGCGCTATTGGTGCGGCGGATCGGAACGCGCCACGGCTGGCCGCTGCGATCGCCGATCGCACGCAACTGACCGCCAGCCTGAATGAGCGCATTACGCACGCCTAAATCCAACAGGTGGCGCATCGCCAGATCGATCGCGTAGCCCTTGGCGATCAGATGGAAGTCGAGTTGCAATTCGCGATTATCGCCTTTGAGCATGAGTCCCTCAATCTCGATCTGGGCCATGCTGGGAGCGGCCTTGACGAGGCGCTCGATCGACTCGCTTGTCGGTGGCGGGTGATGGCTCAACGGGCCGTTATCGAAACCCCAAAGCTCCATGAGCTTACCGATCGCGGGATTGAACAGGCCATTGCTCTGGGCCTCGTAGGTCTGGCACTGACGCACGAGCGGTACGAGCGAGGGCGGAGCCACGAACGGCTCGTTGCTCGCCAGCAGCCGGTTTACACGCGGCAGCGGACCAGAGTCAGTGGACGTCCAGTCGCGCTCCAGATAGGCAAAATTCTCCGCGAGGAGGACCGACGCCTGTTTGGCCTGTTCGCGATTGACGCCAACCAGGCTCACATCCACTCGCGTACCGAAGGCCTTAAACTGGGAGACGACCACCGGGGTCTTCTCGCGGCAGCCCGAGAGGGCAAGGAGGATTGAGAACAGCACGATCAACAGCACTCTAGGGCCGAAGCCGCTCGAGAGTAACGACGAAAACAGCATTGAGCCGTTCCTCAAGGTTGGTGGAATACGCGCATCTCCAGGCGCTCGTCGCGTGCCAAGCAGGCTACCAGAATGCAGTGCGAAACGGCAGAGACGCGCTCTAGTCGACGATCATGTCTGCCTTGGCGCGATATGACTGAATGCAATCCATGAGTTGACCTGCGATATCGAGTCCAAATGCCGCGTCCAGCTCACGAATACAGGTTGGGCTGGTGACATTGATCTCGGTGAGGTAGTCGCCGATCACATCCAACCCGGCGAACAGGATGCCGCGCGCGCGCAACTCCGGGCCGACCTGTCCGGCGATCCAGCGGTCGCGCTCGGTCAATGGACGCGCCTCGGAGGATGCGCCGGCGGCGAGATTGCCGCGCGTCTCGCCAGCCGCCGGGATGCGCGCCAGACAATACGGGACGGGTTCACCGTCGATCATCAGGATGCGTTTATCGCCGTCGGCGATTGCGGGGATGAAGCGCTGCGCCATGCAGAAACTCCTGCCATGCTGGGTCAGCGTCTCGATGATCACACTCAGATTCAGCGCATCCTCGCGCACCCGAAAGACGCCCGCCCCACCCATCCCGTCGAGCGGCTTGAGGATGATATCGCGATGATCGGCATGAAAGGCGCGAATATCGCCCGCTCGGCGCGCGACAAGCGTCGGCGGCGCACACTGCGGAAAGAGGCTCGTGAACAGCTTTTCATTGGAGTCGCGCAACCCACGCGGATCGTTCACGACCAGACAACCGTCCCGACTTGCCAGCTCAAGGAGGTAGGTCGCATAGACGTACTCCATATCGAATGGCGGGTCTTTACGCATCATCAGAACATCAAGACACGCAAGCGCCAGCACCTGCTCGTCGATAAAACTGAACCATCCGCCGGGATCATCCGTCACTTCCACGCGGCGCATCCTGGCCATGACCTGGCCATCAAGCAAGAAGAGATCGTCGATCTCCAGATACCACAGCGCCCATCCGCGGCGCTGGGCAGCGAGCATCATGGCGAAACTGCTGTCTTTGTTGATATTAATGGAGGCGATGGGATCCATCAGGAATCCGATCCGAGTCGCCTTGAGGTCGTTGGGGTCCATGCGTTGGGGTCTCATCTGTAAACAATCTGTGACTTGCATGCTGCAGCGCTTGATTTTAGTATCGCGTCCACTCGTTTTGATCCCCTCCACGCCTTTATCTTTAAGGATCCGGCCCTCCTCGCAAGCGAAGGAGTTAAGGAATTGGCGCTTATCACCATGTCGCTCAATACTTCAAACAGTGACGCCGTTCGCTACGCTACACCAGGGCACTCATGGTACAACCTTTACCCATGAACAACGGCGGCCATCCAACTCGCAGCGGCAGTACGCCGCCCTGTAACCGATCATGAAGGATAATCTCGATTTGCGCGGGATCAGGGTTCTGATCATCGACGACAGCAAGACCATTCGCAGGAGCGCCGAAACCATGCTGAACAAAGCAGGATGCGAGGTTTGCGTTGCCGAAGACGGATTTGAGGCATTAGGCAAAGTCGTCAGCTTCAAACCCGACCTGGTCTTTGTCGACATTATGATGCCGCGCCTCGATGGGTACCACACGTGCGCGCTCATCAAAAACAACCCGAACCTCAAGCATACGCCTGTCGTTATGCTCTCAAGCAAAGATGGACTGTTCGATCGCGCCAAGGGGCGCATGGTTGGCGCGCAACTCTACCTGTCCAAACCTTTCACCGGGGATGAGCTGCTAGGAGCGGTGCGTGCCAGTCGGGCTCCAAAGTCCGATTAAGCCCAGCCCGGATCCTCAATCACCGTGTAACGACAACAGGGAACGACCGCAATCGGTTATCTGCTCGATAACAGTTTCGGTGAGTTACCAGAAACACATCACCGAAGAGCTTCAAAGTACGCCATGAGACGCCTCTTTCGAAAACCGACCCCACCCCCTAAAGGCCCGCGCGAGACTGCAACGAAGGATGCAGCTGTGAAGGATGCAACTGTACTCATTGTTGACGACTCGCCGACGGAGACGCGCATCTTTACCAATACGCTGCTCAAGGCTGGTTATCAGGTCGAAACCGCCACCAATGGCGAAGAGGCCGTCACAACGGCCCAGCGCATCCTGCCTGATCTGATTCTGATGGATGTCATCATGCCGGTGCTCAACGGGTATCAGGCCACGCGTCTATTACGTAAGGACCCCAAGACCGCCAATATTCCCATTATCATGGTGACGACCAAGGACATGCAGACCGATCGCACTTGGGGGCTGCGGCAGGGTGCGACCGACTACCTGGTCAAACCTGTCGACCGACAGCTCTTGATTGAACGCATTCGAGCTGTCCTGGATGACGGAAACAATGCCTAGGATCAAGAGATCGCGCACCGACCTGCATGAGCTGATTCGCAAGCTCGATGCACGTTGTCGAGCCAGAGTGGCCGGACTGCCGGACGAGACCACGCCCGCAGATAGCTGGGCGGCGGTGCTGCTACGTGTCAGGAAACAATTTTTTCTGACCCCGCTGGAGCAAATGGCCGAGGTCCTCGAACTGCCTAGGGATATCACGCGGGTTCCCGGAACCAAGCCCTGGTTGCTCGGGGTGGCAAACAACCGTGGAACCCTGTTGCCCATCTACGACCTCGCCTCGCTGATCGCGGGCGGACAGCCAGAGCTCAAGCGATCGCAACAGGACACGTCAGCGGAGCATCGACGTGGTGCGATGCGACGCCGTGAACGTGTCCTGGTCGTGCGCCAGGAAGAACTGCCCTGCGGGCTGCTGGTCTCTGAGGCCATCGGCATGCGCTACATCAAAAACAGCGATCGGGTCGCGGAGATCCCGGACGGACTTGGTCCGGCACGACCCTATGTCGAGGCATCTTATCTGCTCGAAGGAACCCCCTTACCGGTGATTCGTTTGGGTCGGATGATGGCCGATCCGGTGTTCAACGCCGCAACGACCTGAACTTTAAGCCGAAACGAGTGCACTACAGTGCGCTTGGCAAGGTATTCGTGATGGACACGCACAGCATGACCGACTCAATTCGGAACGCCAGGCCCCTTCACACTGAACAAGCGCAGCCAATCGAACGAGAACAGTCGATTGGACAAGCACAATCGAAAGCGACAATACACGCATCGGGAGTCGGCACCAGATGGCGAAGCGATTCAAAATGACCTACGGAAAGACCACCGAGGGCGGTTCTCGGTTGGTGATAACGGTTGTACTGACGCTAAGCGCGTTGGTCTTTGCCGGATTGGCGTTATTCGTCTATCTGGGGCTAGTGCATATCGACGAACTCAACACGCGTCAGTCGATTGCCGCCGCCGCTCAGAGAGACCTTGCCCGGCAAGTCGCAAACACCGCGCGGGACGCCATTAAAGACGATAAGCAAGCCCTCGCCCGTCTGCGTCAGGAGCGAAACGTCTTCCAGTCCGGGCTGGCGCAACTCGGCGCGGACGCTGAAAGCACCATGCACCAGGCAGCGACAGCGCGGTTGCAGTCGTCGCTTAAGCAGATCAACCAGGACTGGCGTCTTTTAGCCCAGCGCATCGACGCGGTGCTGAGCGCACAAAATCAGCTCCAGGCCGCAGGTAGGCTCCTGCCCGCAATCGACAACGCCGAGGCTCGGCTGGAGACCTCCTTCGAGACGCTGCTGAGCGACTATCGCAGCGCCGGACGCCAGCTCCTGATCGCGGGCTACCCGCTGGGCGCCAATGCGGTGCTGGTGCTCGCCGCTTTTGCCGCAGTCTGTCTGGCGCTACTCGTGCTGTTTTCGCTGCAGCAAGCGAGGCGTCGCGAGGAGGCCTCGAAGTCTCAGACGGAGCGCGACGAGCGCGCAATCCTGCGTCTGCTCGACGAACTCGGCGATCTTGCCGACGGCGATCTGACGGTCGAGGCCACGGTCGCCGAAGACAAGACCGGTGCCATCGCCGACGCCTTCAACTACGCGATCGAAGCCCTCAGGGGGCTAGTCGCAACGATCAACGAGACCGCCGCCAAAGTCTCCGCCTCGGCACAGGACAGCCGCTCCATCACACTGCGTCTAGCGGAGGCCAGCAGCGTGCAGTCGCTCCAGATCACCCAGGCATCGGCGGCCGTTCAGTCGCTGACGGTGCAGATCGACGAAGTCGCGCGCAACGCCGACGAGTCGGCCGAAGTCGCCTCGCGCTCGGTGGAGGTCGCCGGGCGCGGCGCGCAGACGGTGCGCGACACCATCCATGGCATGGACGCCATCCGCGAGCAGATCCAGGAAACGTCCAAGCGCATCAAGCGCTTGGGCGAGAGTTCACAGGAGATCGGCGAGATCGTCGAGCTGATCGACGACATCACCGATCAGACCAACATCTTGGCTCTGAACGCGGCAATGCAGGCCGCGATGGCCGGCGAGGCGGGTCGCGGTTTCGCCGTCGTTGCCGACGAGGTTCAACGCCTCGCCGAGCGCTCCAGTAACGCGACCAAGCAGATCGAGGTACTGGTGCGGACCATCCAGGCCGATACCAACGAGGCCGTCAGCTCCATGGAGGCGAGCACGGCGGGCGTCGTGGAAGGCGCCAACCTGGCCGAGAACGCCGGCGACGCCCTGCGCGAGATCGAAAACGTCTCGGCCTATATCGCCGAGCTGACCAAGCGCATTGCGGATTCCTCGCAGCGCCAGTCGCGTCAATCGGCTGAGATCAACGACACGGTGCAGACAATTCGCGCCATCACCGAGGAGAACAACGATGGCACCAGACAGTCCGCTGAGTCGGTCGAAGAACTCGCGAAACTGGCCAACGAACTCCAGAAATCGGTTACCGGATTCCGGTTGCCCTGACATTTGCAGAGCGCACAACGAGTAGCGGGCCATGGGAGACAAGAAGGTGGTAGGCGGCCTGAAATGGGTCAAGAACGAAATTGGCGCAACCTTGCGTCCGGTACGCGACTTAGTCGCGGCCGGGGCCGTTGCGCACGAGCCGCAGATGGACCTGACGCCTGCCGTTGAGGCACTCGAACAGGTGCATGGTGTTCTGCTGGCGTTGCAACTGACGACACCGGCGCGACTCGTCAATGAGATGACGCGACTGGCGGAGCGGATCTCGGACGTCGACGTCGAGATTCCATCGGAAACGATCCAGGTCATGGGGCAGGCGCTCGATCAGCTGACCAGCCACCTTGACCGGCTCGACGCCGGGTTCGACGAGCCGCCCTTGAGCCTCTGGACGATCCTCAACGAGGTTCGCGGCGCTTGCGATCAGCTTCCCCTCAGTCACTCCGAATTGCTGAACTTCGCCGCAGTCGATCGCGACGGCGACTCGCAATGGGTGCCCGAGGAGCTCGACATCCTCGCCGAGGTCATGCGCCAAGTGCGCCCGCAGTTTCATCGCCACCTCGTCGAATGGTACCGAGATGATGCGCAGAGCCAGGGCCTGCTTCATCTGAGCAGTCTCTTCCGTCAGTTACACGACTACCTGAAAGACGGCTTGCTTGCCGACCTTTTCCGTCTCGCCGAAGTCTTCACCGATGCGTTGCGTGATGGTCGGCTCGCGACCGAACCGAGTACCCGAACCTTAATGGGGCGCCTCGATTGGGTTCAGAAGCCCCTGACCCAGAGCCCCCCACAGTGGCCCGAAGTCGACGGCAAAACCCTGATCGAGCAGCTCCTGAGCACCTTGACTGAGGCGCGCATCGACTCGCCCGTGATCGGCGAGTTGAAGATCAGGTACGGCTCCAACCGCTCGGGCGTGTCGTCGGTCCTGAGCCAAGCGGCCGACCTCGACAGCGATGAGGCCGTCGCCGAGCTGGCGATCGCCGCACTCGCGCAATTCACGAGCCTGAAGGCGCAGTTCGACACCATCACCCATGGCGAGCGCGCGGGTCAAAGCATCTTCGGCGACACGTTGCGCCAGCTCGCCACGACCTTCGACGACGCCGAAGTCGGCAACCTGCCGGCGCGGATGCGTGCGCTCGCGGAAAACTTCGACGCCCTCGATAGCAACGATATCAGTGGCGACGCCTCCCAGATCGAGTTCTATGCCATGGAACTCCTCGGGATCGAGGCTGTGCTGCTCGCCCATGCCGGTCACCGCGCCACGCAAGCCGACCAGATTATCGCCCCCGACATGGACTTAGGCGAGCTGTTTGCAGCGACCCTGCGCGAAGCCAGTTACGAGCTGCTACGCGTCAAGGAGGCAATCAGCAATTGGCAGACAGAGAAGCACGCGCCGCAAGAGATCGTACCCACACAGAACTACCTCCAGAGCGTTTCGGGCGCCCTGCGCATCTTGGGCGAGAATCCAGCCGCAGACCTCGCAGAGACCATCGGGACGCTGATCCAGCGTGGCTATGTGCGCACGGGCCAGCTTCCCACGCCCGTTCAGTTTGAATATCTTGCCGACGCCATTGCGGGGCTAGAACTCTACATCGGTCATCTCCAAGAGGCCACGCCGCTCGGCGAGAATCTAATTGATCACGCCGGGCGCTCCATCTCAGCACTCTATGCCGAACTCGGCGACCTTGCCGAAGAAGACCCGAGCGAGACCGCGTCCTTGCCCGAGCCAACCGAGAGCAGCGTTGATCTCGATGTGTCCGACGATGCTGAAACCGAGTTCATCGAAATCTTTATCGAGGAGGCGCGAGAAGAAACGGAGTCGGCGCGGACCCAGTTCGCCCGCTGGGAGTCCGATCCCAACGACACCGAGGCGCTCGTAACGCTACGGCGCAGCTTCCACACCCTCAAGGGCAGTGGACGCCTGGTCGGCGCGCTGCAAGTGAGTGAGTTCGCCGAGGCCATGGAGTCGCTGCTCACCCACCTGAGCGAAACCGCGACCCTCCCCACCGAGGAGATCCTCGTCTGCGTTTCCGAGGCCGTCTCCGCGTTACCGGATCTGGTAACGGCAGAAACCGAGGGGCAGTTTTTCGACGTCGCACCTTTCGTCTCGCGCGCCGATCAGTTACGGGGTGGCGTTGCGCTTGAGCCAGACTCCCAAGCCACCTCCGATGTGGGCGACACCAGCGCGCCGGAAGACACCTCAATGGCTCGGCTCTCCGGTGAGATCATTGATCACGACAGCCTGTTTGCCGCCGACGAGGAGTTGCTGCGGATCTTCCAGGCCGAAACCCATGAACACCTCAGCACGCTATACGCCTTCCTGGAGCGCGCCGACACGGTAGACGCCAGAGTCGATGAACCACTCCAGCGCGCCCTGCACACGCTGACCGGCAGCGCGCGGATGGCCGGCATCGACTCAATCTCGCGGGTGACCAGGGCGTTTGAGCTGTGCATCAAACCAGCCCTGACTGCGGGTGAAGACCTGGACGCCCATCTGCTGTCGCTGCTCAGGCGCACGGCCACGGGTATCGCACAGCGCGTCGAAGAACTGCCCGAGGTGGGCGTTGGCAAGGCCACATTGGCCGAGCTACTTGATGAGCTGGAACAATTGGCGCTTGCTCAGGCCGATAGCGCGCCACTGCAAGCCACGGCCGAAGAGAATCTCGAGACCGAGGCACTCGAGCGGCCGGAGGAAGAGGCCGAGTACGCGGCCGAGGACGAGGAGATCGTCGTCACCGAGGCACCCGAGCAGCCGGAAGAAGAGACCGAGCCCACGGTCGAGGACGAGGAGATCGTCGTCACCGAGGCGATGACTGAACAGCCCGAGGAAACTGCGCCCGATGCGCACGCGGGAGCGTCTGTCGAACAGACCCCGGCCGACGTGATGGCCGTGGCGCAAGAACAACAGGTACTCGCAGAGCCAGAGGTCATTGCTCAGGATACCCAGCCAGCGCCAGATCGGGATCTGGCCGCGCTGTTCCTGGAAGATGCGCGAGATCTGCTCGACAATCTCGACACCCAATTCCGCAACTGGCAGCTCTCGCCTCAGGATAGCGGACTGCTCGATGGCATCAACCGCTTGTTGCACACACTCAAGGGCAGCGCCCGGCTCACCGGGCTTAGTGCCATCGGCGATCTCGGCCACGCGCTCGAGACCCGGCTGAAGTGGCTCGAAGATGAGCAGGGTGGCGTGACGGACATCACCCTCGAACTCGCGCAGCGCGCGGTCGATACCCTGTCGCTACAGGTCGACGCCCTCGAACAGGGTGTGCCGATACCGCGCTCGAGCACCTTGGTCCATGAGCTCACGCACACGGCGCATGAGGAGCCAACCACCGCGCCAGCCGAGCTGGATGGCGCAATGATGCGTCCCGCGACGCCGGAGCCGGTGGTGACATCGCCGCCGCCCTTGGCGAGCGGCACTCAGCCGGCTGCGTGGGAAGCGCCAGCCGTCGCCGTGGCGCCCCAGATCCGGGTCAGATCCGATCTACTCAACCGGCTGGTCAACCATGCTGGCGAGATCAGCATCTATCGCGGACGCCTGACCCAACGCAATGGACAACTCGGTTTCGGACTCGGCGAGCTTGACCAGACGGTCGTGCGTCTGCGCGAGCAACTCCGGCTGCTTGAGATCGAAACTCAGACCCAGATCCTGCACCGCTTCGAGCGCAGTGGCGCCACCTCCGAGTACGACGAGTCTTTCGACCCACTCGAGATGGATCGCTTCTCGCGGCTCCAACAACTTTCCGGGAGCCTGGCCGAGACGGTCAACGACCTCGTCAGCGTCAAGGAGATGCTGGGCGGCTATCAGCGCGAATTCACCGCCCTGCTCACGCAGCAGGCGCGCTTGGCCGATGACCTTCAGGATGGTCTGCTGCGCACGCGACTGGTGCCCTTCGTGCAGGTCGTTCCCAGACTCCACCGCTTGGTGCGCCAGACCGCCGACAGCCTGGGCAAGTCCGCCAGACTCGAGGTCATCGGACCGGAGGTCGAACTCGACCGCACCATCCTGGACCGCCTGACCGCGCCGCTGGAGCACCTGCTGCGCAATGCCGTCGACCATGGTCTGGAGGACACCAAAACGCGCGTCTCCAAGGGCAAGTCGGCGACTGGCATGGTGACGCTGGCGCTGCGCCGCGAAGGCAACGACGCCGTCATCAGCCTGGGCGACGACGGCAAGGGCATGGATCTGGACGCCATCCGCAAGCAGGCGATCGCCCGCGGGCTCATGGCCGAGGAGGCCAGTCTGCCAGACGAGGCGCTGCTCCAATTCATCCTCGAACCTGGCTTTACCACCTCCGGCAAGATTACCCAGATCTCGGGCCGCGGCGTGGGTCTGGATGTTGTCGCCTCCGAGATCAAGACCGCCAATGGCGCCATCAGTGTCGAATCCTCACCCGGCAAGGGCGCCCGTTTCACCATCCGGGTGCCGCTCACGCTCGCCATCATTGAGGCATTCCTGGTCTCGGCCGGAGAGAACATCTATGCCGTGCCCCATAGCACGGTCGAGGGTGTAGCACGCATTGATCATGCTGATCTCATGGCGATCCGCGCCGACGATACCAAGACTTTCTCCGCGCGCGGACACGACTACAAAGTCATCTATCTCGGCAGTGTGCTGGAACCCGGTCAGGAACCCGACTTGGGCGAGAAACGCTGGTTGCCCCTGCTGCTTGCGCACCTGGGAGATCAGCGCGTCGCGCTGCAGGTCGATAGCCTGATCGAGAGTCAGCGCATCCTGGTCAAACCGCTGGGAGCGCAACTCGCCGGCGTACGCTGGCTCAGCGGCGGCACCATCCTGCCGGACGGTCGCGTCGCGCTTATCCTTGATGCCTTGGCGCTTCTGAGGTCTGGGGCGGCCCAGGACTATAAGTCGGTCGCCATGCAGGCGCCAGAGGTGGCCGAAGAGACCACCTGCGTCATGGTGGTGGACGACTCACTGACCGTGCGGCGAGTCACCAGCCGACTCCTGCGACGCCAGAATATCGATGTGCTCACGGCGAAGGACGGCGTCGAGGCGCTGACCCTGCTCGATGAGCGGATTCCGGATCTGTTGCTGCTTGATGTCGAAATGCCGCGCATGGACGGCTACGAACTAACACGCCACATCCGTCGCTCCGAGGAATTTAAGCATCTGCCAATCATCATGATCACCTCGCGCACCGGGGCCAAGCATCGCGACTACGCCATGCAGCTCGGCGTGAACCGCTACCTCGGCAAACCCTACCAGGAGTCCGAGCTGCTCAATGAGATCAACGCGATGCTCGAAGAGCGATCCAACACCGCATGAGTGCATGTCAGGCGTCTCCGAGATCCCCCCAGAGCGCCTGAACCACCGCGATCGCCGCCAATGGCGCCGTCTCGGTCCTGAGTATTCGCGGACCGAGACGCACACCGCGTAACCCGCGCCGGTACGCGGCGTCTCTTTCATCGGGAGCGAGTCCACCTTCTGGACCCACCAGCAAGGTCACGGCGCTCTCAGGCGCGGGCAGGCGTGTCAAAGGCAACGGCGCCAGCGGGTCCAACAACAGAGCGCCAGCGGTCTGTGTCTCCAGCCAGTGCGCGAGCGGTTGTGCGCGGTCCAGGATCGGCAACCGTCGCCGCCCGGACTGCTCGCATGCCGCGATAACCACACCGCGCCAATGCTCCATGCGTTTGTCTAGACGTGCCCCATCGAGCTTGACTTGACTGCGCTTGGTAAAAAGCGGCGTGAGCCTTCCCACACCCAGCTCGACCGCCTTCTGGAGCGCGAAGTCCATCCGCTCTCCTCTGGAGATCCCCAGCGCGAGACGGATATCCAGCGGCTGCTCGGACTCTGCGTCCCCACGCCCCTCGATACGCACCATCGCGGCGTGTCGGCTCGGTTCGAGCAGACGCGCCTGATAGTCTCGACCGTCGCCGTTGAAGAGCACGAACTCGTCGTTGGGACCGAGCCTGAGCACCTGGGCAAGATGACGTGCCTGAGCGGCCGGCAGGCTCAGACGCGCGCCGACACGCAATTCGGCATCCACGAAAATTCTGGTAGTGCGCATCGTCTGAGCCGGTTCAGTCAGGCAGACGGGCCGCACCCACGGCGAGCAGCGCCCAGCCGAGGATCAGCGAGACACCGCCGATGGGGGTGATCATTCCAAGCTGTCGCACGCCGGTCAGAGTCATGAGGAACAGACTCCCGCTGAACAGACAGACACCGATCAGAAACGCCCAAGCAGCACCACTGACCAGCCGCGATCGCGGTACGTGCAGCAGAATCAGCCCGCAGACGAGAATCGCTGCGGCATGCAGACCTAGATAGTGCGCGCCCGTCTGCCAGTTCGCCAGCAGATCGGCCTCGATACGGCCCTCAATCCCGTGTGCGCCAAAGGCGCCAAACAAGACGGTCAGCAGCCCACATAGGGCGCCAAGGGTCATCCACAAGCGTGCGTGAGTCATAGTGCGATCCTGCTATAGTTGGCGCGACGCGCCCAAGAGTCGAAGTCAACAACGCTGGCCCGCCAAACAGTATCAGATTTGCGCAACACAGCGATTGTACGAGGGCAGGCTGAATAGGATTTTGACGTCGATCCGTCGAATCGATAGGCTCGACCACCGCTGAGGTGGTCAGTTTAGGGAATGGCTCTACATTTTGAACCGCCTCGGCCGCGCGCTTCCCAATCGTGCCTCCTGTGCGCGGCGCATTGGGTCCAGCACACCACATCCGTCAGACAGGAGATATCAGGATGCATAACAGCCAGTCACGCACGCTCGCGCGGTACGCGGTCAGCGCTATCGGCGCGGTGTTTCTAATCGCCGCCGCAGGCTGTGGACAAGACGCGGGGCAGGAGCAGACACAAGGCCCGGCAGAGCGCATGGGCAAGGATCTGGATGCGGCCATGCAAAAGGCCGGTGAGCAGACCGAAGCCGCGATGAACCAAGCCGGCGAGCGCATCGATTCATCCATGCAAACGGCTGGCGAGAAGATCGGCGCGACGCTCGAAGACGCCAAGCGGGGATTGGCCACAGCGGCCGATGAGGCCGCGCGACGCCTGGAGACGACGAGCCAGGATCTGAGCAGGTCAAACGAGTCAGCACCGCCATCACAACCAGTCGCAGACTGACCCCAAAGCGCCCTCCCCGTCACGGCTGACGGGGCGCGGCTCACAACAGCGACGCGCTCAACTCCTTATCCTGGATGGCCCAGCGCATACACGGGTCACAGTGGCGCTCGACAATGGCCATGGGTTCAGCGCCCGCGCGTCCCGCCGCCGAGCAGGGAACCCAGAATCCCGCGCACGAGCTGGCGACCGATCTGTGTCCCCATTGAGCGCATGGCGCTTTTGGCAAAGGCATCGATCGGACTCTGGCGTGCGCGCGAGGACGTTCTGCCGCGTCCAGCGGCGTCTCGACGCGCTGACTCGGTCTCAGATGTCGCTGTGGCGGCGGCCGCTTTTTGGGCACGTTCTTCGAGGATTTCGTAGGCGGAGATGCGATCGATCGCATCATCGTAGACGCCAGCGACCAGGGAGTGTGCCATCACGGCCAAGCGTTCTGTCTCGCTGATCGGTCCCAGTCGGCTGCCGGGCGGCGCGACTGCAACACGCCGCACGATCCCCGGAATGCCCGCATCGTCCAGAGTCGATACCAGCGCCTCACCCACACCCAGCGCGGTGATGGTCGCTTCGGTGTCCAGATCCGGATTCTGGCGGAAGGTCTCGGCGGCGACCCGCACCGCTTTCTGATCCTTCGGTGTGTAGGCACGCAAGGCGTGCTGGACCCGATTGCCGAGCTGACCGAGCACGCTTTCGGGCACATCGAGCGGATTCTGGGTGACGAAATAGATGCCGATTCCCTTGGAGCGAATCAATCGCACCACTTTCTCGATGTTGTCGAGCAGCACCTTGGGCGCGTCGTCGAACATCAGGTGCGCCTCGTCGAAGAACAGCACCATGCGCGGTTTGTCGGGATCACCCACCTCGGGCAGCTCTTCGAACAGCTCCGAGAGCAGCCAGAGCAGGAAAGTGGAATAAAGCGCGGGCGCATGAATCAGCTTCTCGGCCACCAGGACGTTGATATAGCCATGGCCCTGCTCGTCGGTCTGCATCATGTCCTGAAGCGTCAACGCAGGCTCGCCGAAAAAACGCTCCGCGCCCTGCTGCTCCAACGCCAGAAGACGGCGTAAAATGGCACCGACACTGGCCCTGGAGACATTGCCGTAGCGGGTCTGCAGGCTGGCCGCATGGTCGGCGACATGGGCCAGCAGCGCTCGCAGATCCTTGAGATCGAGCAGCAGCCAGCCGTTCTCGTCGGCGACCTGGAAGACGATGTTGACCACGCCTTCCTGTACCTCGTTGAGATTAAGCAGACGCGACAGCAACATCGGGCCTAACTCACTCACGGTGGTGCGCACCGGGTGCCCCTGATCGCCGAGGATGTCCCAGAACATCACCGGATTGGCTGCATAGAGGAAGCCGTCCTCGCGCTCCAACGACAGCGCGGCGACCCGCTCGGCGACACGCGCATTATCCCCGCCCGGCTGGCTGATTCCGGCCAGATCGCCCTTGATATCGGCCAGGAACACCGGAACGCCCACGCGACTGAACTGCTCGGCCAGGCGTTGGAGCGTGACCGTCTTGCCGGTGCCCGTAGCACCCGCCACCAGGCCGTGACGGTTGGCCATGCGGGCCAGAAGGGAGACGGCTTGATCGGCTTGCTTGCCGACGAGGATGGCGGTTGTCATGGCGCTCCGTGTAGTTCTGGTTATTCGTGTTCAGCTCCGAGTATACCCATGACCGGCACAGATGGATTTTTCGCCGCGCGCACTGAGTATACTCGCCACCGGCGCTGTCTCCTTGGCAGGAACGCCACGCTGTATCCCAACCTCATCACTCCCGAGAGATAACCATGATGTACACAGGTGTTCGATGGTTTCCCGTGCTGCTCGCAGCCAGCCTCCTGGTGATCGGCTGCTCGCGGGCGAGCGGACCCGATCTCACCCCGCAGGCGGCGCTCGCAAGGGCTCAAACGGGCGAAATCACGCTGATCGACATCCGCACCCCGCCGGAGTGGCGCCAGACCGGCGTTGCGCCCATGGCCCAGCGTATCGACATGCGCGACCCCAGAGGCCCCGCAGGATTCGCCAACCGCGTGCTTGGAAGCGTCGGTGGCGATACATCAGCGCCCATCGTGCTGATCTGCCGCACCGGCAACCGCAGCAGCCATATGCAGCAAGCGCTGCAAGCCCTGGGCTTTACGAATCTTTACAATGTGCCCGAGGGCATGGTCGGCAGTAAAGCCGGACCCGGCTGGATCAGTCGCAGGGCGAGCGCGTTTAAACATTCCGTTTTCCAGGGAGTTGACGGATGCTAGCGAGAAACAACCGTTGGAGTTTCTCATGTCAGCAAGCATTCTTGAGCATTTCACGTCCCTGGTAGACCCCCGGA
>JARIBS010000100.1 GCA_029257385.1 Thiorhodococcus sp.
TCCGGGGGTCTACCAGGGACGTGAAATGCTCAAGAATGCTTGCTGACATGAGAAACTCCAACGGTTGTTTCTCGCTAGCATCCGTCAACTCCCTGGAAAACGGAATGTTTAAACGCGCTCGCCCTGCCGACGTCTAAGTCAGATAGTGCGCATCTCACCGTTGACCCATCTCCAGACGATGATCAGTGCAACAAACGTCATCGCGGCGCCGACGCCGAAGGCCGCCAGTGGACCCTGGTCGGTCCACAACAGCCCGCCGATGAGACTGCCCGCTGCACCTCCGGCACCGAAGCTCAGACTGTTGTAGAGGGCCTGTCCGCGACCCTGGGTGCGTCCCGGAAAAACGTGATGGACCAGATGGATGGCCGAGGCGTGAAAGGCGCCAAAGGTCACCGCATGCAGAACCTGCGCAACCAGCGCGATGACGAGCACATCCACATAAGCCCCGACCGCCAGCCACCGCAACACGCCAACGCCCAGACTCCAGAGCAGGATCCGGCGCGCGCCGAGACGCTCGAGCAGACGATGCATGACCAGGAACACCAGCACCTCCGCGATTACTCCCAAGGCCCAGAGCTGGCCCACTGCGGCGCTGGAATACCCCGCCGATTTCAAATGAATGGAATAAAAGGCGTAATAGATACCGTGGCTGAGTTGCATCAGAAAGCAGGCGGCGAAGAACGCCAGAACGCTCGGTCGGCGCAACAACACGCGTAATGACGCCGATGTGTGCCCGCCGAGCGCAGGTGCGCTGTCGGGAATCGACAGCGTACTCAGCCAGGTCCCGACCATGATCCACAGCAGCCACACCGGAACGATGCCGAGTGTGTCTTGCTCCAGCATCAGCCCCAGGGCCATGACCACCAGAATAAAGCCGACTGAGCCCCAGAGCCGCACCAAGGCATAGCGGCTCGGGCGCGCACCGAGATGATTGAAGGTCACGGCCTCCATCTGCGGCAGCGAGGCGTTCCAGAAAAAGCTGAATAGGAACATGGCCAGGGCAAGCCCCCAAAAGCCATCGGCCAGGAACACCGTCGCGAATCCGAGCACCGACAGCAACGCGGCAAGCCGCACCACAGGCATCCGATGACCGGTCTGGTCGACGATTTGTCCCCAAACCATGGGCGCTACGATCTTCGTGGCGGAGAGGACCGCCATCAACTGACCGATCTCTAGGGCGTTGAACCCCTCGTCCTGGAGATACAGCCCCCAATAGGGCATGAGCGCGCCGAGCGAGGCGAAGTAAAGCAGGTAATAGCTGGAGAGTCGCCAGTACGGCATTGGAACGCGGGAGCCTTCAGGCGCGATGGAGTGGCCCGTCGAATACGCGGGACCGCCGGAAATTCGGACTCGCTGACCGCCTGCCCCGGCTGGGGCGGGCTGGGCGGGGAGAAGTGGCTGCGCCTCAGCCCATGGCTGACGGCGCAATCGCCCCGGTGGGCGGGGACACATCGCCATTCTGCCCGCGCTGGCGCAGGACATGATCCATCAGCACCAGCGCTAACATGGCCTCGCCGATCGGCGTGGCGCGGATACCGACACAGGGATCGTGCCGCCCGGTGGTGATCACTTCAGTGGCCGAGCCGGTGCTGTCGATCGTGCGCCCCGGTAGCCGGATGCTGGACGTCGGCTTGAGCGCGATGCGCACCACCACGTCCTGTCCAGAGGAAATACCACCGAGGATGCCGCCTGCGTCGTTGGAGAGAAAGCCCTCGGGCGTCATCTCATCGCGATGCTCGGTGCCCTTCTGTTCGACACACCGGAAACCGGCGCCGATCTCGACACCCTTGACCGCGTTGATGCTCATCATGGCGTGGGCGATCTCGGCATCGAGCCGATCGAAGACTGGCTCACCCAGGCCCGTCGGCATGCCCGAGACCACCAGAGTCACCGCCGCACCGATAGAGTTGCCCTCTTTGCGCAGGGCGTCCATGTAGCTTTCGAGCGTGCCGAGCGTCGCAGCGCAGGGCCAGAAAAAGACATTGCGCTCGACCTCGTCCCAATCGAACCCCTGGGGACGGATCGGGCCCAACTGCGCGAGATGACCGCGTACCCGAACCCCGTGGCGCTCGGCCAGATACTTCTTAGCGATCGCGCCGGCGGCGACCCGCACGGCGGTTTCGCGCGCAGAGGAACGACCGCCGCCGCGATAGTCCCGCACGCCGTATTTCTGATCGTAGGTGTAGTCGGCATGACCGGGCCGATAACGGCTGGCGATGGCAGAGTAATCCTTGGAGCGCTGATCCTCGTTGCGGATGAGCAGACCGATAGGTGCGCCGGTTGTGCGACCCTCAAACAGACCGGAGAGAATCTCCACGCTGTCGGACTCGCGCCGCTGGGTGGTATGGCGCGACTGTCCAGGCTTGCGACGATCGAGATCGACTTGCAGATCGGCGGCGCTGAGCGCCAGACCTGGCGGACAGCCGTCGACGACGCAGCCGATCGCCGGGCCGTGACTCTCACCGAAGGAGGTCACGACAAAGAGCTTGCCAAAGCTATTGCCAGACATGCTCAGTAGCTCGGAGGAACGAGCAGATCGCTGGGATTCAGCCAGGCATTGGCCTTGGCCAGCACCTCGCGGGTCAATGTGCTGGTTGCCTGATGGAGCTTGATGCCGTTGAGGATGTAGGCGTAGCGCGCGCTCAGATAGTCAAACTCGGCCTGGAACAGATTACGCTGGGCATCAAGGACATCAACCTGGGTGCGAGTGCCGACTTCCAGCCCGGCTTGGGTCGACTCCAGGGCCGAGCGCGCCGAGACGATGGATGCCTGGCGGGCCTTGACGTCCTCGATGCTGGAGAGAATGCCACGGAAGGCATCTCGGACCTGTTGATCGACCTGGCGCCGGGTCTGGTCGAGACGATCCTGTGCGGCGCGAAAGTTGTAGCCGGCCTCGCGTGTGCGCGACGTCACCGCACCGCCCTGGAAGATCGGTACATTGACCGTCAGACCGACGAAGCCGGTATCGGAGTTGGTGCGGAATTGGGCGCCAGAGCGCGCAAAATCGTAACCGGCTTGCAGATCGAGCGTCGGATAATGGCCGGAGCGTTCGATCTCAATCACCCGATTGGCTGCGGCCGCGGCCTCGCTTGCGGCGATGATGCCGTAGTTGCTGCGAATCGCGGTGTCTGCCCAGGCAGTGATTTCGTTGGGTTCTGGCGGTGCGAGCGGTAATTTATCCCCCAAGCGCGCCAAGGACACACTGGTGGTACCGATGATGACCCGTAGCGCCTCCCAGGCGTTGCCGAGCGTATTCTTGGCGTTGATGAGGTCGGCCCTGGATCGGTCGAACGCGGCCTGACTCTCATTGACATCGGTGATGGCGACCAGGCCAACCTCGAAGCGCTGATTGGACTGCTCAAGCTGGCGCTCGGTGGCGCGCAGCAGCGCCTCCTGCACCGTCACCAGGTCCGCCGCGCGCAGTACGTCGAAATAGGCCTCTGTGGCGCGGGCCATCAGATCGACATCGAAGTTGCGATACTCGGCCTCGGCCTGAGCGATGACATTGTCGGATCGTTGCAACGTCATCCAATTGGCGCGGTTGAACAGGCTCTGAGTCACCACCGCCTGCAATCCTTGAGTGCTGTAGTCATCGGTGAAACTTGAGGATCCCGCGCTCGAGCGGCTGTCGCTGTCGACAGTGCGATAATCGACATCGCCGCTGGCACTGAGATTTGGCAGCAGCAGCGCGCGTGCCTGCGGCTTGACCTCGCGCGTTGCAAACAGGTTCTGCTCGGCCTCGCGCAGTGAAGGATCGCTGACAACCGCCTGATCGTAGATCTGGAGCAGATCCTCCGCCATGGGCGCCTGAGCCGTTACGCACAGGATCATCGAGATCAGTGCCGAAAGAATTCTCCGCATTGGTATTGATTTCCTAGTCCAAGCGGCAGGAGAAGCCGCATCTGATTTAAGCCGCCAGTATAGGTGACAACCGGGCGGAGGCTCAATCGCGACGGCTAGCACAAAGTGTTGCACAATCGATCCATAAAACCTAAGCGAATTGCCGGGGGCTCCACGCATGTCGCATTCCTTCGTTCGCGCGCTGTCGACACAGGCACCGAGCACGCATGGATCACGCCGCTTTTGGATCGCTGCAGGGATCATGCTGCTGCTCGGGCTGGCCGGTCTGGCAGTCGCCGACACGCCGCCTGAGTATTCAGATCCAAACCCCGCGATTCCTGATGCATTAAAGCCGTGGATACCCTGGGTGCTGGAGCAGCAGCCAGAGCACCGGCGCCAACGCGATTGCCCCTTGAGCAGCAGCGACGGTACGCCGGTCTGCGCCTGGCCGGGACGGCTGAGCCTGGATCTTTCCGCCGAGGGCGGACGGTTCGATCAGACTTGGCGGGTCTTTGCCGAGCACTGGGTCGCGCTGCCTGGCGATGCCGACATCTGGCCCCAAGCGGTGCGCGATGGTGGCCAGCCCGTGCCAGTCGTCGCGCGCGAGGGCCGCCCGAGCGTGAAGCTCGCCCCAGGGACGCATGACTTGAGCGGGCGCTTTGCGTGGCGGCAGCCTCCCGAGTCGCTGATGCTGCCCGCGCAGACCGCCCTGCTGGGTCTGGTGCTCAATGGTCTGGCGCAACCTTGGCCGCGCCTGGAGACCGGCGGGCGGTTGTGGCTGCGCGATCCGGCAGATGCAGCGGTCGCGGCGGAGGGAGATCAACTGCGTTTCGAGGTCTACCGCCGTGTCTCGGACAGTCTGCCGCTGCAAGTCCTGACCCGGCTCGAACTCGAAGTCTCGGGACGCGCGCGCGAGGTGCGCCTTGGTCCCGTGCCCCTGCCTGGGGGCATCCCGCTGCGTGTCGAAAGCGCCCTGCCGACACGTATCGAGACGGACGGGACGCTACGCGTTCAGGCCCGCCCCGGACGTTGGGAGCTGGAGGTCACGGCCTATCATCCAGGCCTGGTGAGCACACTCGCGCGCGCCATGGCCCCTGCACCCTGGCCGGAGCGCGAGGTCTGGGCGTTCGCCGCCCATCCCGACCTGCGCCAGGTCGAGGTCAGCGGGGTGAGCGCGCTCGACCCCAGACAGACCCGCCTGCCCGAAGACTGGTCGCGACTGCCGGTCTATCTGGTCGGCCCGCAAGATCGCATGACGCTCACCGAGCAGCGACGCGGCGACGCCGACCCCGAGCCGGACCGGCTCAGTCTGTCGCGCGAGCTGTGGTTGGATTTCGACGGTTTAGGCTACAGCGTGCGCGATCGCATTTCCGGTGATCTCAACCGCGTCTCGCGGCTGGAGACCGGCGCGGATCTCGATCTCGGCCAGGTCCAGGTCGACGGGTCGCCTCGCTTGATCACCCGGCTCGGGCAGGATGGTGCACCCGGCGTGGAAGTGCGCCAGGGTCGCCTGGATTTAATCGCCGACGGGCGGCTCGAATCCCAGCCCGAGCGGGTTCCCGCATCCGGCTGGGCGCTGACGTTCGATGACGCGCGTGGGCGTCTCTATCTGCCGCCGGGGTGGGATCTGCTCGCGGTCTCGGGCGTCGACAATCTACCCGATACCTGGCTCTATCGCTGGAGCTTGCTCGATCTCTTTCTGGTCCTGATCCTGACGCTGGGTATCGGGCGCATCTGGGGTTGGGGTTGGGGGGCGCTGGGGTTGGCTGCGCTGGCCCTGACCTGGCAGTCACCGGGCGCGCCGCAACTGGTGTGGCTGCATGTCCTGGCGGCTGCCGCGCTGTTGCGCCTGCTGCCGAAAGCACCCGCGCAGCCCCGTCTGCGCACGCTTGTCGCCTGGTACTGGCGCTTGAGTCTTCTGGCGCTGCTGGTGGTGGGGCTGCCGTTTCTGGTCTCTGAGATTCGCGGCGGTCTCTATCCCCATCTGGACCGCTCAGCCAGCTTCGCCGGTCTGTCGAGTCAGACGAGGATGGTGATCGAGGGCGCGAGCAGTTCGGGGGTCGGAATGGATGCTTATCGATCCGAGACGTACATGGCGGCGGATAGTGTGCGCAAGTCGCTCAAACAGCCGGTCTCTCCCGAACCGAACCCCATGATGGCCCTGGACCCCGATGCCCAGGTCCAGACCGGCGCTGGCATCCCGAGCTGGCGGTTCAATGCCTACGACTTGGCCTGGACCGGACCCGTGGCGCAGCACGAGCAGGCGCGGCTGTGGCTGCTGACGCCGGGCTGGAAGCTGGTGCTCTCGCTCTGCGCCAGCCTCTTGGTGGCGCTGCTCGGGTTGCGCCTGGCCGGATTGATCCGCGTCCCTCGCGGCTCCAATACACTGGCCCTGATGCTGTTGGCTGGCGGACTCGCGACGACGCTCCAGCCGAGTGCGTCGCTGGCCGCCGAATTCCCCGCGCCCGAGTTGCTCGAAGAACTACGCACGCGCCTGCTGGAGCCGCCGGATTGTCTACCGCACTGTCTGGAGCTGCCTAAATTGGAAATTCGGGCCGAGCCAGAGCGTCTGATCCTGCAACTGACGCTTGACGCCGCGATAGAGGTCGCCGCGCCCGTGCCGGGCGGTCGCGGCGGCTGGTCGCCCACTGAGGTGTCGGTCGATGGCCAGACGCTGGACCGGCTGGGTCGCGGAGCGGATGGTCTGCTGTTGATACCAATCCCACCCGGACGTCATGAGATCCGGCTCGCCGGACCGATGCCGACGCGCACCGAAGTCGACCTCCCGCTGCCGCTGCCGCCGCGTCAGGTCGTAGTGGAGACCGACGGCTGGCGCGTCGATGGACTGGACGCCAACGGCCGCCCTGGCGGTCAGGTCCAATTGGTGCGGGTCGCGCAGAACCAGAGCGAGGCCGACCGACCGCTGACCCAAGACGCCCTGCCGCCGCTGCTGCTGATCGAGCGCCGGTTGCAAATCGGTCTCGACTGGCGTGTCGAGACACGGGTGCTGCGCCTTTCGCCCCCCGAGTTTCCCGTGCTGATCCCGGTCGCGCTGCTGCCTGGCGAATCGGTCCAGACTCCGGGTGTGCAGGTGCAGGGCGATCAGGTCAGGGTCACGCTCGCGCCCGGTCAGACCGAGATGACCTGGGCCTCCAGCCTGGCCACGGTCGCGGAGCTAGACCTCACGGCCAGTGCGGACCCGAGGCTCACCGAGGACTGGCGTCTCGACGTCAGTCCGCTCTGGAACATGGATGCCGAGGGCGTGCCGCCGGTGCATCATCGGGGGGATGCCGAACCCCAGCCGCCGAACTGGCGCCCGCTTCCGGGAGAGACGCTGCGGCTGCGCTTCACCCGCCCGGCGGGCGTGCCTGGGCCGACCCTGACCATCGACCGTGTGGGCTACGAGGTCGCGCCGGGTCGGCGCGGCAGCGACGCCACGCTAACGCTTGATGTGCGCAGCAGTCAGGGCGGTCGGCATCGCGTCCAGCTCCCGGAGGGCGCCGAACTCAGACAGCTCGCTGTCGATGGACGCGCCCTGCCCTTGCCGTCCGGGCAGCGCCTCATCGAACTGCCGCTGGTCCCCGGCAAACAGCAGATGATGCTCGCCTGGCGCGACGCCCAGGTTTTGACGCCTGCTTTCAGCCCGGCGGTGCCGGATCTGGGAATCAACGCGGTCAACCTGTCCCAGACACTGCGTCTGCCGGATGATCGCTGGGTGCTGTTCGCCGCCGGACCCAAGGTCGGCCCGGCGGTGCTGTTTTGGGGTGTGCTCATCGTTATGGCGGGGCTGGCCGTGGGGCTGGGGCGCAGTCGCTTGACACCGTTGCGCACCCATGACTGGCTGCTGCTCGGCATCGGTCTTACGCTGGCCGAGGTCTGGGTGGTGATCCTGGTGGCGGGCTGGCTCTTCGCGTTGGGACTGCGTCGGCGTCTCGACGAAGACCAGCCGCGCTGGCGCTTCAATCTGACTCAGATCGCCCTGGTGGTGCTGACGTTGGTCGCGCTCTCGGCGCTGATCGGGGCCGTTCAGCAGGGGCTGTTGGGGTCGCCGGATATGCAGATTGTCGGCAACGGCTCCTCTGGCGGACTGTTGAACTGGTATCAGGATCGCGGCGGTCCCGTGCCACCCGAGGTCTGGGTGCTCTCGGTGCCGATGTGGGTTTATCGTGCGCTGATGCTCGGCTGGGCGCTGTGGCTCGCCTTTCGGCTGCTGGACTGGCTGCGCTGGGGCTGGGTGGGCTTCTCACAGCCACGACTCTGGCGCGAGCGCGTCAAACCCCCGCGCACTCGGCGCGACGACAAGACCGTGGAGCAGCCCTGGAGGCCGACCTGAGCGCACCGGCATGACTCAAGTCAAGGCGCGCACAGGCGCACGGCGACAGACTCGGTGCATCTTCAACGCCGAGACTGAAGGTTTACTGTCATGGGCTCTGTCATCACCGATGCATTCACGCAGGATCATCACCGCTGCGACCAGTTACTAGCGGCCGCCGAGACCAGTCTGGGAAGCGGCGATTGGGTCGCGATCGCGCAGGTGGCCGATGCGCTCTGCACGGCCATGGAGGCACACTTCGCACTCGAAGAGGGGACGCTGTTTCCCGAGCTGACCCAAGTCTTTCGCGTCGCCGCCAACCCCATCGAGGTGATGCTTTCTGAGCATGCCCAGATGCGCGCGCTCCTGCTTGATCTCACCGACGCCGTGGCTGAGCACGACAAGGAAACCTGCGTCGGGGTGCTCGAAACCCTGCATTTCGCGGTGCAGCAGCACAACTATAAGGAAGAGGCGGTGCTCTACCCGATGGCCGATGGCGCGCTGCGCGAGCGGGCACCCGAGATCTCCGACATGCTGGCGCCGACTGACCGATGATGCCGCGTGTTCTGGATGTGCGCCGACTGCCACCGCCCGAGCCGCTGGAGCAGGTACTCGATACCCTGACGGATCTACCCAAGAACGAGCGGCTCTGGGTGGTGCACAGACGCGAACCCTTTCCGCTCTACGATCTGCTCAAGCGGCTGGGCTATGACTGGCAGACACGCGGTTCGGGCGAGTGCTTTAAGATCCTCATCTGGCCGCTCGATCAGCCACCGACCAGCGCTGAGCTGGAGTGGAATCCGCCATGTTGAATGCTGCGGGACTCAGTCTGGACCAGGCTCCGCCGATCGAGACGCCTTTCTCCTTCTTTCTACTGGCACCGCTGTTTGCGATCGCGGCCGGGGGGATGCTGGTCTGGAAGGGTGAGTTGATTCTGCTCTCGCGCTGGACCCCGCAGGCCCTGGCGATTACGCATCTGCTGGCGCTCGGTTTTCTCACCCAGGTCATGTGCGGTGCGCTGCTGCAAATGCTGCCGGTGCTCGCCGGTGCGCCCGTGCCCGGCGTCGTTGCGCTCGGGCGTCTGACACAGGCCGCGCTGGCCGTGGGGTGCGTGGCCTTGAGCTGGGGGCTGTACTCCGGGCATCGCGTCGCGCTGATGGCAGGTGGAACGGCGCTGCTGGCGGGGCTTTTGGTCTTTGCGCTGGTGGTCGCAGTCGCGCTCTGGCGCGCGCGCGGCGTTCCCCAAACGGTGGTGGCGATGCGCCTGGCGGTCGCGGCGCTGGTGGTCACCACGCTGCTCGGAACCCTGCTCCTGGCAGCACTGCTGGGCGCTGGGGTGGCTGGATTCCAGGGCTGGGTGAACCTGCACCTCGGCTGGGGCCTGCTGGGTTGGGCGGGGATATTGATCATGGGGGTCGGTTATCAGGTCGTGCCGATGTTCCATGTCACCCCGGCCTATCCGGCCTGGCTGACCCGAACGGCTGCGCCATCGGTTGCAGCCGGACTGATTCTCGCGACGCTGCTGACGCTGATGGAACAGTCGACGGCGATCTGGGCACTCGGGCTGTCTATCGTCGCATGCGTGCTCTTCGCGATGGTCACGCTCAACCGGCAGTTTCGGCGCGAGCGTCCGCGTATCGATACCACTTTGCTCTACTGGTGGGTCTCGATGTCGCTGATGATCGCGGCGGCCCTGGTTTGGGTGCTCGACGGACGCGACGAGTTGATCGGGGTGATGGTGCTGATCGGCATCGGTGTCGGTCTGCCCACCGGCATGCTCTTGAAGATCATGCCGTTTCTGAGCTGGTTCCATCTCCAGCATCGCCAGGTGACGGCCAGGCGCTTTGACCTGCGGCTGCCGCACATGGGGGCGTTCATTCCGGAGCGACTGGCGCGGGTGCAGTTCGGCGTCTTCGCCTTGATGCTGGCGCTGTTGACGCTCGCCGCAGTCTTTCCTGGAACCGGGTGGGGCCGGGGTCTGGCGCGCGCTGGGGGCGTGGCGCTGATTCTGTCTTCGGCCATGCTCTGGTGGCTACAGATCCAATGCTATCTGCGCTACCGTCGATTCAGCCGCACGCTGGGCTGATCCAGCGCTCCTGTTCGGCCAGCCGGTCGGCGAGAATGTCGAGCAGGGCGGGATGGCTCCCGACCAAGGGAGATGGATAGACCCGAAATCCTGGGGATGCCTCCTCGACACGCGCACAAATCCCGGCAATATCACCCCCGGCTCCGGCATGCCGACCGGCGGAGAGAAAGAGCATGGACAGGATGACCGGCGTCGCCGCGTCCGTGCTCGCCAGGTCTTCCAGCAGGTCTTCCAGTAAGGGACCGTTGAAATCGAACGCCGCGCCAGGACGACGCTCCATCACCGCTTGCTCAAACTGCACGCCCGGTCCCAGACGCTCACCGAGCCGCTCGCCGAGCCAGCGTCGCACCGCCGTGACCTCGGGTAGCGGCGTGCCATGATCGACCAGGACCACGCTGCGCGGGACAATCGACAGGCTGTCGGCCGTCTGGCGGATGTTGTCTTGCAGGATAGCGACCAGGCGCTGCTCGCCATTCGGGAGCGGACAAAGCGGCGGTGCGATGCGCAGCCGAAAATCTCCTAGCTCGGCGGCAAGGCTGGCGGCGGTGTCAGGGACGAACTGGGTCAGCGCCCGGCTAGGGCCGAAGAACAGCGGGAGCAACACCAGATCGCGCTTGCCGAGCGAGAGCAGACGTCTGAGCGCGGGTGCAAAGGTGTCCGCTGGGCGACCGTCGAGCAAGTCGCTCGGCACCTGATCGGCATGCAGCAGAGAGACCGGCTGAACGGGTTCGCCGATACGCCCGGCCAGCGCCTCGGCCAGCCGTCTCAGGTTGAGCGTGGAGTCCGGGCGTTTCGAGCCGTTGTCGACGAGCAATAACGATCGCATAACGCGAAATGATAGCCTATTTCGCTCGGGTTTCCCTTGAGCCTTGGCGCTGAGGCAGGGCGAGCGCGTTTAAACATTCCGTTTTCCAGGGAGTTGACGGATGCTAGCGAGAAACAACCGTTGGAGTTTCTCATGTCAGCAAGCATTCTTGAGCATTTCA
>JARIBS010000041.1 GCA_029257385.1 Thiorhodococcus sp.
CGGCGCCACTGCATGCTCTACGCACCGGCGTCAGTGGCGCCAACGGCGTTTATCTCTACGGGGCAGGCGGCTTCCCGACGAACTCCTGGCGCGATTCCAACTATTGGGTGGATCCGATCTTCACGACGGGTCAGAGTGCTGCGGCTATGAGTGCTGCGGCTATGAAGGTCACGGATACCTTTATGGACGCTGGTGAGATAAGCGTCGACGATCAATGGACGCGCGTCGACTTCACACAGCCATTCGCCGATCCAGTGGTAGTCGCCAAGCCGCCGAGCGCGAACGACCTTGATCCGGTGTTGGTGCGTATCGATGGCATCGATTCCGACGGCTTCTGGATTCGTCTCCAAGGGTGGGATTACCTGGACGGTCCGCGTTCGCCCGAGCAAGTTGGCTATCTGGTCATGGAGCGTGGTCGTCATCAATTGCCCGACGGGGCCATGGTGGAGGCCGGTAGCGTGGAGATCAGCGACACCGGCACCTTCAAACGGATCGGCTTCGAGGATGTGTTTGCCGAAGTACCCGTCGTCATGACCTCGGTGACGAGCGTCAACGAAGACGACGCGGTCGCGGTTCGCCAGCGTGGGATCGATCGTGATGGATTCGAGTTGGGTCTAAGCGAGCAGGAGGCCAATCGCCAAGAGCATGCCATGGAGAGCGTCGACTACATCGCCTGGGAGGCGTCCTGGGGCGAGATTGATGGCTTCCAATATGAAGTGGGCCTGACCCCTAAGTCCGTCGATCACACGCCTTACACATTCGTGTACCCGGCCGTCATGCCAGAGGCGCCGTTCGTCTTGGCCGACATGCAGACGACCAACGGCAGTGATCCGGCCAGTCTTCGCTGGCGGTACAAGGCCAGCGATCTGGTTGATTTTTGGGTCGAGGAAGAGCAATCACACGACGCCGAGACGCGCCACGTTGGCGAACAGGTCGGCTATATTTTAATCGTGCCCCTGAATTAGAGAGGTTTCGTACGCTAAAAGGCCGCGACGCTCAACTGGGCGCCGCGGCTTTTTTGGTTGAATGAGCGATTTCTATCGATGTTTCGTATGCTGACAGTGGCAAGAAATTTTTTATCAAGCAATCATGGATCTTGTAGTCTGAATAAAAACGCAAGATAGTGAATCAGATTGATCATTGTCTTTGAGCCTTGGTGGGAGAAAGATGTTGTCTTCGAAGTTGGATCGCCGTGCCGTCAGTTCGATGATTGTCGTCATCCTGTTGTCATTCATCTGGCTAACGCAAACGAGCACCGATGCGCTCGGTATCGATGCTGTCGCGCTCGAGCAGCCGGCGTTCGCCTTCAGCGCGGATGGCCGGCTCCTGGCGAGTTCGCGGAACTCCGATGCCGTTGCGCTGATCGATCTTGCCAATGGCGAGCAGCGCACGCTCGAACCTCAGCTATTGGCCTCGGCCATTACCACAACAGGGCTGAGCTTCACGCCCGATGGTGCCATGCTGGCCGTAGCGGACCTCACTGGCATCTCGCTCTGGGACTTGGCGTCCGGTGAGCGGCGCGCAGTGCTAAACGGTCCCTTCGATGGCGCCGTGACGGATCTGACATTTAGCGAAAATGGTCAGGTTCTGGTCGGTCGGCTCGGTGAGTCTCAAATCCTGATCTGGGATATGGTCAAACGCCTGCAACGGCGCATTGTGCCGAGCGATGGCTCGGTGATGGACATTGCGTTGAGTCCGGATGGCTCCAGGTTGGCCAGTCGCACAACGGACGCCAAGCTCCAGCTCTGGGACGTCGGGAGCGGCGAGGCGCTTGCCGTGCCGGGTCTTGACCCTGACGCCCCCATTACGTCGCTGGTCTTTGCACCTGACGGCGCGGTTTTGATCGGCGGCGATCAAAACGGCACCATCACGCTCTGGGATCTGGACGCGGGCACCCGCAAGGCGCTTGACGACTCGCGTGACATCGAAGATCTGGCGATCAGTCCGGACGGCAAGTTGATTGCCGGTCGCCAATTGGATGGCCGGCTCAGGGTTTGGGAGTCGGCCACCGCAGGGGCGCGAGCAGCTTTCCTCGCAGAGATCGGCGCTGGTGCGCCTGCCCCCAAATTCAGCTCCGCCAGCGACCTGATCGCGTTCGTGGATGGCGATGATTTAATCCAGGTGTGGGATCTGCGCACTGGCCGTGTGAGCCAAGCCCTGCTTGGGCATGCCGAGGCGGTCGTTGCGATGGCGTTCGTGGCCGACGATCAAGCGCTGGCCAGCCTCTCGCGCGACGGCGAACTCATCGTTTGGGATCTCTCGGCCGGGACCGAGCAGTCCGTGGTCTATCTGTCAGGATTCGACGCTTTGAGCGGCGGCCAGTCTGCCCAGGTATCGAGCGCCAATGGCTCCGATCGTGCCAATGCGTTGGCATCGGCGACGCAAGCGCGCGGGGTGCTGGCCGATGGGCAGGCAGTGAATGACTCGCAAGCCTCTGCACCAGCCGGAGAACCGGCTGTCGATCAGCGCGACGCGAAGCGCCGGGGCCATCAATGGCAGGGGCTGACATCGCTTGCCGTCAGCGTCGACGGCAAGCGGGTCGTGAGTACGGATGAAAGCGGCGCGGTCAGGTTTTGGGACGGCGGGCTTAACGAACGCTCCGCAGTGAAGAGTGCCATCAGCGCACCGGCCACGGGCGTGGCTTTCACCGCCGACGGCAGGCGTTTCGTTAGCGTGGGCAGTGATACCTCGGTGCGTTGGTGGGATGCCGACAGCGGAAGCCAGACCCAACGGCGCTTCGGCCATGAGCACCCGATCCGCGCGGTTGCCGCCAGTCCGACGGATCGTCTGGTGGTGACCGCTGGCGAAGAGACGCGGATCATGGTCTGGAACGCCGACACGGGAAGGCTTGAGAAGATCCTCAATCGCCATCGTGACTTCGTCAATGCGCTGGCATTCAGCGCGGACGGCAAGATGCTTGCGAGTGCCGGTGCGGACGGCAGCGTGTTGCTCTGGACGCCGGCGAGCGGCGATCTGCTCAGGACGCTGTCGGCGCATACGGGCGCGGTCAACGCGGTCGCTTTCAGCAAGGACGGCGGCGTGCTGGCGAGCGCTGGTGCGGACTCGGTGGTAAAGCTCTGGGATGGTGCCAGTGGCAAGTTGATCGCCTCGCTTGCTGGACATCGAGGGGGCGTGCGCGCGCTGGCGTTCAGCTCTACCGACGCCAGTCTCCTCGTGAGCGCCGGTGAGGATGCGCGGATACGGCTGTGGAATACGCGTACCGGTAAGCTGATTGGCACCAGTGCGGTCGGTGCCGCTGCGATCAACGCGCTCGTCTTTCTGCCCAATGGACAGCTTCTGAGTTCCGACGAGGCCGGGGCGATCACTGTCTGGAGCCCTGATCAGCTCAATAAGATCAAGAGTTTGCAGCCGCGCATGAGCCCGCGCGTGCTACAGGACGAGCTGAGTGGCTCAGCCCAGGCGGTCGAGGGCGCATCAATGGCAGTCACTGCCACTGTCTTTCATGGGGACATGCGCGTAACCGGAATGCCGCCAGTATCTTCTGATAACGTCTTCGGCGGCTTCTTCGACCGGGTCCTAGACTGGCTCGTGCCAAGCGCTGCGGCAGCCGTCCCAACCGGCATCAACCAGGGGTCAGGCGGTCCGATTCTGGTCGTGACCCCCTTGCTGGATACTCTGTCGCCCGCATTCGGCACCTACTATGCCGAGATCCTCCGCACCGAGGGACTCAATGCCTTCCGGGTGGAGGATGTCGCCGACAATCCCCTCACGGCGGCGACGCTCGCGGGCTACGATGTGGTGATTCTCGCGCCCACATCGCTCACCTCGGCCCAAGTCGCCGCGCTGACCGATTGGGTCGACGCGGGCGGCAATCTGATCGCGATGCGCCCGGACCCTCAGCTCTACCCCTTGCTGGGCATCGCCTCCCAGGCGTCGACGCTGGACAACGGCTATCTGCTGGTGAACACGTCCGCCGCGCCGGGCAACGGCATTGTCGGTGAAAGCATTCAGTTCCACGGCAGCGCCGATCGCTATACGGCGGGCAGTGCCAGCACCGTCGCGACGCTCTACTCAGATGCGACGACCGCCACGACCAGCCCGGCCGTGACGCTTCGCGCGGTTGGCGACAACGGCGGCCAGAGCGCGGCCTTCGCGTTCGATCTGGCCGAATCCATCGTCTACACGCGGCAGGGAAACCCGGCTTGGGCGGCGGAGGAGCGAGACGGGTTCGTGCCGATTCGCTCGAATGACAAGTTCTTCGGCGACGCGGCCTCGGATCCTCAGCCGGATTGGATCGACTTCGACAAAGTGGCTATCCCGCAGGCCGACGAGCTGCAGCGGTTTCTCGCGAATCTGATTCTGGAGATGAACAGGAATCGTAAGCCATTGCCGCGCTTCTGGTATTTGCCGCGTGGCGAGAAGGCAGTCGTGATCATGACCGGAGACGATCACGCAAATAACGGCACCGCCGGTCGCTTCGACCAGTTCATCGCAGCCAGCCCACCCGGATGCTCCCTCCCGGATTGGGAGTGTGTGCGTGGCACATCCTACATCTTCCCCAATGAGTTTCTGACAGACGCGGTCGCGGCGGCCTACGACGCCCAGGGCTTTGAGGTTGGCGTTCATATCAACACGGGCTGTCCCAATGACTTTACCGAGGCCCAGCTCGAGCTAGCCTACGCTAGCCAGATAGGCAATTTTTCAACGACTTACCCGAGTTTGCCCGCACCGATCACGCAGCGTCATCACTGTATCGTCTGGAGCGATTGGGCCAGCGCCGCCAAGTTGCAGTTCGACTATGGGATGCGTCTCGATACCACCTACTATTTTTGGCCGCCGAGCTGGGTCCTGGATCGGCCTGGCTTTTTCAATGGCTCGGCGATGCCGATGCGCTTTGCCGATCTCGATGGCACGCTCATCGACGTCTACAACGCCCAGACGCAGATGACCGATGAATCGGGCCAGAGCTATCCCGACACGATCGACACCCTGTTGAATAACGCCTTGGGGGCCGAGGGTTACTACGGCGCCATGACCATCAATGCCCATACTGATTTGGCACAGATCCCTGAGTCTGACGCGGTCGTCGCGTCCGCATTGGCGCGTGACGTCCCCATCATCACGGCCCGTCAGATGCTGGACTGGCTGGATGGACGCAACAGCTCATCGTTCAACGCCATTTCGTGGAGCGGTAACGCACTGAGTTTCAGTGTCACGCAGGGGCCTGGCGCCAATGGGCTTCAAGCACTGCTGCCGATGAGTGCTGCTGGGGGAGGGCTGACCGGCATGATGCGCAACGGGGCGGGTGTTGCCTACACGACCGAAACGACCAAGGGCATCGTGTACGCGCGCTTCTCCGCAGAGGCCGGAGACTATGTGGCGAGCTATGCCTCGGACACCAGTGCGCCGACACTGACGAGTCGCTTTCCGGCGGGTGGAGCGACAAATGTGGCGCTGACGACTGCGGTGACGGCCACCTTCAGCGAGGCGCTGGACCCTGCGACACTGACTGCGACGACTTTCGAGCTGCGCGCTGGAGCCACATCCGTGCCGGCGGTCCCAAACTACGATTTCGGCACCGACACGGCAACGCTGAGTCTGACCAGTGCACTCACCCCGGCCACCGTGTATACGGCGACGGTTCGGGGCGGGAGCAGCGGGGTCAAGGATCTGGCCGGCAATCCGCTTGCGGCCGATGTGAGCTGGTCCTTCACGACGAGTGACGCGCCTGTGGGTTGCGCGACCGGATCGACCCTGTGGGCCGATACCGCCACTCCGAGCGTGGCGGCTAGCGCCGATGGCTCGGCGATCGAGATAGGCGTTAAGTTCCGCCCCAATGTCGATGGCTTCATCTGTGGGGTGCGTTTCTACAAGGGCACCGGCAACACCGGTGCCCATGTCGGCAACCTCTGGACCGCCACGGGAACCTTGCTGGCTACGGCGGCCTTCTCCGAAGAGACGGCAACGGGCTGGCAGCAGGTCGATTTCGCCTCCCCGGTGCCAGTGAACGCCAACACCCTCTACATCGCGTCCTATCACGCCCCGGCGGGGCGCTATGCCGCCGACGCCAGCTACTTCGGGACTAACGGCGTGGCCAATGGCCCCCTGTATGCCCTGCGTGACGGGGAGAGTGGCGGCAATGGGGTGTATCTCTACGGACCTGGGGGCTTCCCGAGCAACAGCTTCGGGTCAAGCAACTACTGGGTGGATGTGGTTTTCACGACCGCAACCGCAGGGCCGGACACCACCGCGCCGACACTGACGAGCCGCACCCCGACGGTCGCCGCGACGGACGTGGCATCCGGCAGCACGGTGACGGCGACCTTCAGCGAGGCATTGGCCCCAGCGACGGTCAACGCGACCAACGTCCGGTTGGCAAACGGCGGTACACCCGTTCCCGCGACGGTGAGTGACAACGCCGCGAGCAACACTGCCACGCTCACCCCGAGCGCCCCGCTGGACGCCTCGACCGGCTATACAGTCACCCTGGTTGGGGGCAGTGGCGGGATCACGGACCTGGCGGGTAATCCGCTGGCCG
>JARIBS010000107.1 GCA_029257385.1 Thiorhodococcus sp.
TCACGGCGCAGATAGCCTGGATCTTCTTCAGCCCCCGGTCCTTGATCAGGTGGTGATAGTAGCCCTGAATGTGTTGCTCATGGCGCGTCGCACTCAAGGCAGGCATGTAGAGTGCCCCGCGCAGATAGCGGTTACCGGCCTTGCTCAAACGCGGCTTTTTGTTGACGCTGGTGCCCGAGGTGGCATGGCGAGGATCGAGTCCGGCCATGGCCACCCACTGCTTGGCGCGCAGCTCGGGGGGCAGCACCAGCAGCTCGCCCATGAGCGCGATGGCGCTGGCGGTGCCGATGCCCTTGACGCTGGTGATCAGCGCGAAGGTCTCGCTCAACGCCGCCTCAGCCTCGATGAGGGCCAGCGCGCCCGTGCGCAAGCGCTCGATGCGCGCCTGTGTCTCCTCGATGGCGAGTTGGACCTCGGCGAGAATCAGGGCCGGGGTGGTGGTGCTTTGCTGCAACGCATGGAGCTGGTTTTTGGCCTGCGTGCGCGACGCGCTCAGGGCGTTGAGGCGCCGCGCATAGGCGCGCAACTCGAGCAGGGCATGCGCCGGGCGTTGCCAGGGCGTAAACGGCATGCGCTGGGCGAACTCGGCCAACATCGCCGCATCGACGCCATCGCTCTTGGTGCGCCTCATCAGCGCCTCGGCGAAACGCTTGGCGGCTTTGGGGTTGACCACCATCAGCGCCAGGCCACCGGCGTCCAAGGCGAGCGCCAGATCCAGGTGATACGAGCCCGTGGCCTCCAGGCACACGCGCTCCACACCCGCGCTGGTGAGGCGCGCCAGCAGCGCCTGATGCCCACTCGGAGTGTTGGCAAAGTCCTCCACCTTGGGGTGGTTCTCGCCACGATGAATGACCACCGCAAGGGTCTTGTAAGCGACATCGATTCCAGCCACATGCATCATTGTGTTCCTCGGCAAATGAAGGCGGTATGCTGTGATCGGGTTCCCCGACCCTGCACCCTCGCCTCCCGACCTTGTGTATGCAGGCTCACGAGCAACGCTCACGGCCTCGGATACTCTTCGGGATGGGCGAAGAGGGCGGGGAGCCAATCTACGTGCAGGCTCTGGGCCTCAGGTTGGGACGGCTTGCCCGGTTCACGCTTCATAAACTTCCTGTATCAAAACGCCTGGTCAATCCTTGAGAACAGAACATACAAGTGTTGGGAGCAAGGCGTTCTCCCCGACCATCAATCTCAATTTCCATCGTCCCACGCAGTGGGATGATGGCTTGGGCATATGGATGGATGTGACGCTCAGTCTGCGGCTCATAGGTTCGCAGCGCCATGCGGAAGGAATTTTCGCTCATCCCATTTTCCAGTTCAGGATCTCGGCGCGCCATTAGTATCTACGCTATCACGCGCAGATACTCTTCAATATAGCTGTGATCTTAGCCCGGCTGGGCCTAAGTGTCAGCGAATGATCGTGCTGGCGATGGGTTAGATGGCGTGTCGCTCCATGCTCACAGATAGGGCGCGAACAATCGCGCGAAGGCATCGCGCAAACGGATGGGCAAAGGTCTTGCGCGAAGCTGCTCCAGAGTAAGCGCTCGCGCGTTGCAGAGCTTGTCATCGACCAGTCGATGCAGTCGCGCGGACAGCCACGGATCGTAACACTCGAGGTTGTACTCGAAGTTCAGCTTGAGGCTGCGTGGATCCCAGTTGGCCGATCCGATGAAGCACCAGAGATCGTCGACGAGCATCAGCTTGGTGTGATCGAAGGGCGGTGCGGTGAGCCAGATCCGGCACCCGTCGACAAGTAGGAGGTCGGCTTGATCCTGAGCGGCCCATTGTACGAAACGCAGATTGTTGCGCTCCGGCATCAGAATCTCGACGCTGACGCCGCGCATGGCCGTCAAGTTCAGCGCGGTGATCAAGGTCTGGTCTGGCAGAAAGTAGGGCGAGACGATACGCACACGCTCGCGTGCGCTGCTCAAGGCGCCGAGCATCATGCGCCGGATGTTGTCAAAATCCTCGTCGGGTCCATCCGCGACACCTCTCACGAGCGCATTACCCGCTGCATGCAGTGGCGGATACCAGGCATCTCCGTGCAGCATTTCGCCACGGGTGAAGTGCCAGTCGACGGCGAATGCCTTAAGCAGAAAGCGCACGACCGGACCCTTGACGCAAAAGTGCAGATCCTCGATGGGATGCTTGGGATCGGCGCTGAGCATCGAGCCGATGCGAATATTCAGCCCGCCGGTGAAGGCCAGATGTCCGTCTACGACGAGAATCTTGCGGTGATTGCGCAAGTTCAGATAACGGCTGCGTACGGGCAACATGGAGGGCAGAAAGAGTGCGGTCTCGATGCCCATCTGACGCAATACCCTGCCCATCGGCGGGCGACTGTAGCGCTGCCCGACCCCGTCGATCAGCACACGCGTCTGAACACCACGCGCGTGCGCACGCGCCAGCGCCTGGGCGAAGGTGCGACCGATTGTGTCGTGATCGAAGATGTAGGTCGATAGCGCAACGCTATGGCGCGCCGCGTCGATGGCGGCGAGCATTTGCGGGTAAGCCTGATCGCCGCCAAACAGCGGTTCGACACGGTTTCCGGCCTCCAGCGGGGTTCCGGTCACGGCGTCGCCGAGATTGCCGAGCTGAACGAGCCGAGGGCTGTGCCAGTGCAGCATCGCCCGCGCACGCTGCTCGAAGGTGATCTCGACACGTTCACGGATGCTCATGCCGGCCGGGCGCAGTCGATGCGCCTTGCGTTCGATTCGGTTGATCCCAAAGATCCAGTAGAGCGAAAACCCAATCAAAGGCGTCAAGCTGACGAGTGCCGCCCAGCCGACCGTCGACGCCGAGTCGCGTCGATTGAGCAGGAGGTGCAGCGTGGTGCCTATCTGTGCCGTGAAACCCAGCACAATCAGGGTCGCGACCCAGTAATCTACGACAAAAGACGGCATGAAGAAAAAGCGCGCTCTAGGTGCGGATTAAGTCGGTGGGCGTGTGTGAATGTTGCGTGATTCCAGCGCTTTTCGGGCGTGCTGCGTCGCCGCTAGCATGACATCGGCGCCATGCGCGGGCGCGCCTGGAGCTTCATCAGATCATCGCGAAGCTGGCGCAAACGCTTATCGACATGCGCGCGCTGGCGGACGTCGAAGCTGGCGCCGAGGCGGATGAACAGCTCGCTGAGTCTGGCCTCAATAGTTTCTGCGTCACGCTCCAGCGCTGGCGGCAGGTCACTGAAGTCGATCAGCCAAGCGGTCATGAAGGCGTTGATCTCAGTCTCTCGCGCACCACCCCTGAGCTGCGCTATCAGCCGCTGTCGTTTAGCACTGCGGTAGTCAACGACTGACGCTTGCGAATCAGGCATGCGGGCGGTCACCTCGGCGACGATGGCCTCCTGCTGCGTGTTCAGCGCACCAGTCCATTTCTCGACGGCCTTGAGATAGCGGCGTGCGCGTTTGCGTTTTTCCCAGTCCGTATCCCGCTTGGCCAGATCCTCGCGATCTTCGCGCGCTTCCTCACGGAATTTGCGCTCAAGATCATCAAGCTGTGAGGGCGTCAAGTCGGCAAGCAATGGCGCGGCCAAGTCGACTGCGAGCCGCGCTTGGCGCTGATAAAGCGCGCGAGCCTCGGCAGTGAGGCAGGTCATATTGGCGGCATCGAAACCGGCTTGATTGGCCTGGAGCGCGCGCTCGAAAAAGGCCGCCAGGTGCGGGAGTTCCTCCACACGATGGCGTGCAAGCGCGCTTGCCAGCCGTGGCTCCCAGCGCGCGCGCTGATCGCTGGTCAGGCCGAGATAGTCATTGGCGTATTGCTGGACCAGAAAGTCTGCGGTGTTGTAGACGAGCGTAACGCGGCTACAGCCGGTGAGGGTGGCCGCACAGAGCAGCACGACCAAGAGGGCGCGGTTTAAGAGCGAGTGTCCAGACATGAGAATCGAGCTGATGTGGATAGCATTGTTCGATTGGCCGACCTGATCGAGCATCGGCGCGGAAAGCGAGAACGCAGTTTGCGTTGTGCGTTTGACCAATATGTAAGATGGTGCCGGTCGTCGGTAATCGCAACGCGCGTGCCGTTGCCCGGCAATCGTCTTGTTTGAATCTCGCGGGCCGGACTGTAGACTCTAGCGTTATCATCTCAATCAGTCACCAAGAGGTCCGACGTGGTCGCCCCCGAGTCAGAATTTCACCGCATCAAGCGTCTGCCGCCCTATGTGTTCAACATCGTCAACGAGTTGAAGGCCGAGGCGCGAGCGCGCGGCGAGGACATCATCGACTTCGGGATGGGCAACCCCGACCAGCCGACCCCGCAGCATATCGTCGATAAGTTGATCGAGGCGTCAAATCGCCGCGACACCCATCGCTATTCGGTCTCACGCGGCATCCCCCGGCTCAGACGGGCCATCTGTCATTGGTATCGGGACCGCTTCGACGTCCATCTCGATCCGGACTCCGAGGCGATCGTGACCATCGGCTCCAAAGAGGGTCTGGCGCATCTTGCGCTTGCGACCCTGGGCGCTGGAGACAGCGTGCTGGTCCCCAATCCGGCCTATCCGATCCATCCCTACGGGTTCATCATCGCCGGGGCGGACGTGCGCCATGTGCGAATGACGCCGGATGTCGATTTTTTCGAGGAGCTGCGCAGGGCGATCCAGGACTCCTGGCCCAAGCCCAAGATGCTGGTGCTGAACTTTCCCGGCAATCCGACCACGCAGTGCGTCGAGCTGGATTTCTTCCAGAAGGTCATCGACATCGCCAGCGAGCACGGCATCTGGGTGGTGCATGACATCGCCTACGCCGACATCGTCTTTGACGGCTACAAGGCGCCTTCGATTTTGCAGATTCCTGGCGCCAAGGACATCGCGGTGGAGTTCTTCTCCATGTCCAAAAGCTACAACATGCCCGGCTGGCGCGTGGGTTTCATGTGCGGCAACCGGACCCTGGTCTCGGCCCTGACGCGGATCAAATCCTATCTCGACTATGGCACCTTCACGCCGATCCAGGTGGCCGCCATCGCTGCGCTGGAAGGGCCTCAGGAGTGCGTGCGCGAGATCAGCGACATGTACGAGAGCCGCCGCGACGTCCTGTGCGATGGTCTTAATGCCGCCGGATGGACGGTCGAGCCGCCCAAGGCGACCATGTTCGTCTGGGCGCCCATCCCCGAGCCGTACCGCGCGATGGGTTCGCTGGAATTCTCCAAGAAGCTGCTTCGGGAGGCCAAGGTCGCAGTCTCGCCTGGGATCGGCTTCGGCGAGTATGGCGATGGTCATGTGCGCTTCGGCCTGATCGAGAACGAACACCGTACGCGCCAGGCAGTACGCGGCATCAAAGAGATGTTACGGCAGGATTCCCGCGCTGGCGCTTGAATGCACCGCAAGGTCAGGTCTTCGGACCTGGTCCGGTCAGCTTTCTTCAGTTGGATATCGTCGACGTCGGTCCTGTCGCTGATGATGGGATCGGCGCCGCATACAATCGAGGTGTGATGTATGGAATCGGTGAAGGTCGGATTGTTGGGGCTGGGGACGGTCGGCGGCGGCACGGTGAGCGTGCTCACGCGCAATGCAGCCGAGATCGCGCGACGCGCGGGGCGCGGCATCGAGATCGCCCGGGCCGCAGCGCGCGACTATAAACCCGAGCGCATCGAGGGGCTGGAGCACATCGGCCAGATCGGCGACGACGCCTTT
>JARIBS010000004.1 GCA_029257385.1 Thiorhodococcus sp.
CAGCAATCAGCACGCCATCACCGATGCCGCCCGCGATCTGAATGTCACGGTGGTCGGCGAGCGCTGGTACAATTGGGGCGACCGCTCGTTGCTCAGTGCCTATCAGCAATTGCGCTGGCAAGGTGCCCAAGCCATTGTGCTGGTCGCCAACGAGACCGAAGGCGCAATGCTCGTGAAGAACGTTGCCAGCCTGCCTCAGCCGGAACGGCTACCGATTGTCAGCCATTGGGGTGTGACCGGCGGTGATTTCACCCAGTTCGCGGGCGGCGCCCTGTCGGAGGTCGATTTTGTCGTGCTCCAGACCTATAGCTTTATCGGTCAGACTGATCCGATCGCCAAGCGTGTGATCCGCGCCCTGCGCGAGCGCTACGGTATTGCGGGGCCGGAGTCCATCGCCAGCCCGGTCGGCGTCGCGCATGCGTATGATTTGACCCACTTGCTGGCGCGTGCGATCACACTGGCGGGCGGCACGAATCGCGCGCGAATCCGCGACGCTCTCGAACGGCTCGGACCCTATCAGGGCTTGATCAGGTACTATGCCCAGCCCTTTACCCCGGAGCGCCATGATGCCCTCTCGCCCGATGATGTCTTCATGGCCCGTTACGCGCGCGACGGTCGTCTGATTCCGGTCGAACACTGATGCAGCTAGGCCAGTCGACGCCAGAGAGCCCGGGGCGACGCCCTCCCTCGCGGCTCAAGCGCCGTGTCCAGCAGGCGGCATTCGGGGTCGCGATGCTGGTTGCGGGCGCTATCGCCATCGTCGAGCTTGCGGTGACGCTTAAGGCGTTGCCCAGTGCCGCGCGCGATGCGAACGAAACCTCGGCGCGCTTGCTCGGAACCTATCTCAGCGCCTCGCTCGAGCATCGCGTCGGCGAGATCCTGCGGCTGGCCGACAGTTCCCTGGTGTGGACCGCACTGTCGGATTCGCGCGAACGCGATGTCTATCTCAAACCCTTCCTGGAAGAGCGCAACCAGGCGTTGTCCAATAGCCGTCTCGCGCTTCTCGACTATCGCGGCAGATTCGTCGCTGGCGATGAGTCTCTGCTGGCGGCCAACGGTGCGCGCGTCAAGAACATGATTGACGGCGTCATTGTTTCTGGTGTGCCGGTTACGCGTCTCATCGTCGTTCCATCGGGCCGACTCTGGGTGGCGGTGCCGATCGACTTTCCTTATACCCCCGATGTCATCGGCGTGCTCTTGGGCGTGATCGATCTGCAGGCAATGGTCGATGAGTCTCTGGCCACGGATCTGCTCGATCAGAGAGTCGTCATTGGCGACGGGGACACCAGGCTGGTGCTGCGTGGGAGCGATGAGAGTGAGGTGTACGCCGCGGCGAGCGCCCGTGTTCAGCATTCGGCAGTCGCGCAATTGTATGATCTCGAACTCGAGGTCCACTCGGTCACGAACCCCTGGCGGCGCGGGCTTGCAGTCCGTGCGGCGTTGTTCACGGCGGTGTCGATCACGCTTGCGGTGTTCGTGTGGTGGATCGCGGGAATTTTCGCGCGTCCCGTCAGCCGGCGTCTCGAGCGCCTGGCCGAGGTCATCCTCGCCAACCCAAATTGCGGACCGGAGGATATCCCCGCCGACCCCAGCGGCGACGAGATCGGCGTCCTGGGCGAAGCCTTGCGCGAGGCCCTGCTAGCGCGTCAGCTTGCGCTGAGAAAACTTGAGAAGCTGGCCTATTTCGACGAGCTTACCGGTTTGATGAACCGTGTGCGCTTCGAGGATCGGCTCACGGAGGCATTGCAGCGCGCTCAGCGCGCCGGCACTCAGGTGGCGCTGCTGTTCATCGATCTCGATCGCTTCAAGGCCATCAACGACACGCTCGGGCACAAGGCCGGCGACGCCCTGTTGCGCGAGGTCGCCCGGCGCATCAGCGAGCGGGTCAGGAGTTCGGATGCGGTCTCGCGCCGTGGCGGTGATGAGTTCACCCTACTCATCGAGAGCTTTCAAGATCAGAAAGGTGTGGCCCAGCTCGCCGAGGATCTGATCGTCTGCGTCAGCGAGCCTTATCGCCTCGATTCGGGAGCGACCCTGGTCGTCGGTGCGAGCGTGGGCATCGCCTTCTATCCGACGGATGCCAAAACCGGAGGCACGTTACTGCAATGCGCAGATACGGCGATGTATGCAGCCAAGAAGAGCGGATCCGGGAACTACCGCATCTATACGCCAGGACTTGGCAAGACGATTCGCGATCGTCTCGATCTTGAGACACGGTTGCGCCGGGCGGTGAGCGAGGAGCGCCTGGAGATCCTTTTTCAGCCCCAGGTGCGTCTGGCCGACGGGTGTGTGCTCGGTGTCGAGGCGTTGTGCCGCTGGTACGACCCGGAGTTGGGTGAGATTGCGCCTGCGGTGTTCATCCCGATCGCCGAAGAGGTCGGGCTGATCCACCAGATCGGCTTTTGGCTGTTACGCCAGGCGTGTCGCGAGGTGGCGACCTGGGATCGTCCCGAGAGCGGTCTGTTTCTCGCCGTCAACGTCTCGACCAGACAACTGACGGCTGATTTCACCGACTTCATCGGCGAGATGTCGCGCACCTGCGACCGGGCCGGTCTGCGTCTCGAGCTTGAACTCTCCGAGCTGGCCCTGATGCATGCGCAGCCCGAGGCGGTCGCCGAGCTCGACGCACTCAATGACTTGGGGGTCTCGATGGTCATTGATAATTTCGGCTCCAGGTATCTATCGTTGTATTCCATGAAGCGTGTCACGTTCAGCAAACTCAAGATCGATCTGAGCCTGGTCGCGAACCTTGCCGTCGGCGATCAAGAAGCGTTCATGGTCGCGACGCTCATCAATCTGTGCCATGAGCTGGGGCTTGAGGTGATCGCTCAGGGGGTCGAAACGGATGTTCAGCACGACATCCTGCGCGACCTCGGTTGCGATATGGCCCAAGGCTACCTGCTGGGTTCGCCGGTCGACTCTGAGTCCATGCGCGAGCGGCTGCGCGCTGGTGCGGGGCAGCGGCTTTGGCCTCAGGCGCCGACTGCCATGGCCTGAGCGCAGTTGGATAGAGAGTCCGCCGAGCACCCCTATGGTGGCGGCATGATCGGCGTACGCCAGAGCTGTCTCGAACATCTGCCTGGAGCTATGGATTTCGCTTTCCAGTCTCCCCGCTCATGCCAATCGGAGCGTGCGGCTTGGGTTGGAAATAGGCTTCGCCGTCCGGTGTCACGCGAAAGTAGCCGCTGACCCCGCCCATGATGTTCATGCCCATGTCAGGCGCCTCCATTCCGGTCGGATGCAAGGTGATCCCCCCAGGCGTGATTCGGTAGAAACCGTGCATGCCATAGAGATCACTTTGCAGTTTGATGGTTGGATAGAGGTAGGTATCTCCGCTTGGATCCACCCGATACAGGCCGCCCATCCCCACCATCGCCTGCACTGCCTGTTGGAGCGAGAGGGCGCGTTGGTCGGAGTCTTCATCGCTGGCCACGGGCTTCTCATCGGCCTGTACGGTCCAGGACAATGCCAGGATGCAACACCCCAAGAGCTGCAGGGTCCAAGACGACCGTATCCGCAATCTGTGCTTTGTCATAGCGATCTCCAAATGGTGCGTAGTGGTGTATCCGACGTCGAGGGACGCGCTCGACTTGGAATTTGGCGTAGTGGGACTGGATTCGCCGCCCTTGTTGCAGACGGTCCCATTCACGATCCGTTAGCGACGCGGCTGGCACGAGGACGCCGGGGCGGCTGGAGATAGGGCTTGTCCGCTGCTGGCGTCATCGATCCATGGGCATATCCTGGGCCTCAATGACATTGGGATAGAGGAGGATCCCTTGAGGCGTCATGTGGTAGATGCCGTGCATGCCGTTGCGATCTGACTTCAGTTCGAGTATCGGGTCGGGGGCAGGCGCTTCGGTTTGGGTCGCCGACGTGGCATGCTCGGGCGGAGTCTGCGCCTCGGATGGCATTTCTGCTTCAGCCGGGATTTCCGTCTCGGATGGCATTTCTGCTTCAGCCGGGATCTCCGCCTCGGATAGTGTCTCGATCTCTGATGGCACCTGAGTAGCGACGGTCTGCGCAGGGGGCACTGAACTGTCCGACTCGACGGCATCGTTGGGTTGCGTGGCACTGGCGGCGGTCTCGATCGCGTCTTCAATCACTTCGGTCGGCTGGGGGCTTTCAGGCGCGGGTGTGATCGCCTCATCCTGGGTATCCGCCACCGGCTCAGTCAGGCGCAGTGTGCCGATCGGGGCCAGGTTTTCGGCGACGCGCTCGGGTGTCAGCCCCGCCATGGCGTCGTGATCCTCCCCGTCGAACAGCATCAGGTAGGCGGTGCCCGCGACCACCAATATCACGAGAACTGGGATTAGGAGCTTGTCGAGAATTGCGATGGTGGCTTTCAAGCTATTTCTCCGCTTGGCGCGCGAAGCGCATCGGACCAGAGCCGGTCTGAGTGTCGTCGGAAACTCACAACGGGGCGCATCAGCCGAGCACCTGAAAGAGTTGTCGCTGATGATGGCTGGCGGTACAGATTGGACAGCGCGTCCCGTGCGCAGACGGCTGCTCAAAGGGGACATGGTAGGCGACCCCGCAAGCGGCGCAGCGGCCCTGGCGCAGTGGCAATCGGGTCTGCCGACAGGGGTCGAGCTGGCGCAGCGAGATGGCACCAGCCGCGCAGACATCTTTGCACATTCCGCAACCCGTGCAACCGTCGGGGTTCAGGCGATAGGCGTCCGGCTCGACGCGAATGACCCCGTGCGCACAGATGCGCGCACAGGCGTCGCATCCGGTGCAGCGTCGGGCGTCGATCGCTGGTGCATGGAGGCTCAGGCCCTGACTGGAGGCGTCGGCGCTCAGGCCCATGTCCGTGCGAGGGATCAAACGTCCAGGCGGGACGAAGTCCGGCCAGCCGTCCGGATCGCGGCTTGCCAAGTCCACGGCGGTTTCGGTCGCCGCCCTGAGCCAGCCATGCAGGAAATTGCGCCGGTTCAAACCCGGTTGCGCGTGATCGGCCTTGGCCCGCACAAGACGGGCGGTCCAATCGGTGCGGGTCAGATTCTCGCAGACGATCGGCGCCTCTGCGCGATCCCGCAGGAGGGCCGAAACCGCCTCCCAGTGACGATGAACGCGGGTCACGCCACCGCGTACACAGTCGTCGCACGCACCCCGGCAGAGAACCAGACGCCTGACACCCTGGCCATGCAGCCTGAGCAGCGCATCGGGACCGAGTACGTGGAGACAGGGCAAGACGGCGGCGTCCGTGCCATCGACACCGGCCGCGGCGCAGGCGGCAAAGGCGACACCTGTCCCCTCGACCCGATAGCGTCGCACCGTAAAGCGCTCCAGGATAGCGCCCTCGGGGCAAGCGGTGGCACAGAGTCCGCAGCCGTCGCAGCGATCGGTGTCGATGCCCAGATGCGCATCGTCGATGACCCAAGCCTGGGTGGGGCAGGCATCCACGCAGGCACGGCAGGTCGCCTGTTCCATGCGGCTGTGCACACAGCGTGCAGCATTGACCTCCGGCGGCAGCAGATCCGCCGGGTTCGGTCGGGCGATATCGAGCAGCATGCCCTTCATTAACTCGCTGCCGCGCCGGGGAGGCAGGGGCCTTGCGATTGAGGCTCCAAAAGGTCTGCTGGACCGAGTCGCTTCGCGACCGGCTCGGGGACCGGGCGCGGATAGCCGAGCGGATCGACGAGCAGGTCGCGCAGTTCTTCCAGATAGGCCGCCGTCAGGAGCGCGAGGCCGGCATAGAAGCGGGTCTCGCAACGCTCGGCCACGCGCTCGGCGAACAGATGGATCCAGCGCAGCAGATGCGCGTCGAGGAAACCGGCGGCCTCGGCCAAGTCCGCCGGTTGCGGCTCGCCGTTGAGTAGATGCGCCAGAAAGCGCAGCTCGCAGACCAGGTGGTCGTCACTGCGCTCGCGCCAGTTGGTCACGGCGATGTCATGACGGCGGTACCAGGCACGCACCTGAAAGGTCGGCTCCTGCAGGGTCAGGTGGTCTGCGTCGAGCCAGACCGACTCGCAGGGCGATGCGTGCAGGCCGTAAGTCAGATAGATGTCGGCGTAGTCGGCGGCGAGACGGTCCAGGGTCCCATCGCGCAAGTCCGTCGGCAGGTCCGTGAGGCCCTGGCGCAGCAAGGCCAGCGCCTCGGTGCCGCGCGGCCCGGTCAACACCAGTCCCAGCCAGTCCTCGTAGCAATGCTGCCAGAGCGTCATGATCAACTCGCGGTCCAGTTCGCGGTCGTGCAGCCGGGCCAGTATGAGCAGGTCTTCGGCGATCGCCGCGCGCAGCGACGCAACACCCGTGATCAGGGGGTCTTGGAGCGCGACATTCATTTGGTCACCTTGCCCATGCGGTGGGCGACGAAGACGATGGACGGATCTGTGAGCTGGGGGTCGGCGAAGTTCTTGACCGCGCGCACGGGCTCATCGTTGGGACCGATGGCTGGCGTGTCGAAACGGTTTTCGGCCAGCAGGTCGATAGGGCCGATGTCCAGCACCCGCATCATGCAGGCCATGACGCAGTAGGGCTTGCGGCCGGCCTCGATTTCATCCACGCAGAGGTTGCACTTGGAGACGATGTTCTGCTCCGGGATGAACTGCGGTGCGCCATAGGGGCAGGTGGCCTCGCAGCGTCGGCAGCCGATGCAGAGTGTGGAGTCGATGTCGACGATGCCATTGTCCTGGCGCTTCCAGATGGCCCCGGTCGGACAGGCGGGCAGGCAGGCAGGCTCAGCGCAGTGGTTGCAGGAGAGGTTGACCTTGTAGGCGTAGACATCCGGGTAGGTGCCGCCCTCGACGTAGAGGACGCGCCTAAAGCGCGGTCCAGGCGGTAGTCCGTTCTTGTCCTTGCAGGCGATCTCGCAGGCACGACAGCCGATGCAGTCGACGTTGTGGTGCACGAAGCCGAGCTGCATGTCCGGCACCACGGGGGTGTAGGTCTCGCGCTTACGACGTTTGATGGCCTCCTTGATCGTCGCCCGGTCTTGTTGTTCAGCCATGGGTTTGAGCCTCTGTGGGCATTAGGGATGCGCTGATGCCTTAAACGCTTCCCGTGGGGCGGTATGCACAGTCGTTCTCAGGTACGCCAGTGCCAAGGCGTTAGGACTCGCGCCGGAAGACATGCGCGCGCGAGGTCGCCAGCCTGTTCCAGCCCGGTCGGTGCTCCAGCTTGGTGATGCGCATGTCGCACAGCACCGTGTTGTAGGCGAAGGCCCCGGCCGGACTCGGCTCATCGAGCGTCAGCATGTCCGCGTTGCCGGAGCGGTCGACGCCGTTCTCGTCGAGGTCGAGCCAGGCGCCCTCGTGCAGCACGAGCACACCGGGCATGCAGCGCTCAGTAACATAGGCCGGCACCACCACCCGACCGCGGTCGTTCCACAGCTCCACGGTGTCGCCGGTCTTGATCCTGAGCCGGGCGGCGTCGGAGGCATTGATGGTGACCTCCTGCTCGTAAGTCTCACGCAGCCAGGTGCAGTTGTTGAAGATGGAGTGGGTGCGCCCGCGTGGGTGCGGCGAGATCAGATGGAATGGATACTTGGCAGTCTTGGGGCTGTTCAATGACTCCCATGGCTCGATCCACTTGGGGATCGAGGGGATGTGGTAGCCGTACATGGTGCGGGTCCAGTCGGTGATCTGCGCCAATTGCGAGGAGAGGATCTCGATCTTGCCCGAGGGTGTCTCGAAGCGCTTGCCCAGCTCGATCTGATCGCGAAAGGCGACATGGGGTTTGTCCAGCTTGAACTTGTAGACGCCATGCTTCTTGAAGTCGTCCCACGACATCTCGACGCCCTGGTTGACCATGACCTTGGTGTCCCACCACTCACGCAGATAGGCCTCGTCCACCGCGGCGGGGTCGTCGAAGTAGCTGCGATCGGCCTTGGGATTGTAGGTTCGGCCAAAGCGCTCGCCCATGCCAGTCTTGGCGCCGATACGGTAGGCCAGCTCGGTGAAGATCTGCAAGTCGGTCTTGGACTCGCCCATGGGCTCGATCACCTTGGGACGATGGATGTAGTAATGCCCTTTGTACCAGGGCAGGGCGACATCGTGGCGCTCGAAGTGGGTCGCCACCGGCAGCAGGACATCGGCATAGAGACCCGATGAGGTGATGGTGGAGTCCATGCACACCACCAGCTCCATCTTGTCCATGGCCTGGATTTCTTTGTTGATGTTGGTGAGCTGATTGAACCAGTTAGAGCCCTGCCAAAAAATCCCGCGGATGTTGGGAATGACGCCGTCGAGCTGGTCTTCGCGCGGCCAGAGGCCGATTTCCTCGCGCCTGACGTTGGGGTAGTTCAGCACGCAGTGCGCCCAGCGGTCGGACTTGATGGAGGCGAACCAGATGTTGGCGTACTGATCGTAGGGATAGGCCACGGCCTCCGCGTGCCAGGCCTTGCCGACGCCCTCGGCCGACCCACCAAGCACGCCGATGTTGCCGGTCATGGCCTGCAGAGCCGCCGCCATTCTATTGTACTGCTCGCCATAGGCGTTGCGCCCCGGCGCCCAGCACGCCTTGAGCGCCGCGGGCTTGGTGCTGGCGTACATGTGCGCCAGTGTGCGGATGTCCTCGGCGCTCACCCCGCAGATTGCCGCTGCCCACTCCGGTGTCTTCGGCTCGCCGTCATAGACGCCCAGGATGTAGTCGCGGAAGTTCTCTTGGCCGTTCACGCTGCCGGAGGCCCACTCGGGCATGGTGGCGGCGTCCATCCCCTGACAGAAGCGGTCGATGAATTGCTGATCCTGCAAGTCGTTGGTAAAAATGTAGTGGGCCATGCCCGCCATCATGGCGGCGTCGGTGTTCGGCTTGATGGGCAGCCACCAAGCGTCGTAGACCGCCGCAGAATCCGTGTGCTGGGGGTCGACCAGCACGAACTTGCAGCCGCGCTGCTTGGCCAGACGCATGTAGTAGAAGGTGTTGCCGCCATGGAAAGTGTAGGCCGGGTTCCAGCCCCACATGATCATCAATTTGGCATGGGCGAAGGTGTCGTCCTCGTTGCCGTCCTCGATGGTGCCGAAGGTCCAGCGCGAGCTGGCCGTGGTGGCCTGATAGGACGGGACGGACCAGGAGTTGGTGCGGCAACTGAACATGCCGAGGAAGCGCCCGAGCAGACCCTCGATCTGGTCGGACTTGTGCAGCACCCCCCAGGAGGCGCCGGCGTAGCTCTGATCAAGGAGCGCCGTGGAGCCGTATTTCTCCTTGATGTCGATCATCCCGCGGGCGACGAACTCCAAGGCCTCGTCCCAACTGGCCCGCTTGAACTTGCCCTCACCGCGCTTGCCCACCCGCAGCATGGGGTAGAGCAGGCGCTCGGGGGAGTAGAGGCGCTGCCGGTAGGCGCGACCGCGTAGGCACCCACGCACCTGCGGCTCTTCCTCGGTGTCCTTGCCGTAGAACCCGTCGCGCTGGTAGCGCCCGTCATCGGTGGAGATGCGTACGATGACGTCGCCCTTCTTGTGTGCCACCAGCATGTGGCGCGAGCCGCAGTTGTGGGCGCAACTGGTGACGACAGTTTGTAACTCATCGTCGCGCGGGTAGGGCGCGAAGGCGAAGGCCCGGGCCGGTTCGATCTTGATCAGCCCCCCGGCCCCAATTGCTGCGGCGCCCACTGCGCTGGCTTTCAGGAAGCTGCGCCGGTTCAGGTTGAGCCGTGACTCCAGCAGAGAAAGATCGATGGGCGCGCTCATGGCTTGGTCCCCTGGGGTTCATTGTCTGGCTTGGACGATTTGGCTGGTTGCTTTGCCGCTTGCGGCTTCGGCTTAGCGACCCCGAGAAGGAAGCGCGGCTCGGATTCGGTAGGTCGGCCCTTCGCCCACTCCGGCACGGTCTCTGCCATTCCGGGCCAGGCATGACGCGGATAGGGATAGCTGATGCCATACCAGGACCGCCCGCCGTGGCAACCGAAGCAGACGTCTTGCTTCTCGGTTGCCAGCTTTTCGATGGCTTCTGGCTTCAGATAATTGACCTGGTGCCGGTGGGTGCGAAAGATCGTGTGACACAGCAGGCAGTTGTTCTGGAAGGCCGATCCGAATTCCACCCAGGGGCCAGGAATGGCCATGATCTCATAGGGGAACTGGCCATGGCAGAGCAGACAGATGTTGGGGTCGACCTGCTTGCGCTGGGTCAGGGTCGGGTCGCCGCCGGCGTGCGACATGCCAACCTCCTCGCGCGGGTCGTTGCCCAGATGACAGGTGCGGCACTTGAGGTCCATCACCTGCTTGGCGTAGTCGGTCACCAAATGGCGGCGGTGGAAGGTCTCCTCATCACCGCTGTAGGTGTCGAGGGTCGCGTACCAGGCGAGTGCCTCGCTGGCTTTAACGCCCGCAGGCGACTTGGCTCGAACACGCGTCTCTAGAATCTCGGCATGACAGGCAAGGCATTGATCGTCGGAGGCAGATTCGCTTGCGGGTTTGAAGTGCAAGGCATGCCACCGAGCTTGGTCATAGGGAAGCGCTTTCAGGCTGCTCAAATCCGCGTCTTTTTGGGTGTCTGCGTACACATGGGCACAGAGCAGGGACACGACGAGCATCGCCAATAGACCAGCCTTAGACATCGGAAAACTCTCCGCTCAGGTAGGTGGCTCAAGCCATCGGTCCGATTCCGTCAACCCATTTCGATCTTTAGTCCCTCTTTCCAAGTGGCGTCGGTTCGCTGTCCCGACTGACGCACTAATCAGGTATCTCGCCACATCCCAGTCTGGGGTTGGTCTCGCCTTGGTGCTTTAGTGGCCGTTGTGAAGGCTTGCTTCTAACTGTTTCTTTGACAGTCGCGGCAGGAATCGATTCCGATCAGAACAGCACATCCGTGTGCTAGATCAAGTTTCCGGCTAAATGGCCGCTCGATCGGTTACTTGAGCGTCGGTGGATTCCAATAGCCACCCATTCCCGACATACCGCCCATGCCGTCCATGCCTGACATACCGCCCATGCCGCCCATTCCCGACATGCCGCCCATACCGCCCATGCCTGACATACCGCCCATGCCGCCCATTCCCGACATACCACTCATGCCCGAGGGAACCCAGACCCAACCGCCCATTCCCGACATGCCACTCATGCCGCCCATTCCCGACATACCACCCATGCCGCCCATACCTGACATGCCTCTCATGCCACCCATTCCCGACATACCACCCATGCCGCCCATTCCCGACATACCACCCATGCCGCCCATACCTGACATACCACCCATGCCGCCCATACCTGACATGCCACCCATGCCACTCATTCCGGACATGGGGTAGAAGTAGATGGATCCTTCAGGGGTGATCTTAAAATAGCCGGACATGCCGCCCATTCCGGACATGCCGCTCATGCCACCCATCCCGGACATGCCACCCATCCCGGACATGCCACCCATGCCGCCCATTCCCGACATGCCGCTCATGCCAGACATGCCGCCCATTCCGGAGGGAACCCAGACCCAACCACCCATGCCGGACATCCCTGACATGCCACCCATGCCACCCATTCCCGACATGCCATCCATGCCAGACATGCCGCCCATCCCGGACATGCCGCCCATCCCGGACATGCCACCCATCCCGTCCATCCCGGACATGCCGTTCATACTGTATGCCGCTGTTGCGCCACCGGCCAGTGCCAGGCCGACGATAGCGGAGACAGCGGCTTTCTTGAACTTCATTATGGATAAGCTCATTAGGGGATTCTCCTCAATCTCTTTATGGTGTTTGGGAAGTCAATGATCGTCGGCATACCATCCACGGATGTCGTAGCGACCAGGCATTCCCGGCTGGTTGAACGGGGTGTACCAGTGACCCTGGTCTTCGAGGAACTTGAGGCTCGGCGGGTAAGGCTGGGAAATCCCAGTTAGCGCCTTGGCATACCAGCCCTCGGGTTTCTGCACTTCGCGGATCACTGGAGCCCCAGCGGGTCGCTCGGAGGGCTGTGTCCCGGCGATGGGATATCCATCTTCTGCCAAGACCATCGAACCCTGCATCGCGAGCAGGCCGATGACAACCGCTGAGGTCAGGGCTGTAGTGCTCATCGCTTACCTCCTCACGTGCATCATCAGACAGAAGAACCCTGGCTCGGCCCGAACGTGCCGTCTAGCGACCGCCACTTGAGGGAATGCAATACTCGAGCCAAACGCCAGAAAAATATTAAGCGACTGATTTAAAAAGCATTTGTAGTTTCGGTGAGTTTTGATCCGATACCGTTCACGAGGCTGTTCCTGACGTTCTGTCAGTAGCAGTCCCTTATAGTCCTGGCAAACGGACATCGGGCGGGCACGATCGGGCGGCAATAAGGGGTGTGGAAGTGGGGCGCGGACTCATGTGAGACGCGGTACACGGTGCGACGATTCGGTGGGGTTGGCGGAGATCGGGAGCACTGGCGAGGGGCGGCGCGGAGGACTGCCAATCTGTCATGCTGGTCGTGGGCTGGTGCCGAGTGGCGCCTGACAAACTGTCATGCGGGCGCGCGAAGGCGGCGCGTTCAGGGCGATTCGGCGATCGCGAGCTGCGTAGATGCACGGATAGGAGCAGCCGGGATCTGCTATCTTTAAAGTGGTTGCTACAAATAATAATAGAGTTGTTAACAAGGTAAGCCCTAATTGCCAACAGGCATTTAGGTGGAGTGAGCGCCACACTTTTCAACTCGCTCGGACGCCTCGCAACGGCGCTACCTCCGAATGACGCCTGAACGGCGAAAGACTCTGCATTTTTTTGAGGTCGGGTGGTTGGGATTCGCGCATTCTTTTCCGCTGCTTCGCCGCGCTGCATTCGAACTTTTCCGGACTCGGTACGACAATCGATGATGCTTTGGCTGAACGAGAGTCTCAATCGGAAATTCGCGGCCGGAACGGCGGCGGGGCTGCTCGTGAGTTCGCTGTTCTTCTTGGTATTGTTCGTGAGCCTGTACCGTGGGCAGTTGGAGCACGAGCGCGGCGTTGCGGCCGATCAGGTGAGTCGTCTGGTGCAGGTCTCGCTAAAGGCGCTCATGCGTGAGGGCGACCTCGCGGGCGTCGGCGATCTGGTGAAGGGGCTCGCTAAGGAACAAGGCATCCTTGGCGTGATGATCGCCGACCAATCCGGCCGCGTGCGCATCGCCAGCGACGAGCGCGCCCTAGACACCGTCATTGCGCCGCCTCTGGCCGATGCTTCGCAGAGCGGCCTCGATCTAATCGATGATGCGACCGGCAATCCGATGCTGCGCAGTTCCAAATCCATCCTGGAGCGCATTCCAGGTCTCGCTTCCGACGCCACGCGCGTCGCCGCACCCGATGGCTCATCGCGACCAGCGCAGACACCGGAGCAGGTCGGCGATGCCACGCTCTACGTCGACTTCGACGCAAGGCCGATTCGTGTCAAGGCGCGCACCACCACGCTTCTTTTGCTGGGTTCTGGATCGCTCATCGTGCTGATCAATCTGGCTGGCGGCTGGTGGTTCATTCGCCGCTATGTGATTCGACCGGTGGAGCGACTATCCGATGTCAGCCAGCGCCTCTCGGGCGGCGATCTAGATGCGCGTATCAGTCTGACAGGGCAGGACGAATTCTCGCTGCTGGCCGATCGCTTCAACGTCATGGCCGAGAGTCTGCGCCACAAGATCCGCGAGTTGAAAGAGAAAGAGGATTATCTGCAGGCCTTGGTCGATGCCATTCCCGACGGCGTGCGGGTCATTGATGAAGACTTCCGCGTGGTGCTTTCCAATGCCAGTTATCGCCAACAGCTCGGCTACCAGGATGCGTCAGCGGTGCCCGATCTCTGTTACGCGGCCAGCCATGGGCGCGACAGCCCGTGCCCCGGCAAACTCACCCTCTGCCCGATGAAGGAGATCACCGCCACCGGCGAGCCGCTGCGGCTGGTGCATCGCCACGTTCGCGCGGATGGGGAGAAACTCGATGTCGAAGTCTACGCCGCCCTGGTCAAGGTGGTGCGTGGCGGTCGCGAAAGAAGCATGGTGGTCGAGTCGATTCGCGATCTGAGCCAGCAGATCCGCTTCTCGCACGAGCAGCGGCTCTCGGAGTTGGGTCGGCTGGCGGCTGGCGTCGCCCATGAGATCCACAATCCACTGACCTCGATGCGCCTGGCCTTGCATGCCGCCGAGCAGATCCAGCGGGCGCTTGGTGCCGATTGCGCCAGTGCTGCGCTGATTGAGCATCTGGATCTGGTCATGCAGCAAGTGGAGCAGTGCGAGCAGGTCACCGAACGGCTGCTCAAGTTGAGCATGCCGCCCTCATCCCAGCCCGAGCTGGTGGAACTCGATCGCGTACTGTCCGACACCCTGATGCTGCTCGAATGGGAGGCCCAAAGCGCGGGCATCGAGACGGCGTTGAAGGTCGAGGGTGCGCCCTTTCGGGTGCTGGCGGCGGACAGCGATCTGCGCATGATGGCATTGAACCTGGCCCAGAATGCATTCCATGCCATGCCCCGGGGCGGTCGCCTCACGGTGCGTTGCGCGCGCGCCGGGACGGATCTGATGGTCGCCTTCGAGGACACCGGTGTCGGTATCCATGCCACGGATCTGGTGAGCATCTTCGAGCCATTCTTCAGCCGCCGCGCCGACGGCGTGCGCGGCACTGGTCTAGGGCTGGCGATCACCAAGGCGATCGTCGAGAGTCACGGCGGCAGCATCGGCGTCGACAGCACGCCCGGACAGGGCAGCCGTTTCATCGTGCGTTTTCCGGATGCCGATGTCCTGACCATGGAGAGCTGACAGATGTCACGCAAGATCCTCATCATCGAAGACGACCAGGTGCTCAACCGACTTATCGCACAGCAGTTGACCGGCCTCGGCTTCAACGCCAAGGGCGTGCGATCCTGGCGCGAGGCGGATGCCTACCTGGCAGTGCACGAGCCGCATCTGATCATCACCGACGTGCGACTCGCCGACGCCGATACATTGGATCGGCTCGCGGAGTTGGTCAAGGGCCAGCCGGTCGTGGTCTTGACGGCCTACGGCTCGGTGCGCGATGCGGTATCAGCCATCAAGGCGGGGGCCTACGAGTACCTGGTCAAACCGGTCAGCCCTGATGAACTGGCCCTGGTCGTGCAGCGTGCGCTCGCGGATGCGGCGCTGCGCAACGACCATCGCTTCTGTCAGCAACGGCTCAAGGCTAGGGACTCGACCGCTAATTTTATGGTTGGGGTGAGCGAGCCGTTGCAACGCATTAAAGAGACAATTTCCATCGTTGGTCCCTCGGAGGTCAACGTCCTGATCCAGGGGGAGAGTGGCTCAGGCAAGGAGCTGGTGGCTCGCGCCCTGCATGACAGCAGCGATCGGGCCAGCCGCAACTTCGTGCCGGTGGACTGCTGCACCTTGCAGGAGACGCTGTTCGAGTCCGAGCTGTTCGGGCATGAAAAAGGTGCGTTCACCGGCGCCGACCGGCTCAAACGCGGCTTGATTGAGGGTGCCGAGGGCGGCACCCTGTTTTTGGATGAAATCGGCGAGATCGACGCATCCATCCAGGCCAAGCTTCTGCGCGTTCTGGAGACCGGCATCTTCCGGCGTCTCGGTGGCACCAGGGATCTCCAAGCCAATGCCCGCATCGTTGCCGCCACCAACCGCAACCTGGAGTCCATGAGCGGTGACGGCAGCTTCCGCTCCGACCTCTTCTACCGTCTGAGCACATTCGTTCTTGAAGTACCGCCGCTGCGCGAGCGGCGCGACGACATCCCCTACCTGATTGAACACCTCGTCGAGCATCACAATTTTTCCCGTCGCATCGACAAACGTCCCTCGCCCGAAGCCCTACGCCGACTCATCGCCTACGATTGGCCCGGCAACGTGCGCGAACTCAAGAACGTGATCGAGCGCGCCATCATCCTCTCTCGCGATGCCGGTATCATCAGCCCGGAGCACCTGACATTCGGCAGTCTTGGGGGGATGAAGGTCACCGTGAGCTTCGATCACGACCCGACGCTAGAGGAGCTGCAGGCGGCATACCTGCGCCTGCAACTGCAAAAGCAATCTGGCCGTCGTGCCAAAGTGGCGCGCGTGCTCGACGTCAGCGAGCGCAACATCTACCGGCTGATCCGCCGATTCGGACTCGCAGACGTCTGAGCGCGTGAGTCGTCGGCCTGGTGATGTTCTCGTGAGGCTGGATACAGGTATTTTATTTGTAGAATCGGCGATCAAACAGTCCCTAGAACAGCAACACCCTGTCGGCTGACGGTGGTCAGCGGCACAAAAAAGGGACCAGCAGGTCCCTTGGAAGTTGGCCCGTGCGCGGGGCCAGAGATCGCGTGTTTATCCGAAAATGTCGTGTACGATATTGTCGTACCAGCTATAGGCGTACTGAACCTCGCGCTCCAGCGCCCAGTCTGGCGCATCGACCGGGGTTATCCCGCCCGAACCTGGCACGGAGGCGATGCTCGCGCCATCCTCGCTGAGGCGATAGACTCCCGCGACGGAGATGCCGTAGTCCGGCGCGATGAGCGAGTAGCAGGTGTTGAGGTAGGAGGGCGTGCCTGGTTCCTCACCCTTGAGCATGGCGACTACCGCCGCCGCCGCGACCTTGGCCTGGCTGTTGGCGGAGTAGGCGGATTTGGGCATGCTGCCGGCGATGCTGGCGTCACCGATGACATGAATGCCGGTGTGGATGCTGGACTCGAAGGTCTTGGCATTCACCGGGCACCAGCCGCTGTCGTTGGCCAGCCCGGCGACTTGAGCGATCTTACCGGCACGCTGTGGCGGGATGACATTGATGACGTCGGCTGCGACCTCGTCGCCGAAGCTGGTCTCGACCTTCATCCCGGCGCTGTCGACCTTCACGACGCCTGCGTCTGGGCCCGCCTGCCATTCGAGCAGGGCATTGTCCGAACCGAATCCATAGCGACTCTTCCAACCCTTGGTGAACTGGGGCTGCTTGGAGAAGCTCGAGTTGCTGTCGAGGATGATGACTTTCGACTTGGGTTTATTGCCCTTCAAGTAGTGGGCGATCTGGCTGGCGCGCTCGTAGGGTCCGGGTGGACAGCGAAAGGGCGCTGCCGGGGGGGCGACCACCACCGTGCCACCGTCCTTCATATCGACGAGCTGTTTGCGCAACAGGGCGGTCTGCTCGCCGGCCTTCCAGGCATGCGGAAGCCTGTTGGCGGCATCCTCGCTGTAGCCCTCGATCTTGTCGTAGAGCAGCTCGATGCCAGGGGCGACGATACAGCGATCGTAGCCGAATGCACTCCCGTCGGCGGTCTTGACGACCCGCTTGTCCGGGTCGATTGCGCTCGCACTGTCGTGAACGACCTTCACACCATGTTTTTTGAGTCCCTCATAGCCCTGTTTGAGTGAGTCGAACTGGCGCCCTCCGCCGAGCACCTCGTTGCTCATATAACAGGTGTGGTAGATCTTGTTGGGTTCGACGAGGGTGACATCGATGCTGGGATCGGCCAGCTTGATGTACTTGGCCGCCGTCGCGCCGCCAGCACCACCGCCGACCACCACCACCTTGTGACTGGCGCCCAGCGCGAGGTGCGGGAAACCGAGAACACCAGCTGCGGTCGCGAGGCTGGAAAGCTTGATGAAATCACGTCTGTTGAGTGTCATGTCGGGTTGCTCCTCCAGGCGCCTTATTGTTGGCTGGCGTAGAATGCGTAGAGTGCGTCAAGACCGGCGTCACCCTCGGCCTCTAGCATCTGCTCGAGCTTTTTGCGCATTTTCTTGTCCATTTCCCGGCGGTTCTCAAGGAAGTCCGACATGGTGTAGCGCAGGTAAGGCACCCATTGACCGGCCAGGATGTTGTAGTCCTCTTCGTCGACCAGCGGCTTGCCGCCCTCGGCGTGACACTTCTCGCAGTATTTGTCGTGGAGCTTGGCACCCTCGGAGGCGAGTGCTTTGTCATAGGGTTGCTCGGCTGGACGGTATTCCTGCGCATGGAAATAGGCCGCCATTTTCTCCAGTTCGTCCTCGGAATAGCCCTTGGCGAGTCGGCCCATCACGGTCGAATAAGTCTCGCCGCTTTGGAACGCCTGCATCGTCTCGACGAACACCAGGGGGTCCATCGCCGAGATTGAGGGCGCGGCCGGACCTAGACTGTTCCCGCTGGAGCCGTGACAGCCCGCGCAGTTACCCGCAAGCATCGCCCCGCTCACCTCGGCGCTAGCCGTGGATGAGAGCCCCAAGCCGATTATCCCGATGGCAAGGGTCAGCCGTTTGATGTTGGTTCTCGATAGCATCGTAGTACCCTCCATTTCCCTTTCTTTTGTTTTAGTTGTTGATGATCGATGTACTGCCGATCAGTCATTGCCTCGGCCACGCGGCAAATAGGCCGACGGCTTCATCGTTGCCCCGTTGATTGGCGAGATCGGTGACACTCCGTCCCTGGGCGTCTCGCAGATCGGTCCTCGCGCCGGCTTGAAGCAGCGTCTGGATCAATAATGCGTTGTGGGCGGTCGCGACGGCCTCCATCAGCGCCGTGACGCCGTCGTCGTCTTGGGCGTTGGGGTCGGCTCCCAGCGCGAGGAGCCGCGCGGCCATTTCTGCGTGGCCCTGGCTGGTTGCCAGTATCAGCGCCGTCGCACCCGTGGCGTCGCGGGCATTGATATCGGCGCCCTGATCGATGAGGACACGGGCAAACTCCAGGCGCCCGGCGTCGGCGGCGATGAGCAGAGCGCTCGCGCCGTTCTTGTCGCGCGATTCCAGTTCCGCCCCCGCTTTGACCAAGGGTTCGATGACCGCAGGTTTACCCTTTTCGGCGGCTTGCATCAGCGCGGTTCTGCCGTCGCGGTCGGCGGCCTTGGGGTCGGAGCCGCGAAAGAGTAGTTGCTCGATTATGTCGGTGGTGCCGTGGCGCGAGGCGATCATGAGTGCGTCCCAGCCCGCGCGTGTGCGGTCATGCACATAGGCGCCGCGCTCCAGGAGCAGCGCGCTGATGTCGATATGGCCGACCTCAGCGGCGAAAGTCAGCGCCGTGCAGCCGGCAACCGTGCGGGCGTTGATGTCGGCGCCCCGACTGACGAGGAGGGAAACCGTCGGCAGATCCTCGGCTTCCACTGCCATCATGAGCGCGGTCTTGCCAAAGGGGTTGGGAGCGTTTACCGACACGCCCTGATCGAGCAGTGTCGCAATGGTCTCGATGTCGCCGATGACTGCCGATAGCCTGAGGTCCGTCTCCAGATCCTTCTCCTCGGCCCAGACCGGCTGGTGGAGCACCAGGGCGAGGGCCAGGAGCAGGATGGTGGCTGGGTTCGGCATCCACTTGTCGTATGCGCGATAGTCGTCCATAGCGGCCTCCTAGCTTAAACTGCGATCCTGATTTTTAGTCAGCGCTGACCGCCACGGTCTCGTCCGGCGGGTCTGGTTCGTAGTGCACGAGGCCGCGATGGCACTCGATGCAGGTCTGGCCCTTGTCCTCGGCGGCGGCGTGGCGGCTGCGCGCCGAGCGCCCCTGCTCGGAAAGATCCATGTTCTCGAAGGCGTGACAACTGCGGCACTCGCGCGAGTCGTTGGCCTCCATCCGTTCCCAGACCAGGTTCGCCATATACCAGCGGCGCGCCTCAAGCTTCTCCGGGGTGTCGATGGTGCCCACGACCTCGTGAAAGACATCCTTTGCGGCAATGACTTTGGCCAAGAGCTTCGGCCCCAACGGCTTGGGGACATGGCAGTCGGCACAGGTGGCCTGAATACCCGAGGCGTTCTTGTAATGGAGCGACGCCTTGTATTCCTCGAAATTAGTTTCCATCGAATGACAGGAGGTGCAGAACTGCATTGTATTGGTCGCTTCGAGCGTGAAGTTGAAGCCCCACAGAAACAGCATCCCGACAGCGAGAACCAAACCCGACATTGCTAAGGAAAAACGGCGTACACTTTTTGGCGGTCTCGACATGCCTATACCCTTGTCTTGTCGCAGTGGCGGCTGGTCAGACTGCTAGAGCCGATATGGAGGTGGACTCTACGGTGCGAGGAATGATTGATGATTATCATGGATATTATGTTATTTGAGCACGCTTTACCAGAAAACGCATGTCCTACTCGAACCTGATCGGCTGAAGCTGTATAAGCCACAATCACGCAGCATCAGCGGTTTCTAAGGACGCTCCGATCATGCATCCTGCAGGTGCCGGCCGCTCCGTTTCACCTAGAGGCATATTGCAAGACTGATGAACAGAATGCTCAACATCGACCCCGCGACACAGTTTGTCGTCATCCGGTTTCGGGGCACGACCGACACTGAAGATATCTTGCGCTGGATGGACGAGACCATGCGTAACGAAGCCTTTTCCAAGTCGTACGACGGCATCGTGGATGTGCGTCATGCACAGTTTCAGGAGCCGCCCGTCGAGATGGCGCATCTGCTAGCTGATTACATGATCGAACATGCCTTCACGAACGGCGACTGGGCCGTGTTGGTAGGCGAGGCGGCCACGACGGCGCACCCGCAGGGGCAGACCGAGACGGCGGCCATCCGGATCTTCTCGAGCCTTGCCGACGCGGGCAATTTTCTGCGTCGCGATCTTGAGTGCCTTGAGTTGGACTGAACGGGCGCGCCGGTTAGCTCGGGGAGGCGAACTTGAGCCCGAGAATGCCGATGATGATCAGGCCAACGAAGAAAAAACGCGCGATTGTGGCCGGCTCGCTGAACAGCAGAATGCCGAGAACAACGGCGCCGACGGCGCCGATCCCCGTCCAGACCGCATAGGCGGTTCCCATCGGGATGGTCTTCTGAGCAACCAGCAGCAGGGCGCCGCTGGCGATCATGCATAGACCCGCGAAGGCGATCCAGCCCCAGCGCGGTCCGGCGTCGGTCAGCCCCAGCTTCAGGCCGATCGGCCAGCCCCACTCGAACATGCCGGCGACGATGAGATAGGCCCAGGCCATGGGTCAGTGCCTACTGGGACCGGAGCGCTGCTGGAGAGACGGCGACACTGGCTCAGGCATCATAAGCGGGCGGGCGACTCGGGCATGCCTGCACTCAGCGCTGCGGTACGACATTGGGCACCAGCAGGAGTGGGATGTGGCTGTGCTGCATCACCTTGCGCGCCGTTGAGCCGATCGAGGCGCGCCCCATCAACGAATGGCTGCAGACTCCCATCACGATGAGATCGGCGTTGCGTGCCTCGGCGGTCTTGATGATCTGCTCCGATGGCAGTCCGCTGGCGACCTCCAGTGCCGCGACGATATCCGACTCGATGTCTGCCGGCGCGGCTTTGAGCTCTTCCTCGCAGAATTTCCCCAGACGCTTGCGCATGGTCGCCAGGATCTCTTTGAGCGCCTCCTGCTCGATGCGGTGGACATCGATATTCGGGAGATAGGCGCCGATCACCGCGCGTCCGGTATTGCCCAGCGGTTCCACGACATGCAGCATGATGATGCGCGCGCCGCTGTATTGGGCCAGTGCCACCGCGTTACGGAAGACGGGGCGAGTATAGCGACCGAGATCGGTGGCGTAGAGGATGTGTCGGTAGGTCGGCATCATCAGTTGTAACCACGGAGTTTGTCGATGTATTCCGGCAGGAACAGCGAGATCTGCGGAACATAGGTAATAAGTATCAGGAAGCCCAGCAGCAGCAGCATCCAGGGCAGCACGGCCTTAATGACCCAGCCCATGCTCTCGCCCGTGATGCCAGCGGTGACGAAGAGATTCAGCCCCACCGGCGGCGTCAGCATGCCGATCTCCATATTCACGACCATAATGATACCGAGATGAATTGGGTCGATCCCCAGTTGCATCGCGATCGGGAATAGGATTGGCGCCATGATCAGCAGGATCGCCGAGGGTTCCATGAAGTTCCCGGCGATTAGCAGGAGGATGTTGACCACGATGAGGAACATCCAGGGCGAAAGCCCCCATTCGACGATCGCCTCGGCGATCTGATGCGGAATACGCTCGGTGGTCAGCACATGCGCAAACAGCATCGCGTTGGCGATGATAAAGAGCAGCATGATCGAGACCTTGGCGCCGTCGAGCACGACCTTGCGGACCTCCGGATGGGTGAAGCTCCGCGGAACCGCCAGCGGCGCCTGCCAGAGGTTTCTCAGCATCAGCGCGCCAATGCCCTCGCCTTGCTTGCGCCAGGGTGTGTGCTTGAGCGGTCCTATGTCGCGATAGCCGATGACCGCGACCAGAAAGGCATAGACGGCGGAGACCGCCGCAGCCTCGGTGGGGCTGGCAATACCGCCGTAGATCGAACCCAAAACGATGACGATCAGCAGGATGCCGCCCGAGGCGCTGAACCCGGCACCCAGAATCTCGCGAAAGCCCGGCCAGGGCTGGGACGGCAGCCCCTTGATCCGCGCCACGATATAGATGGCGATCATCAGCAACAGGCCCATCATGATGCCGGGGATGAAACCCGCCATGAACATCCGCGCGGCCGAGACCTCGGTCGCGGCCGCATAGACCAGCATGACGATCGAGGGCGGGATCAGGATGCCCAGGGTTCCGGCATTGGTGATGACCCCGGCCGCGAAGGCTTTCGGGTAGCCGGATTTGACCATGCCGACGATCACGATGCTTCCGATCGCGGCGACTGTTGCCGGAGACGAACCCGAGACGGCGGCAAACAGCATGCAGGCCAGCACCGAGGCCATGGCCAGTCCGCCGCGGATGTGTCCCACGACGCCGGTGGCGAAGCGAATCAGCCGTTTGGCCACGCCGCCGGTCGAGAGAAAGGCCGAGGACAGGATGAAGAACGGGATCGCCAGCAGGGTGTAGTGCCCGGACAGCGCCTCGAACAGCTTGAGCGTGATTGAGGCGATCGAGTCGTTGGAAAACAGCAGGATGGTGACGATGCTCGAGAAGCCGAGCGCGATGGCGATCGGCATGCCGAGCAGCATGCAGCCGAACAGAAGCAAAAACAGCGTCGCCGTGGTCATTGTCCGGCCACCTCGCGCTTGATTTGCTCGGCCAGGTTCATGCTCTCCTTGGCCTCATCGGTGCGCATGAAGCCAGTCGTCTTACCGGTTGCCACCGACCACAGAAGCCCGAGCAGACGGATCGACAGCATCACCATCCCGATCAGCAAAATGCTCTGGGCGATCCAGGTCTGGATCGGGATGTCCTCCAGCTCGATGCCGATGCGGTACATCTTGCTGAGATAGACCCAGGCGCCCTGGATGAACAGGCCGCAATAGACCAACGACAGCAGAATGGCCAGGGTGCTGATGAGACGTTGACCGAGCGGCGAGAACAGTTTCACGAAGGCATCGACCCCGATATGGGCGCCCACTTTGAGTCCATAGGACACGCCGAACAGCACGAACCAGGCCGACAGATAGAGGGTCGCTTCCTGCCCCCAGGTCAATCCGGTGTTGAATACAAAGCGCAGAATGACCTCGAAGAACACCAGCAGGGTGATCCCCACCAGCAGCAGCGAGATGATGGCTTCCTCGATCTGATTGATCAGGCGCAAGAGCATGGTCAAGTGTCCAGGGTTGACAGTGGGGCGTGACGCTCCCTGTCCTGAAACGCGCGGTCGATCGGTTCAGGGTGGTGCTTGCCACCCTGAACCCGCGCAGCATCAGGCTATTGCTGATTGGTCGCGTAGGCCGCCTCAATCAGCTCCGCGCCGATCTCCTTCTCGAACTGTTTCCAGACCGGCTTCATGATCTGGACCCACTGCGCGCGCTGCTCGGGTGTCAGCTCGATGACCTCGGAGCGCTTGGAGTCGATGATCGCCTGGCGGTCTTCATCAGCCTTATCGCGGGCGATCTGGTTGCCGTAGGCGAGGGACTCGTCGAGTGCGGCCTTGACGTCGGCACGCACGTCGTCGGGCAACCCGTTCCAGAACTCGTTGGAACTCACGACCATATAGTCCAGCAGTCCGTGATTGGTCTCGGTGATATAGGGTTGGACCTCGTGGAATTTCTTGGAATAGATGTTCGACCAAGTGTTTTCCTGCCCGTCGATGGCCCTGGTCTGCAACAGGGTGAAAACCTCGGAGAAGGGCTTTTTTAACGGTGCCGCGTCGAGCGCCTTGAACTGTGCCTCAAGCACCGGCGAGGCCATGATGCGGAATTTCAGCCCCCTGGCATCCTCTGGAACGCGCAGCGGCTGGCTGGAGCTGAGCTGTTTCATACCGTTGTGGAGATAGCCCAGACCGATCAACCCCTTCTTCTTCATCGCGTCGAGCATCGCCTGGCCTTGCTCGCTCTGCTGGAAGCGGTCGACCGCATCGAGATCCTCGAACAGGAAGGGCAGGTCATAGAGCGCTATCAGGTCGGTATAACGGCTGAACTTCGAGAGGGCTGGCGCGGCCAGTTGCACGTCGCCGAGCTGCATCGCCTCAAGCACGTTGTCATCGCCGAAGAGCTGTGAGTTCGGGTAGACCTCGACCAGAACCTTGTCACCCATGCGCTCGGCGATCAGCGCCTTGAACTTGTTCGCCATCAATCCCTTGGGGGTGTTCTCGGCGACCACGTGGGAGAATTTGATGACGATGGGATCGGCGGCGTTAGCGATGCTGGTGGTCAGCATCGATGCCGTGGTTGCGGCCAGAGTCAGCGCGGCTAACGCAAGTGCGGATGGTGTGCGTCTCATCAGATGTTGTCCTCGCAATACTCGCGTGATGATGCACCGGCCCTGATGGTGGGTTCCGGCGCGCGGATTTGGAGCAGGTCGATCGTATCATTATCTAGGCATTCCGCGACCCAATCATGCGATATGACTTTACAGCCTTGATTTGTAAATCTTTTTAAGAAAAACGTCAGGCCGGTATGGCCTGACGACGCAACCGGCGAGACTCCCGTGGCACAGTGATGATCTAGGCTTGCGAATGGGCTTTAGAGGGCGCGCTGCCCCGGCAGACCCGCCTTATAGCCTGATTCTCCGGTCCAGTACCCATCGCATAGCTCCGAGGGCGCCCAATCGCGCAGCCTGGCGGTGCCTTCGATTGGGTCTAGGTCGCCGGTCAGACAGTCGGCAAAGACTCTGACGATATCGGCGCTATGCTCGGACTGTGGGCTGATGCGTAGCAGATCGACGCCCATGGCGCTCACCTCGGCCAGCGCGGGCAGAATGTTGTGGGTGCTGGCCGATTGGGTCTGGATGCCGTTCAGGCTCAGAAATTCGTCGCCGTCCTGGGTCGAGATCACCAGCCCGTCGGGATAGTCACCGCAACAGAACTGACAGTCGTCCTTGCCGAGATTGCGGTTGTAAGCCGTGAAGCAGCGCGCCGAATAGGCCAGCGGCAGACGACCGAAAGCAAACAGCTCGCACTCCACGCCCTCGGGGCGTGCGGCGAGCAGGTCGGTTGCTGTCTCACGGCCCAACTCGACCGGCAGCACCCAGCGTTTGAGTCCGCGCTCGGCGAGAAAGGCCAGGGTGCGATGGTTGTAGAGGTTGATGGAGTGTCCGGCGACGAATGCGCGTCCATCGAGAAAATCCAGCGCGGCCAGATCGTTGGCTTCGATCAGAAAGCGCTCATCGGCGCAGATACGCTCAAGCGCCTTGAGTTCGCCGGCGGACTCAATCAGAGCCAGCGTGGAGATGACCGCCTGTTTGCCAGACTCGGCCACACGCTCGGCGATTTCCCAATAATCCTCGGGACGCAGTTGGCGGCGCTTGGAGCAAATGCTCTCGCCCAGATAAATGACATCCACGGGGGATTCGATCATCTCGGCATAGAAGTCGAGCACCTGCTCGCGCGGCCAGAGATACAGCATGGGGCCGAGCGTGAGCCGGGGGCGGTGGGGTGTGTCGTTTGGAGTTGCGGTGTTTGCGGGTGACATGGCATCGAGGCAAGAAGTTAGCAGTTCGGATCAGCAGGCCAACGTAGGATGGGTAGAGCGGCCTGCTCGGGATGGCCAGGACTGCTCCATGCGTCCATGGCCGTGAAACCCATCATCATTTCAGTGGCCGAGCACGGTAAAACTCAGTGCCAGGTTCGTTCATAAGGCCCGATGGTCGTCTGCGCCCCCTCGGAGACTTGGGCGAGAATCTGATGCCAGCGCTCCTTGGGCCGAAACGCCTTGGGGTTGCGCTCGCAACTGTCGATGGCCTCACGCCAGACCTTAGTGATCTGGGAGACATAACGCGCACTGCGCTGGCGCCCCTCGATCTTGATGGCACTCACCCCAGCGGCCATGATGTCCGGCAGGATATCGAGCGTGTTGAGGCTGGTCGGCTCCTCGATGGCGTGACGCAGCTCGCCCGAGACCTGATAGCGACCCTTGCAGAGCGTCGGGTAGCCGGCCGCCTCGGAGTGCGAGCGGCGCTCGATCAGGATGCCGCCGAGTCGCGTCTCCTGACCCTGCGGGGTATCGCGCCATTCCACATGCGCAGCCGGTGAGCAGGCGCCGAAGGTGTTGGGCGACTGACCGCTGGCATAAGACGAGAGCAGACAGCGCCCCTCGACCATCACACAGAGACTGCCGAAGCCGAAGATCTCCACCGGCACCGTCGATTCCTCGATCAGATGCGCGACCTGCGCCAGCGACAGCACCCGTGGTACCACAACACGCTTGATGTCGAAGTAACGCTGCATGAAGGCGATGGCCGAGGCATTAGTGGCCGAGCCTTGCACCGACAGATGCAGATCGACATCCGGGTGGCGCTTGGCGGCATAGTCGAGCACACCCATATCCGCGAGGATGATGGCGTTCACGCCCAGATCGGCGGCACGATCGACGGCGGCGGTCCAGCGCTCCCAGCCGCTGGGTTGGGCGTAGGTATTGATCGCAACAAACACCTTCACCCGCCGATCATGGGCGTATTTGACGCCTTCGCGGATCTGTTTGTCGTTGAAGTTCAGTCCGGCGAAGTGACGGGCGTTGGTGTCATCGCGAAAGCCGATATAGACGGCATTGGCGCCGTTGTCGACGGCAGCCTTGAGCATCGGCAGATTGCCGGCGGGACAGACGAGCTCCATGGTATCGAGGTCTCCTGCGGGTCAGGCGGTGTTGATGAGTGAATGATGCGCGGCGCGTCCGGCACGGTCGCCCTGACGGGTTCCCCGGCGAAACAGCTCCGCTTCGATGGCGTTGAGAACGGCCCATTTGCGACTGCACCACTCTGGCGCCAGCAAAATGTCTTTGGATGCGGTGCCGGTGAGGCGGTGGTAGATCACCTCGGGCGGAGTGCGCTCGACCAGATCGGCGCAGATCTGGACATAGTCGTCCATAGTCATCGGATGGTACTCGCCGCGCCGCCATTCCACAGCCAGGCGGGTGTGGCGCACGACATGCAGCGGGTGGAGCTTGAGTCCTTCCACGCCAAGCTCAAGCACCCGATCAAGGGTCTGGAGCGCGGCATCGCGACCCTCGCCCGGCAGTCCGATGATGAAATGCGTACAGACCTTGATGCCGCGTCGATGGGCCGCGTTGACGGCTGTGCGGTATTCGGCGAAACCATGGCCGCGATTGACTCGGGCCAGGGTGGCGTCATCAGCCGATTGCAGTCCCAGCTCAAGCCAGACTTCTTTGCCGCGCGCCCGATAACTGGCCAGCAGGTCGAGCACCGCTTCCGGTACGCAATCCGGACGTGTCCCGACCGAGAGTCCGACCACGTCGGGATGCAAGAGCGCGCTGTCGTAACGCGCCTTGAGCACGCTCACCTCGTCGTAGGTGTTGGTGTAGGTCTGGAAATAGGCCATGAAACGACGCGCCCCGGTGCGCTTGGCGAGCACGCCGCGCCCGGCCTCAAGCTGCGGGTCGATCTCGGGCGAGCGCTCGGCATTGGGACCGAACGAGACGTTGTTGCAAAAGCTGCAACCGCCGTGTCCCTTGGAGCCGTCGCGATTGGGGCAGGTAAAGCCGGCGTTGAGCGCGAGCTTATGCACCCGCTGACCATAACGTCTGAGCAAATCTTGACCGAAGGTCGTGACGCGATCACTAAGGATGCGATGTTGGGTAGTTGGGGAGGGCATTCGCTCGAAGCTAACTGGACTGGCTCGCTAAACGTTTGATCTGTATCAAATGAATGTCAATCAAGATTACGGAAGATTCGCTCCCAGGGGATTTCGACCTGCAAGCTCTCGAGCGTCAACGGTGTTTCCGGGACAATGTCCCGGAGCTGCCAGAGATCATTGTCAGTGCGTCGATAACACTCGATGCTGCGTCGCTCGGGATCGACGAGGACGAATTCCTGCAGCGCTGGGATGCGCCGGTAGGTGGCGAACTTCTCGCCGCGATCAAAAGCCGCTGTCGAGGGCGAGAGCACTTCCACGATCAGGGTCGGGGCGCTCATGCACTGATCGGCGCGATGGTCGGCGGCATCACAAGTGACGAGCACGTCGGGATAAAAGTAGGCTTCGCCCTCTTGCACCCTAAGCTTCATGTCGGCCATGTAGACGCGACAAGGAGTTCCATCGAGCGCGTCCATCAAGTCAGCCGCGAGGTTCAGGGTCGCCGTGACATGGCGCCGCGACGCGCCGCCCATCGCGAAGACCTCGCCACGGAAATACTCGGATTTCTCCGTTTGCTCGCGTTCCCAGGCGAGATAGTCATTGGCCGAGAAGTGCGGTTGGGGGTTTGGTAGGCCCATCTGGTTTACTCCGATTCGGACATTCGGCCTGGCGGCGACGTCGCGACACCCTGATGCCAACATAGATGGAAAGCCCAACCCGTACAATACGAGGCCCTTTAGAGCTGCGCTTTACAGTACCATTTTGTGCAACGCAATCAATCCCCCGCGATCAGATGATTCAATGATGTCAGACAGCCAACAACGTATCCGCGAGATCCCGTACAACTACACCTCCTTCTCCGATCGAGAGATCGTCATTCGGTTCCTTGGCGAGCCAGTGTGGGAGCTAATCGAGGAGCTGCGCGGCAGCCGCCGTACCGGGCGCTCCGCGCGCATGCTCTTCGAGGTGCTGGGCGATATGTGGGTGGTGACCCGCAATCCCTACCTCCAAGACGATCTGATGGAGAATCTGGGGCGGCGCAAACCGTTTCTTCAGGCACTCGCGCGTCGGCTCGATCAGTTCGAGCATCGTCTCAACGATAATCGTCATGCCGCCGCGCTGTTGTTGGCCGCGCGCGCGGCCGTGCGGCGGTTCGGCGACTGGTTCGAGGCCGAGCGCGAGCAGCGCGAGCGTTTGCGCAAGGCGCTCACTGGCATCACCCGCAAAGACAATCTGGACTTCGGCGGCCTGGCGCGCGTCTCGCACGCCACCGACGCGACCGACTGGCGCGTTGAGCTGCCCTTCGTCGTCATCTCCCCCGACACCGAGGCCGAGATCGCACCCATCGTGCGCGCCTGCATCGATTGCGGCCTGACCCTGATCCCGCGCGGTGGCGGCACCGGCTACACTGGCTCGGGCGTACCGCTGCATCCGCTCACAGCGGTGATCAACACCGAGAAGCTCGAAACCCTCTCGGGCGTCGAGCGTATCGCGCTCCCAGGCGTGGAAGGGCTGGTCGCAACCGCGCACTGCGGCGCAGGCGTGGTCACCCGGCGCGTCTCCGATCTGGCCGATGCCAACGGTCTGGCCTTCGCGGTCGATCCCACCTCGCAGGACGCCTCCTGCATCGGCGGCAATATCGCCATGAACGCGGGCGGCAAGAAGGCCGTACTCTGGGGCACGGCGCTCGACAACCTGGCCTCCTGGCGCATGGTCACGCCGGATGCCGACTGGCTCGAAGTCGAGCGGCTCGATCACAATCTCGGCAAGATCCACGATCAGGAGCGGGTACGGTTTCGCGTCTCGCGCTATGCGCCAGATGGCAAGACCCCGCACGGCGAGCCTGAGATCCTCGAAATGCCGGGTCAGTCCTTCCGCAAGGTCGGTCTCGGCAAAGACGTGACCGACAAGTTTTTGTCCGGTCTGCCGGGCGTGCAGAAAGAGGGCTGCGACGGCATCATCACCTCGGCGCGCTTTATTCTGCATCGGATGCCGGAGCAGGTGCGCACCGTCTGTCTGGAGTTCTTCGGAACCGATCTGGATCTGGCCGTCCCGGCGATTGTCGAGATCAAAGACTACATCGACTCCCAGCCCGCCGTGCAGTTGGCGGGCCTGGAGCACCTCGACGAGCGCTATGTCCGCGCCGTGGACTATTCCACCAAGGCCGCGCGCCACGAGCTGCCCAAGATGGTCCTGATCGCGGATCTGGTCAGCGACGACGAGATGGCTGTGACGGCCGTCGTCGAGCAAGTCGTGCGCCTCGCTCAGGCGCGCGAAGGCGAGGGCTTTATCGCTATTAGCCCCGAGGCGCGCAAGCGGTTCTGGCTCGACCGCGCCCGCACTGCTGCCATCTCGCGCCACACCAACGCTTTTAAGATCAACGAGGACGTCGTCATCCCGCTTGAGCGGCTCGCCGACTACAGCCGGGGCATCGAGCGCATCAACATCGAGCAGTCGATCCGCAACAAGGACGCCATCATGGCGGCGGTGCTGGAGTATCTGGCCTCAAGCATGCCGGAGGTGCGCATGGCGGGCGACTACGAGGCCTCCGATGAGGCCATCGCCATCCTTGAGGCCAAACGCGATCTGGCGCGCGAGTCCATCACCCATGCTCGCCACCGCTGGCAGGCCATTCTGGAGCGTCTCGATCAGCCCGCCGCCGACAACCTCGATCTGCTTGGGGACGCCGAGCAGGCCCTGATGCGCACGGGCGATACGCTCGCTTCCATGATGCTGCGCCGCGATCTGCGCCAGGCTGCCCGGGCGGAGGTCGCCGAGCGGCTCGATGAAATCTTCTCCGGTCAGGACTACGCCCGCGTGCGCGAGCGCCTGAGCGAGATCCATCGCCAGATCCGCGACTCGCGCCTGTTCGTCGCTCTGCACATGCACGCCGGTGATGGCAATGTGCACAGCAACATTCCGGTGCATTCGTCCGACTATGCCATGCTCCAAGAGGCCGACCGGCTGGTCTCGCGCATCATGGCGCTGGCGACCGGGCTGGGTGGGGTCATCTCGGGCGAGCACGGAATCGGCATCACCAAGCTGCGGTTCCTTGAGCGCGAAAAGCTCGACGCCTTCGTCGCCTACAAGCAGCGCGTCGATCCGCAGGCGCTGTTCAATCGCGGCAAGTTGATGCCCGGCTCCGGTCTGGATGGAGCCTATACGCCCTCGCTGCGACTGGTGCAGCAGGAGGCCATCATCCTGGAGGAGACCGAACTCGGCGCACTCAATAACGATGTTAAACACTGTCTGCGCTGCGGCAAGTGCAAGCCCAAATGCATGACCCATGTCCCACGCGCCAATCTCAGCTATTCGCCGCGCAACAAGATCCTCGGGACCGGGCTGATCATTGAGGCGTTCCTCTACGAGGAGCAGACCCGGCGCGGCCTCTCGCTGCGCCATTTCGCCGAGATGAACGATGTGGCCGATCACTGCACCATCTGTCACAAGTGTCTCGCGCCGTGCCCGGTCGACATCGACTTCGGCGAAGTGACCGTGCGCATGCGCCGCATCCTGGTCGAACGTGGTCAAAAGCACTTTAGCCCCGGCGCTTGGGCAGCCATGCAGTTTCTCAACGTGACTGACCCACGCGCGATCTTTCTATTACGCAAGGGGCTTGCCGAATGGGGCTTCGCGGCGCTGAACCTGGCCCATCGCGTGGCCACGTTTCTGCGTCTGACTCAACGCCGTAAGGCCAGTCCCGGCTCAACGACCGGCCAGCCAGAGCTAGTCGGCCAAGTCATCGACCTGGTGAGCCGCCCGGTTCGGGTCGATCTGCCCAAGCGCATCTTCCGCGATCTGCTCGATCTCGAAGACCGTACTCAGGTGCCGATCCTGCGCGATCCAAACGCGCCTGGCGACGACACTGATGCCGTGTTCTATTTCCCCGGCTGCGGTTCCGAGCGGCTCTATTCGGACATCGGGTTGGCCACGCTGGCCATGCTCTGGGAGCAGGGCGCCCAGACCGTGCTGCCGCCGGGCTATCTCTGCTGCGGTTATCCGCAGACCTCGGCCGGGCTGGAAGCACGCGGGCGACAGATCACGATGGAGAACCGGGTGCTCTTCCATCGGGTCGCCAATACCCTGAATTATCTGGATATCAAAACGGTGCTTGTATCCTGTGGCACCTGCATGGACCAATTGCTCAAATACCAGTTCGAGCGCATTTTCCCTGGCTGTCGTTTGCTCGACATTCATGAATGGCTGATGGAAAAAGACATCAGTCTCCAGGGCGTGCAGGGTGTCGAGTATCTCTATCACGACCCCTGTCACACACCGATGAAGACCTATGCGCCGATCAAGGTCGCCAGCGCGCTCATCGGTCAACCGGTGACACTGTCGGATCGCTGCTGTGGAGAGGCCGGCACCTTGGGCACCGCAAGGCCGGATATCGCCAATCAAGTTCGCTTTCGCAAGCAGGAGGAGCTGACCGCTGGTATCCAGTCCCTAACGGGCAACACGCAGGTCGCGCACGGTGAGGTCAAGCTGCTCACCTCCTGTCCAGCCTGTCAGCAGGGGCTTGGGAAATACCAGGACGATACCGGCCTCAAGACCGATTACATCATCGTCGAGCTGGCCAATCAGATGCTCGGCGAGGATTGGCGCGCGCGCTTTATCGACAAGATGCAAGCTGGGGGGATTGAGCGCGTTTTGCTTTGAAGGTCTCAAAAAGGCAAGACTCCCGTATCAGTCCGTAGGGCGCAATAGGCTATGCTATTGCGCCTTACGTGGGTAGTGCCCCGATCTATATGATGACTTCTGGCTTAAAGCATTGATTAGATAGATTTAAATTGTCGCGCCGTCATGCAGAAAAGGGCACTACCTTCTGATTAACATAGGCTTGAAGCCAAGATTCTGAAACCGGGATTGCACGCGCAATACCGGCGAGCGCTATCCGCTCCAGAAGAAGACGATCGATGAGTTCTTTTCTCTCATCGGAGATGGGTTGTTTGAGC
>JARIBS010000006.1 GCA_029257385.1 Thiorhodococcus sp.
GTCTGGCCATCGCTGCGCTCACGAGTGCGGAGCCGCGCCGTGCCGTGATGCTCTTTATCGCCTTCGGGCTCTGGCTGGCGCTGGTCTGGGCGCGGCTCGGGGCGCCCGACGTGGCGTTGGCGGAGGCCGCGATCGGCGCTGGTCTGGGCGGCGCGCTGATGCTCGCCGCCGCGCGCCGGGCGGCCCGTGGTCGAGCCGCCCCGCCTGATGAAACACCCACGCATGGAAAGCGCCCGTGACGCGCGCCGCGAGTCTGCTCATCGCCCTCCTGACGGCGCTGTTTGCGGGGGTGCTGCTCTGGGTCTTTCACGAGGCCCTCGCGCTCGCGCCTGGCGCGCGTCTGGCTGAGTCGGCCATGGCCAATCTGGCGGCCACGGGTGTCAGCAATCCGGTCACGGCGGTGCTGCTCAATTACCGCGCCTATGACACCCTGCTCGAACTGGCGGTGCTGCTTGCGGCGCTGCTCGGCATCTGGTCACTGAGCACGGCGACGCCGGGCTTCCAGCCCGCCGGAGCGGTGCTGTGGGGCATGGTCGGTTGGGTGGTGCCGCTGCTGATTCTGACCGGGGGCTATCTGCTCTGGGTTGGCGGGCATGCCCCTGGCGGCGCCTTTCAGGCCGGGGCGCTGCTGGGCGCCGCTGGGGTCGTGCTGAGGCTCTCCGGGGACGCCACGGCGGGACTGCCGTCGGTTGCCGCGCAGCGCTGGCTCGCGGTCTGCGGTGTCGCCGCCTTCGTCGGCGTTGGGCTTGCAACCATGGCGGCGGGGCTGGGGTTTTTAACCTACCCGAGCGCTTGGGCCAAGTGGCTCATCCTGCTCATTGAGACAGCGGCCACCATGGCGATTGGTGCGACCCTGGCGGCGGCCTATGTCGGCGGCCGACCCGGATCGGCGTTAGGAGAAAAGCGGCGACCATGACAGCACAGTTTCTCTATGGTGGCGCGGGGATGATCCTTTTCGCACTGGGTCTCTGGTCCTTTCTGGTCCATGAGCCACTGCTGCGTAAACTGATCGCACTGAACATCATGGGCGGCGGGGTCTTTCATCTGCTGATCGCCATCGCCGAGCGCGGTGATCAGCCGCCCGATCCGGTGCCGCATGCGCTGGTGCTGACGGGGATCGTTGTCGCCGTGAGCGCCACCGCGCTGGCCCTGGCCATGGGCCGCAGACTGGAAGACGATGGGCGTGATTGACTGGCTCGCGCTGGCGGTCATCGTCCCCTTGATCGGCGCGCTGGCGGTCACCGCGCTGCCGTCGCGTGTTCGTGGGCTTGGTCTGTTCGCGGCCTGTGCGACGGCCGTGATCGCACTGCGCGTCACGCTCGAGGTTTGGCAAGCGGCGCTACTGCGCTCGGATCTCGGCGGTTGGGGCGCGCCGCTGGGTTTGGCGCTGCAAGCCGACGGACTCTCAGCGGCGCTGCTGGCGATGACGGCCCTGGTCGGGCTCGCCATCAGCATCTCTGCCACGGGCTATTTCCGCAACGACGACCAATCCAGACACTTCTGGCCGCTCTGGCTGCTGCTCTGGGCGGCCTTGAACGGGTTGTTGCTGGCTGCGGATCTATTCAATCTCTACGTCACGCTCGAACTGGTCGGACTCACCGCTGCCGCCCTCGGTGCGCTGACCGGCACGCGCGCGGCGGTCGCCGCCAATCTGCGTTATCTGCTGGTCGGTCTGCTCGGCTCCATAAGCTATCTGCTGGGTGTGGCGCTGCTCTACACGGCCTATGGCACGCTGGACATGACATTGCTGGCCGAGGCCATGCAGCCCGGTCCGGTGTCCGGGTCGGCGCTCGTGCTGATGGTCGGTGGTCTGGCCCTGAAGGCGGCAATCTTTCCGCTGCACTTCTGGTTGCCGCCCGCGCATGCCAACGCCCCGGCCCCGGTCAGCGCGGTGCTCTCGGCCTTAGTGGTCAAGGCGGCTTTTTATCTGATCCTGCGGCTCTGGCTCGATGTCTTTGCGCCGGTCGTCACGCCAGTCGCGTCCGATTTGCTGGGCATCCTGGGTGCGCTGGCGGTGCTCTGGGGTTCGTGGCGTGCGTTGCGGGCCGAGCGGCTCAAGCTGCTGGCGGCCTATTCGACCGTGGCCCAAATCGGCTATCTCTGTCTGTTCTTTCCGCTGCTTCAGGCCACACCCGAGGGCACGCCGCGCGATGATCTGATGGCGGCCCTGGTGCTGATGGCCCTGACCCATGGGTTCGCCAAGGCCGGTCTATTCCTCGCCGCCGGACTGGTACAGCAGAGCGCCGGGCACGACCGGATCGCTGATCTTGGCGGGACCGCGCAACACCTGCCGGCGACCACGTTCACCATCGCACTGGCCGGGACGGCGCTGATCGGACTGCCGCCGAGCGGCAGCTTCATCGGCAAGTGGTTCTTGTTGAGCAGCGCGGTCGCGACCGGTCAGTGGTGGTGGATCCCGGTCATCATGGCGGGGACGTTGCTGGCGGCGGCCTATGTGTTCCGGGTGCTCGGGCGCGCCTTCAACCTGGAGCCGACGCCGCGCGTGTTCGTCACTCAGGCGCGCACCGAGGTGCCGGCGCTGCTGCTGGCGCTGACATCCGTGGCCGTACTTGGATTGGTGGCCAGCCCGCTCTGGCGCTTGCTGGGTTTGGAGGGCGGGCCATGAATCTCGACCACCTGCTGCCGGCCGCCATCGTGCTCAGTTCGCTCCTGCCCGGCGCCTTCATCTTCGTGTTGAAGGAAGAAAGTCATGTGCTGCGCGGGGTGCTCAACATGACGGGCGCCATCGTCAAGCTGCTGCTGGTCGGCGTGATGATCTGGGGTGTCTTCAACGGTCATGTCTACGAGACCCGTCTGACGCTGGCGCCGGGGCTGGATCTGGTGCTGAACGCCGACGCGCTCTCGGTGCTCTTCGTGACACTCTCGACGGTCCTCTGGCTGGTGACGACCATCTACGCCATTGGCTATCTGGAGCGCTCACCGAACCGCAGCCGCTTCTTCGGGTTCTTCAGTCTCTGCGTCTCGGCCACGATCGGGGTCGCCCTGGCCGGCAACCTGCTGACCTTCGTCATCTTCTACGAGATCCTGACGCTCGCGACCTATCCGCTGGTGGCCCACCGGGGCACGCCCGAGGCCACCCGAGGGGCCAAGATCTATCTGGCCTACACTATGGGCGGCGGCGCACTGCTGCTGGTCGGCGCGATTTGGCTGCAGGTGCTGAGCGGGCCGGCTGATTTCGTGCAGGGCGGTTTTCTGTCGGGTTTGCAGCCGGAGGTCTGGGGCCAGTTGGTCGCCATCTTCTTCCTCCTGCTGGCCGGGCTGGGTGTGAAGGCGGCGTTGTTTCCCTTTCACGGCTGGCTGCCGCAGTCGATGGTTGCGCCGGCCCCGGTCAGCGCACTGCTGCACGCGGTGGCGGTGGTCAAGGCGGGTGCTTTTGGTATCGTCCGGGTCGTCTACGATGTCTATGGCGTCGGTTTCGCGGACGCGCTCGGGCTGCTGACCCCGCTCGGCATCATCGCTTCGATCACCATCCTCTATGGCTCGATCATGGCGCTGACACAGGACGGGCTGAAAAAGCGGCTCGCCTATTCGACCGTGAGTCAAGTCTCCTACATCGCGCTGGGTGCTTCCATTCTCGGTCCCATCGCCACCATCGGCGGTGTGGTCCATCTGGTGCATCAGGGCATCATGAAGATCACGCTGTTTTTCTGCGCCGGCAATTACGCCGAGACGTTGGGCGTCTACAAGGTCAGTGAGATGGACGGGGTCGGGCGGCGCATGCCCTGGACCACGCTGGCATTTAGTATCGGCGCGCTCGGGATGATCGGTATCCCGCCGATCGCCGGTTTTGTGAGCAAATGGTATTTGGGACTGGGCGCGGTCGCGGCCGATGCGCATTGGGTGCTGTTGATCCTGGCCGCGAGCAGCCTGCTCAATGCCGCTTACTTTCTGCCCATTCTCTACCGCGCCTGGTTCCGCCCACCGCCTGAGACCTGGCCGAAGGAGCATCACTATCCAGGGCGTTTCGAGACCATGGGCGCGCTGTTCTGGCCGCCGCTGATCACCGCAGCCCTCTGTCTCGTCGCCGGACTCTTCGCCGCGGCGCCCTTCAGCCCGCTTGAATGGGCGAGACTGATCGCGCAGCGCGAGTATGGGCTGTGAACGATTGGCTGCTGATCCTCGCTTGGGTCTGGCCGCTGCTGCTCGCGCCGCTGGTGCTGCGGGCGCGTCTCTGGTGGCTGCCGGCGATCGGCGCTCTGCCCGCACTGGCCGCCGCGCTGCTGGTGCCGCTCGGCACGCGTCTGGAGCTGCCCTGGCTGTTTCTCGGCACCACGCTGGGACTCGACCAGATCAGCCGGATCTATCTGATCTTTACCTCCATCCTCTGGCTGGCGGCGGGCATCTACGCCGCCTTCAGCTTCCGAGGCAAGAGGTACGCAGGGCGCTTCGGCTTCTTCTTCCTGCTGGCGATGGCCGGCAATCTGTGGCTTATCGTCGGACAGGATCTGCTCAGTTTCTATGCCGGATTCGCCATCATGGGGCTGTCGTCCTATGGTCTGGTCATCCACGACGGCAAGACCATGGCGCTGCGCGCTGGCAAGGTCTATCTGGTGATGGCGCTGCTGGGGGAGGTGACGCTGTTCGCGGCCCTGGTGCTGGTGGCGAGCCACACCGGCACCATCCTGCCGGAGCCTGAGCAACTGGTCGGTCTCGACAACCTGACCATCGCGCTCCTGATTCTGGGGCTTGGTATCAAAGCAGGGATGGTCCCGCTGCATCTGTGGTTGCCGCTGGCGCACCCGGCCGCGCCTATTGCGGCCAGCGCCGTGCTCAGCGGCACGATGATCAAAGTCGCCATCCTGGGCTGGCTGCGCTTTTTGCCGCTGGGCGTGGTTGCTCTGGCTGACTGGGGCGCCTGGCTGACCGGCGCCGGACTGCTGACGCTGTTCTTCGCCCTGCCGATTGGCATGATGCAGTCTGACCCCAAGGTCGTGCTGGCCTATTCGAGTATCAGCAAGATGGGGCTGCTGATCGTGCTGCTGGGGCTGATTCTGACCGAGCCGACGCTGGCGCCGGTCGGGATCGTGGCCATCACCCTCTATGCCGCCCATCACGCATTGGCCAAGGGCGGGCTCTTTCTCGGCGTCGGGCTGCGCAAGTACGCCGCGCTGCCACAACCCCTGGTGCTCGCCGGGTTGGTCTTGCTGGCCCTGGCGCTGGCGGGTGCGCCCCTGACCAGCGGGGCGGTGGCCAAGTACGGCATCAAACCACTGATGGCCGAGGCCGACTGGGGCGCGTTGTCCATGGCGGTGGCGGTCTCGACGGTGGCGACCACGCTGCTGATGGCGCGCTTTCTCTGGGTGAGCGCGCGCACCGAGCCGCATCCCGAGACCGGCTACACGTGGCCCGGCGCGGCCTGGGCGGTCCTGATCACTCTGGTGGTGCTGTTTCCTTTCGTGCTCGGCAGACCGGCGGCCTGGCCGACCAATGCCGCAACCGTCGGCGCCGGTATCGGCATCGCGGTTGCCGTCATGGCTGTGGCGCGGCGCCGCCCTGCTCTGGCCGACCCCCTGATCGACCGTATCCCGCCGGGCGATCTGCTGGGCGTCGTCAACCGCACTCTACTGATTCTGGCAGGGTATGGACGCATCATTCTGCGGGCCGGAGCGGGACTCTACAGGCGCACTGCTGCCTACCTGACCACGCGCTTCGACATGCTCTTCGCCACGCCGACATCCGACGCTGAGCAGAGGCTGCGTCAATGGCCGGTGGCCGGTGCGCTCTGGCTGACGATTAGCGCTCTGCTCCTGGTGGCGGTGCTCGCTGGAGCGCCGGAAGTTCTGCAGCCGCAAACGCGCCCGGATGTCGAGATCGCGATGACCGATCATTTGGCGCGCGATGTTGCGCCGAGCGCGGAAACCGAATCGCTACCCGAGCTGGTCCTGGAGCCGGAGGTGGTCAGCGCGGAGTCGATCGAAACGCTCGAGCCGCCCCCTGAGCCTGCCGCGACGGGCGTCGTCGAAACGCGTGCGACTCCGAGCGCCGTCTGTGATCCACAGACACCCTTTATTTTCACCAGCCCAGACGATCCTGACACGCGCCTCGTCTTGCAGCGCTGCGTCCGTGACACCGCCACTGGCGAGCCGCGCCTGCTTGATGCGCCGGTGCTGACGAATGCGCTGGTGCTGCTAGTCCAGCGCAATCTCGGTACGCTCGGTTTCGATTCAGGCCCGCTCGATGGCCTCATCGGCCCACGCACCCGAGATGCCATTCGGGCCTTTCAGACCGAGCAGGGCATTCGTTCGAGTGGCGCTATCGGCTTCGACCTGCTTGAGCGTCTCCAGCGAGCAACGTCGGATCAGCCGACAGTGCCTTGAGTGCGGATTTTGATCAAGTGTGCCGAGACTTGGCCTCGCCGCGCCGCTGCCCGAAGTGCTCCGCCGCTGGTTTAGGACCGACGGACGTGGAGCCTTACAGCTTGTTCGACGAGAAGGTGTCGCAGGCCGAGAGCTGACCGGACTCGAGTCCGCGCTTGAACCAACGCACACGCTGCGCGGAACTGCCGTGGGTGAAGCTGTCGGGGGTTACGGTGCCGCGGCTCTGGCGTTGGAGGCGGTCGTCGCCGATGGCCGAGGCGGCATTGAGCGCCTCCTCGACATCGCCTTGCTCCAGAATATCGCGTGCCTTGTCGGCGCGGTTGGCCCAAAGGCCCGCGAAGCAGTCGGCCTGGAGTTCGAGCCGGACCGAGAGCGCGTTCGCCTCGACCTTAGTGGACCTGCTGCGCAGCGCTTGGACCTGGTCGGAGATGCCGAGCAGATTCTGAACGTGATGTCCGACCTCGTGGGCGATGACGTATGCCTGGGCAAAATCGCCCGGCGCGCCGAACGCGTTGCGTAGCTCGTCGTAGAAGACCAGATCGATATAAACCTTCTGATCAGCTGGGCAATAAAATGGCCCCATGGCGGCCTGTCCCAGTCCGCAGGCCGAGCGGGTCATGCCGCTGAACAACACCAGTCGGGGATCACTATAACGCTTGCCCTGCTCGCTGAAGATAGTGGTCCAGGTATCCTCCGTGTCGGCCAGCACAACGGACACGAAGTCGGCCAGCGCGTCCTGGTTCGCTGGGGTTTGGCGCTGAGCGGGCTGCTCCATCGGTGTTTGGTCGAGCTGCGAGAGCAGCACCGTTGGATCGACGCCGAGAAAAAGCAACACCACAACGACGACGATGGTGCCAAGCCCGCCGCCGACGCTCACCCTGCGCCCGACCCCATAGGTGCGCCCGGAGCTACGGGACAGACCACCGAAACCACTCCCGCGACGGTCCTCGATATTTTCGCTGCGTCTGCCGGTCTTCCAGCGCATGGCCTGTCTCCTGATAAGTGTATTAGCTGCCTGAAACGGGTTGGCTCATACAAAATTGCCGAATGAGCGATTTTAAGATACTCAGGGTCGGCGCGATCCGCTCGAGCAGCAAATACTCGTCGGGTTGATGCGCTTGGGCGATGTCGCCGGGGCCGAGCACCAGCGTCTCCATCCCGAGCTGGTTAAAGAACGGCGCCTCAGTGCCAAAGTTGACCGCCCCGGCGGCATGCCCGGTCAGTTTCTCGCTGGCACGCACGATGGCCGAGTCGGCTGGTGTCTCGGCGGGCGGAATGGCCATAAACAGCGGCTCGACCGACCAGGCGAGACCACGCCGCTCGCCGACCTCCGCGACCCGGCGCGCCAGCTCCCCGCGCAGGTCTTCGGCGGCCAGACCCGGAAGCGGGCGCAAGTCCAGATGCAGCTCGCAGTCGCCGCAGATCCGGTTGGGATTGTCGCCGCCGTGGATGTGACCCAGGTTGAGGGTCGGGTAGGGGATATCGAAGGCTGGGTGATGGTGGGCTTGCTTCAGCTCCTCGCGCCAGGCCAGGATCGCCGAGATCGCCTCGTGCATGCCCTCCAGGGCGTTGTTGCCCAGGCTCGGATCGCTGGCGTGACCGCTGCGCCCGACCAGACGAATCGACTCACCCATCACGCCTTTGTGCAGGCGCACGGGTTTGAGTCCGGTCGGCTCGCCGATCACCGCATAGCGCCCCAGTGGCCGACCAGCGTTCGCCAGCGCGCGGGCACCGTGCATCGCGGACTCCTCGTCGGCGGTCGCCAGGATTATCAGCGGGCGGGTCAGATCCGCGCCCGACAGCCCACGCGCGGCCTCAATGGCCAGCGCGAGGAAGGACTTCATGTCTGCGGTGCCGAGTCCGTAGTAGCGCCCATCCGCCTCGGTGAGCTTGAGCGGATCATAACGCCAGAGCGGCGCGTCGAAGGGCACCGTATCCGTATGACCGGCGAGCACCAGACCGCCGGGGCCAGTGCCCAGGGTGGCGAGCAGATTGCGCTTGTCGGGATGGCCGGGGATCTCAAGGATCTCGACGCTGAAACCGGCGCTCTCCAGCCACACGGCGAGTAAATCGACCAGAGGACGGTTACTGTGGTCGAAATCCGGTGTCACGCTGCTGACCGACAGAGTGCTGATCAATTCCGCGAGCATGGTCTGGAGAGATGGGGCTTGGTTGGACATGAAGTGATCCTCTCTGATGCACCGCGCAACGCGCTCGGGATGCGACATCTATCTGGGCCAAATGCGTCTATTGGCCCAGTTCACAATTGCCCCGCACGCCTCGCGGTTTACGCTTTGTGTGCTTCATCATGGCTTTTCCAGTGCGTCGGGACTTTAATAGAAGCGAATTCTCGAGTCCGAGAAACCTGAAAGGAGTCGGTGGATGGAGGTTTTCATTGGTAACTTGCCCCCACAGGCCACCCTGTTGGAGCTTATGCGCCTTCTGGAGGGGTTTGAGCTGAAACCACCAGACTTCCAGTGCCATGAGGGACGCGACAGGAATGACCGAAACTATCACTATTTCGTGGCGCGTGCGCCGAGCGGTGATGGCCGCGCCCTGATCGCCAGGTTGAACGGTCAGGTGTTTCAGGGCAACACGATCGAGGCGCGTGAGTATCTGCGGCGCGCGCCTTGCGAGGAGTGGACAGGCGAGGAGCGCCGCCTCAATACCGGGTGATCGGCCAGTCTCCAGGCGCCGAGCTTCTTCGCGAGTGTTGCAACATGCGAGCATCCACCAAGCCCCGAGGCTGCTCGCTTTGGCTATCTGCCAGCAGGTCTGGATCGATAGGCGGTCGTCCTGAGCTCGCCCTAATCGAATTCGGCCTCGCTGTGCGCCCGCAGTCGCAGGCGCTGCAAGAGGTGGACGTGCCGAATGATGGCCTCACGGTCGGCGTCGCGCAGATGGGTGAAATCGAGCGCGGTCGATTTGCAAGATGGATCGGCCTCGCAGCGCACGACACGCGCGAGCGTCCTGATATGAATGAGGTCGGGGAAGAGCGTCAGGCGCACCTCGAGCAGTGATCCAACCTCCAGTGGCTCGCTGTCATCGAAGCTCACTCCCTGGGCACTCAGGTTGACGCGGGTATTCGGGGTCGCGACAAAGCCATCGTCGTTCTGGATGGCCAACGCCAGCATGTCGATCTGGCTCTCGAGCATACGCACATAGGCCGCGACCGTGGGGAACTTATATTCCAGGCTGCGCCGCTGCGGCAGGTGCGTGTCGCGGACCGCGCGCAACTCGTTGATGAGACACAGAGGCGCTTTCTCCTCGTTGAAGTCGGCCATGACCCGCGCTTCATCTTGCGTGGGGATCGGGGTCGTCAACAGGCCAACTTTATCGTCAATGCGAAAATAGCGCCGCCTTTCCTGCTCACGCATGGTTTGATCCGTTTTCTCAATCATGGAGTCGCGCCTTTTTACGCTATGGTTGAGCCGTGGCGGCGGGCGGGCTTTCGAGTAGGGCGCGCGCGCTGCGTTCGCCGAGGACGATGATCTCGACGCGTCTGTTGCTCGCCCGGCCCTGCGCGGTGTCGTTCAGCTCCAACGGTCGGTTTTCCCCGTAGGCGCGGATCTCGATGCGCCGTGGGTCGACGGTGCCGATCTCGGTCATTGCATGGGCTACGGCCGCAGACCGGGCCGCGGAGAGGACCCAGTTGGATGGGAACTCCACGGACTGGATGGGGATGTCGTCGGTATGTCCGGCGATCAGGATCGCGCCCTCGACCTGATTGAGTGCATCACCGATCTTCAGCAGCACGTCGCGGAACTCCGGTCCGACCACGGCGGAGGCCGAGGCGAAGGAGCCTTTTTCCTGGATGCGGATGATGACCTGATCGTCCATGGTACTGATTTCCAGAAGGCCCTGGTCGATCTCCTCTTTCAGTGCCTCTTCAAGCGCTTGTGCCTTGTCCATGGCGTCGGCCGTCGCCGTGTCCTCGACCTTGAGGCTCTGGCGCATCTCATCTATGGTCTCCTGGCGTATCTCGTTGATCAGGGTGGGTTCTGGCTGCGCGGGCGAAAACTGCTGGGCAATGATGCTGGTACCCTTGGGGATGTCCATCGCGCTCTTGATATCGCGCTGCACGCCAAATGCCACCTGCATTGAGCCTGCGATCTGTTTAAACTTCAGCACGTCCATCTCCGAAAATGACAGCAGCAGCACGAAAAACACCATTAGCAGCGACATGAGATCGGCGAAGGTCATGACCCATGCCGGCGTCCCGGTGGGGCACTCTTGTTGCTCACACTCTGTCTCTTCCATCTCAACCCCTTGCGTTGGGCGTGTCGGTGAGCAGGCTCAGCTCTTGGCGTCTGAGACGGTGCGCTGGCTCTCTGGCAGATAGGTCATGAGCAATTGCTCCAGAACACGCGGATTGAGCCCCTCCTGAATGCCCGAGATTGACTCCAGGATGAGGGTCTTGTTGAGTTTCTCCTCAATGCTTCTGAACTTGAGCTTCTCGGCGATAGGAATGGCGAACGCATTGGCGATGACTGCGCCGTAGAGCGTGGTCAGCAGGGCGACCGCCATGGCCGGTCCGATGGCCTTCGGGTCGCTCATGTTGGCAAGCATTTGCACCAATCCGATCAGGGTGCCGATCATGCCCATGGCAGGCGCGACTTCGCCCGTGGCCCTGAACACATTGTGTCCGGCTTCCTGGCGCTGGATCGACAGGTTGATGTCCTTGGTCAGCACTTTGTGCACGACCTCTGGGGGGTGTCCGTCGATGCACAGACCGATACCCATTTCGAGAAAGGGGTGCGAGATTTCCGTACCCTCCAGTGCCAGCAATCCTTCGCGGCGTGCCACGTTGGCCAGTGCGACCGCTTCATCGATCAACGTTTGAGGGGGCGTACTCTTGGTGAAAAAGGCGCCCATGGCGACCTTGAAGCTGCCCAGGAACTGCCTGAGCGTGCTGCGAAAGAGTACGGCGAAGGCGGTGCCGCCGAAGACGATGAAGATTGACGGGAGATTGATGAACAACATCACGTCTCCGCCCAAGGCGATCGCCCCAATGATGACGCCTAGTGCGCCAATCAGCCCGAGTAGAGTCGCCAAATCCAACGCAGCCGCTCCTTTTTTCGCCAGTCGACCAGTTCGCTGGACATCAAGTTATCGCCGATCGGTTCGTGGTAAATTAACCCACCATAGAAGGCGGTTAGATGACCGATTCCGCCTGATTTTCGATCTTCACCCAGCGTAAATCCAGCGGTTGCCGCCAGTGATTTCCAAAAGGGTGAGTCACGTAGCAGAAAACGCATGACATCCCCACCAGATCTCTTTTCCTACCGTAAATACTGGGCGCACAAGTTCGGCATCGCGCCCGAGCTGCCCACCTCCCGTGCTGAGATGGATCTGCTGGGTTGGGATAGCTGCGACGTCGTCGTGGTCACGGGCGATGCCTATGTCGATCACCCCTCGTTCGGGATGGCAGTGATTGGTCGTCTGCTGGAGGCGCAGGGGTTTCGGGTCGGGATTCTCGATCAGCCGGATTGGACATCAGCGGCGGGGTTCCAGCGTCTGGGACGGCCGAATCTCTTCTTCGGCATCACCGCAGGCAACATGGATTCCATGGTCAACCGCTACACCGCCGATCGGCGTTTGCGCTCCGATGATGCCTACACGCCCGATGCCGCGCCAGGCCGCCGTCCGGATCGCTCAGCGACCGTCTACGCCCAGCGCGCGCGTGAAGCCTACAAGGGTGTGCCCATCGTACTCGGTGGAATCGAGGCCAGTCTGCGCCGTATCGCTCACTTCGACTATTGGTCTGAGAAGGTGCGACGCTCTGTACTGGTAGACTCCAGGGCCGATCTGCTGATCTTCGGCAACGCCGAGCGGGCCATCGTCGAGCTGACCCATCGTATGGCCCGTGGCGAGCCGATCGCCGAGATCCGTGATCTGCGCGGAACCGCCTTCATGCGCCGCGACTGGCCGGAAGGCTGGGCACAGATCGACTCCAGCCAGATCGATACGCCTGGCACCCTGGCTGTCCATACCGATCCCTATGAGACCGATCCGGCCTGCGAGAATCGACCCGCAGTCGCCGCGCCCATGCTGCCGGTGCTACGGCGCAATCGTGCGACCACGGCGGTGCGTCTGCCCTCTTACGAGCAGGTTCGCGACGATCCAGCCCTGTATGCTCATGCCTCACGGGTCTTCCATCTCGAAACCAATCCAGGCAATGCCCGCGCCTTGGCGCAGGCGCATGGCGATCGCGATGTCTGGCTCAACCCGCCACCCATCCCGCTGACCAGCGAGGAGTTTGATCAGGTCCACGAGCTGCCTTTCACGCGCCGCCCGCACTCGCGCTTCGGAGACGCACGGTTACCGGCTTGGGAGATGATTCGCCATTCGATCAGCATCATGCGCGGCTGCTTTGGCGGCTGTACTTTCTGCTCCATCACCGAGCACGAAGGGCGGATCATCCAGAACCGCTCCGAGGCGTCGATTCTGCGCGAACTCACCGATGTGCGCGACCATGCGCCCGGCTTCACCGGGACCATCTCTGACTTGGGCGGCCCGACTGCCAATCTTTGGCGCATGGCCTGTCGCGACCGGCGCATTGAGGCCGCTTGCCGTCGTCTGTCCTGTATCGCCCCGGAGATCTGCCGCAATCTCAACACCGACCATGAGCCGCTGATTCGCCTCTATCGCCGGGCGCGCGCGGTCCCTGGCATCAAGCGCATCCTGATCGCCTCCGGTGTGCGTTACGATGTAGCCGTGCGCTCACCGGCCTATATCCGCGAGTTGGTCACTCACCATGTCGGCGGTTATCTCAAGATCGCCCCGGAGCACACCGAGCCTGGCCCGCTGAGCAAGATGATGAAGCCCGGCATCGGCAGCTTCGACCGCTTCAAAGAGCTGTTCGAGCGCTACTCGCGCGAGGCGGGCAAAGAGCAATATCTCATTCCCTATTTCATCTCAGCGCATCCGGGCACGAGCGACACGGACATGCTCAATCTGGCGCTCTGGCTCAAGCGCAACGGCTTTCGTCTCGATCAGGTGCAAGCCTTCCTGCCCACCCCGCTCGCACTCGCCTCGGCGATGTATCACACCGGACGCAACCCACTAAAAAAGGTCACGCGCGATTCCGAGCGGGTCTCGGTAGTGCGCGGACATCGCCAGCGGCGACTGCACAAGGCCTTTCTACGCTATCACGATCCCGAGAACTGGCCGCGATTGCGCCAGGCGCTCAAGGACATGGGACGGGCGGATTTGATCGGCAACGGCAAGCGTCATCTGGTCCCCAGCTTCCAGCCGCCCGGAGCGGCGCGGATGCCAGATGCGCGTGGCGGTAAGGCGCGAGCATCCACGCCCGCTCGACCGACCCGCGCGAGGCCGACCGCTCGCCGACGTCCGCGTGGTTAGGTGAGGTTTTGGGTGGGGATGATGTGGCGTCTGCGCCGAACGCCTAAATAATGCGCGCGTCTTTTTGCATCGTATTTATTTTCTGGTACTTCCATATTAAAAACGAACCAATTCCGATAACAGAGTGTTGATCTTTTTTCCTTTTCCAAAAGTAACTTTGCCCCACTGAGAGTTTAACGAAAGAACAGCCTGATCGTTAAAGGAGGCAATATGTAACCCCTGTATTATGATTGAGTTGGTGGCATATTTGTCTGCTTTTAATGTCTCTAAATCAGGCGAATCGAAATCGTCAACCAATACGATGACTTGTAGGCCAATTTCTCGTAAAACATAAATCCCTTTATATTTATCTTTAATTTTTCGTCTTATACCTTCGATGTTATTGCCAGCAGTATGACGCTTATTATAATTAACAATAGCTACCATTTGCCTTGAAATTAGATAATCTCTGCCGCGATACACCAAGTCGATATCTCCGTCATAGACTTCGTCGACGTAACGATAGTATTTGGGGATCATTGCTCCTGTAAGCTTATTGATAAATTCTTTCATGGTCGCTTCGAAACATAACAGTTTATTAGACAAATCCATGTCCGCCATGTTGGAGAGATTCTGCGTCTACTGTATTAGACAGATTCCACCAAGCATAGCACTGAGATTGTCGTCCTTTCACTCAATAACTCCAGATACCAACGTTTACGTCTTTCCTTTTTCTGGGCTTGCTTGGTATAAACTAAAACCCATGTCACCAGTCGAATTCCTCATCGCATTTATCCGCAGGGGTATCCATCCCTTCACGAATAGACTCACGCATACCTGGCACAGAGAGCAGGTAAAGCGTTTCCTGAATAGCAGACCAATCATCCTCAGACACTAGGACAGCGCTATTTCGCTTCCCCATGATAACAATGGGTTGGTGAGATTCAGCGGTTTCATCAATCAACCGATACAGGTTGCTGCGCGCCTCAGTCGCGGTGATTCCAGTCATGACGCACCTCTAATGTGTTCAATTCCCCATTAGTGTAAGCCTCTTGGTACGTACGTCAACACGAACGCACTGTATAATGAATCGGTTAAGCGGTCCCGCTGGCACAGCGTTACAGAAAAAGCGCGGTGTTGTCTGCGGATTCCGCTCTTGAACCGCTTTTTAGTCGTCACATCCCGGATGATCATAAGGACGCTTATGAAACACTACACAAGAATGCCGATTCAATCGGCCCGATGCACACGCAGCAGCGCGACGGGGCCGCGATGGTACATAAGCTGCAACTCAAGCCTAGGCTCTTCTTGCCTCAGTTGACTCAGCTTGTCGATGCGTAGAAAGACCAGCTCGCCTTCTTCGGGTACTCGGTTGGGCGTGATGGCGCCGCGATAGACGCTGAAGCTCGGCATTGAGGTCCGATAGACGACCGTCGGTAGATCCATCTCCTTGGCCATCAGCGCCGCCTCCTTCACGGGTGTCTGCAGGGTGTCGAAGACCCGGGGCACCAGAAAGCCGAATACCACCAGCGTTTGCACTACACCGACCAGCACCAGACGCTGCCACAATAGCGGACGCGACCAGCGCATCAGCAAAACGGCCAAGGCCATGCTCACCAGGGCCGCGATGCCGTATGGCTGATCGATTAATGAGCGTCCGTACTCAAACAGCGCCAATTCATAGGGTTTCTCCGCCACCACGATCAGGACATCCAAAATCATCGGCAGCAGAATCAGCGCGGCGAAGAACAGGATGGGCGGCAGGAATGCCAACCAACGGCTGGTCAGGCAGTCGCGGTGTTTGGCCATGAGGATGAACAGCGGCACGGCCCCGTAAAGCAGATAGTGCGGGAGCTTCGTTCCGGAGAAGGAGAAAAACACCAGCACCGTCAGAAACCAGATCCACAAGAAGCGATCGAGCGGGTCCGTCCAGGCCGATTTGTAGCGCTTAAACAAACTCAGAAACCAGCCCGTGAAGGGCAGCAGGATGAGCGGCAGGATCACCAGATAGTAGCCGGGGAAGCCGCTATGCCCGTGCATAGCGCCACCGAACCGACCGAGATTGTGCTCCAGGAAAAAGCTGCGGAAGAAGGCGTCGCCATCGTCCAAGTAGACCGCCAGATACCAGGGTCCGGCGACCAGCAGGAAGATCAACCAGCCGATCGGCGCAAACAGCGCGCGGAACCAGCGCGAGAAGGTCCGCAGACTCTCCTTGGAGAAGCGCAGTTCGGACAGGAAGAACAGAAAGCTGACCACGATCGGGAAGAACACCGCGACCGGTCCCTTGGTCAGAAATCCCAGCCCCATCCAGAGATAGGCCCGCCAGATGTACTTGCGGTCGCGCTTGGGGTCCGGTTGCAGGTAGTAGCGGTAGATCTCAAAGAAAGTCAGCGCGATAAAAAGATTGAGCAAGGCATCGGCGACTGCGGCCTTGCCGATGATGGCGACCTGAAGCGACAGCGCCATGACCAGACCGGCAACAGTCGCGGTTGCGGTATCGACCCTGGCGCGCACGAACAGCCAGAGCGCCAGGACCCAGAGCGTCGCGGCGATGGCCGAGGGCAGTCGCAGGGCAAACTCGCTGAATCCAAACGCCTTGACCGAGGCCGCTTGCGCCCAGTAGGTGAGCACCGGCTTGTCGTAGCGCGGCTCGCCGTCTTTGTGCGGGGTGATGTAGTTGCCGCTGGCGAGCATCTCGCGGGTCGCCTCGGTGAAGGCACCCTCGTCGAGGTCGTAGAGCGGGATTGCGCCCAACTGCCAGAAGAAGCTCAAGGCGATGATCAGCACGAGCAGGACCGGCGAGGTCATGATGGCGTGCATGATGCACGTCCACTTGCCCGGCACGGGCGGTTTCGCGGTGAGACTGTCTGTCGTCATCAGGGGGTTCTCCAGCCGGCTGTGCGTGGGTCGGACGCCCAGCCTATACGGTGGTGGGTGCGCTCGCTCGAGGCGTAAAATGTGCGCGTCATCAGCTCGGCCAGCACCCCGGTGGTGAGGAACTGAACGGCGGTGACGAGAAACAGGATCGACACGAACAGCAGCGGACGATTGCCGATGTCCTCCCCCAGCGCGAACTTGACCACCAGGAGGTGGGCCATCGTCAGTGCGCCGAGCAGGCCAAAGACGATGCCGATCGAGCCGAAGAAATGCCCTGGCCGTGATCCAAAGCGCAGGAAAAAGGCCGCCGCGAGCAGGTCGAGCAACACCCGGAAAGTGCGCGAGAGGCCGTACTTAGATACGCCGAACTGACGCGCCCGGTGGTTCACCTGCGTCTCGCCGATGCGCTGGGGCGCGGTCACGCCCGCCACCCAGACCGGGATGAAGCGATGCATTTCACCCAGCAGTCTGACCTCCTTAATGACCTCGGCGCGATAGACCTTGAGGCTGCATCCGTAGTCGTGAAGCGCCAAGCCCGTGACCTTGCCGATCAGGGCGTTGGCGATGCGCGAAGGGATTTTGCGCATGATCAGTGCATCCTGGCGTTGACGCCGCCAGCCCTGGAGTAAATCCAGATCGCGCGCCAACAGTTCCGAGACCATGCGCGGGATATCGGCCGGATCGTTCTGGAGGTCGCCGTCGAGGGTCGCGATCAGCTCACCGCGCGCGGCGTCGAAGCCCGCCTGCATGGCGGCAGTCTGACCGAAGTTGCGCCGCAGCCGGATCACCCGCAGGTGCGGCCCGGTCTGCTCGGCGATCTCGCGTAGTCGCTCACCCGTACCGTCGTGGCTGCCGTCGTCGACACAGATCAGCTCCCAGTCGCCCCGGTAGGCGGCCAGCCCGGCGTGAACGCGCGCGACCATCGGCTCGACATTGTCGATCTCTTGATACATCGGGATCACGACGGACAGAGAAGGCGCAGCCTCGCCCCCGGATGCAACGGACGTGGACATCGGGTGTGGTATCCATGAGCTTTGGGTAACACCGCCTCAGCGGCGGCACGCTAAACGCCTGGAGCCGAAAACGCTCATCGCAGGCGCTAATGCGATCTTGCGCTGTTTGCGAGCGCTCAGGCAAGCCTGCCGGTATGCGCGTCGACGCGACAGGCTTGCCCCGTGATGCCGCGACCTTGCGGGCCGAGCAGTTGAACATAGGCGTGCGCGATCTGCTCGGGCGCCGGGTTGAGCATGTGATCCTCGCCCGGATAGAGGGTTGCGCGCATGGCCGTCCTGACGATGCCGGGGTCGATGCTGTTGGCCCGGATTGCGCCGCTCTCGCGGGTCTCGTCGGCCAGCACCTGCATCAGCCCCTCGATCCCGAACTTGGCCGCAGCATAGGCGCCCCAATAAGCCTTACCGTCGCGCCCAACACGGTCGGCGGTGAAGAGCACGCAAGCGTCCTGCGCCATGCGCAGAAAGGGCAGGCACGCCTGTGTGAGCATGAAGGGCGCGGTCAGATTGATCTGAATGACGCGCTCCCATTCATGGGCGTCGTAGTCGTCGATACGGCTGAGGAAGGGCGCGAAGGCGGCGCAGTGCACCAGGGCGTCGATCCGGCCAAAGGTGTCGCCGACGATGTTGGCTGCGGCGATATAGTCGGCCTCGGTCGCGGTTTCCAGGTTCAGAGGCAAAATGGCCGGCTCGGGATCACCATTGGCCAGGATGGCGTCGTAGACGGACTCCAGGTCGCGCTCTTTGAAAGAGGACAGCACGACGGTTGCGCCCTGAGCCGCGCAGGCGAGTGCGACAGCGCGCCCGATGCCTTCAAGCGCCCCGGTCACCAGGATGATGCGCTCGTGCAATGTCTTGTCCTCGGTCGGTGTCTGGTCCATTAATCGGTTTGCCTCTCGTAAATGCGGGATGTTCGTCGTCGCCCGGCATTAGCCGCACGCTATTGGGAGGGGGGATTGTGGCCCACGCCTGGGTCGCGTTCATTGAGGTTTTCGGTTCACGACCGTTGGCTTTCCCGCCAGGCGTGCCAGAGCTTGCGGATCGGGGTCAGCGAAATGCGCTGATCGAG
>JARIBS010000015.1 GCA_029257385.1 Thiorhodococcus sp.
CACAATCATCACGGCGATCTGCACGTCGGTTACGGCATCGCCGGTGAGTGGCATGCACACGGCCCCAAGCGCCTGCAAGACCTGCGCGAGGTGGCCCTTACGGTCGCGGCAGACTGGCAGCACGCTGACCCTGACGAAACCGGGTTTAAAGGTTTCGGGATGCTGGGATTCGCCGCCTCGGCGCAAAGCGCACAGTGTGCGGATGCCGGGGATCTGCCTAACGCCATCTTCTGGCTCCCGGAGTTGGCTCTGATCGCGCACGGCTCTCAAGCCGCCTTGATTCTGACCGCACCGCTGGATATCCCCGCCGATCGCGCACTCAGGCAGTGGGAGCGGTGGCTGGAGCGCGTCGTCCCAGCGCTGAACCTGCCCGTGCCGGATCCGCTCACGCCGGCGCATCTCAGTCAAGGCGACAGCCTGTCGGGACTGGATGATTGGCGCGAACTGGTGTTTGCAGCACTTGAGGCGATCGACGACGATGAATTCGAGAAGGTTGTCGTTTGCCGCCGGCTCAGACTCAAGGCACAGCGCCGCTTTGACCTGAACCGCCTCAATGCGGCCTTGAGCTATTTCTTTCCCTCCTGTCAGGTGATTAATATCCGCCGCTACGCCGACAACTTCGTTGCCGCGACCCCCGAGCGGCTCTTCACCCAACGACGCGATCACGTCGAGGCCGATGCCATCGCCGGAACGGCCTGTCGTGACGAGGATTCCGATCTCGACGCCCAGATCACTCTAGACCTTCAGACCTGCGAGAAGAATTTGCGCGAGCATCGTCTCGTCGTCGACGCGGTGACCGAGGCGTTGCGTCAATGCTGCCGCCATCTGGAACTGCCCGACGGCCCGGGCATTCTGCAGCTTAATAACGCTCAGCATCTGTGGAGCCTGGTGTGCGGTGAGCTGTACCCCGGCGTCGATGTCTTCGAGCTTGCCGAGTTACTGCATCCAACGCCGGCGACCAATGGCCATCCACGCCAGCAAGCGAGCGCCTGGCTGAGCGCGCATGAGCCAGTCGAGCGGGGCTGGTACACCGGCGTCGCCGGTATCGTCGAAGCCGATCTGACCGGCGAGCTGTGGGTGCTGCTGCGCTGCGCGCGCATCCAGGACCGGATCGCCGAACTCTACGCCGGTGCCGGCATCGTGGCGGGTTCCGATCCCCTGAGCGAATGGCGCGAGACCGAACACAAGCTCGCCGCCATGGCGACCGCGCTGCAATTTGCCTGAGCGACCCATGTCGGAAACTGAAGATCAAGGCTGCATCAATCTACGTTGGGCGTGTGCGCTCATTGAGGGATTGTGCGCGGGCGGGCTGCGCCAGGTTGTGATCTCGCCCGGCTCGCGCTCGACACCGCTGGTGCTGGCGGCGCAGCGCCAGTGCGCACTGGAACTCACGAGTATCCTCGACGAGCGTAGCGCCGCTTTCTTCGCACTGGGCGCAGCCAGCGCGTCCGGGCGACCCGTGGGGTTGATCTGCACCTCCGGGAGCGCGCTTGCGCATTGGCTCCCAGCCGTCATTGAGGCGTCCGAGTCCGAGATTTCATTGATCCTGCTCTCGGCCGATCGTCCACCCGAGCTGCGGGGTTGGGGTGCCAACCAAACCATCGACCAAAGCGGGCTATTCGGTGGCTATGTGCGCGAATTTCACGACCCCGGAATCGCCGAGACGAGGCCCGCCGCGCTCAAAATGATCCGCACGCTTGGCGCGCGTGCGGCCGCAGTGAGTCTTGGCGACCGGCCAGGACCGGTACATCTTAACCTGCCCTTCCGCGAGCCACTGGTTCCCGGTCCCGACTGTCTCCCGTTTCCTGCCGCCAGTGGGGTGACGGAGCGCGCCCAAGCTCTGCAGCGCGCGCGGGCGTGGGATACGGGATGGCGGGGGCAGGCACCTGACCTGAGCTCCACCATGCGCGGTCAGGGTCTGATCTGTTGCGGACCTGGAGCAGAGTCGCCGGGCTTCGCCACGGCGCTATGGCGCTGTGCCGACCGGCTGGGTGTGCCGGTGCTCTGCGATCCGCTCTCGGGTTTGCGATTTGGGTCGGGCGGCGCGCAACGCATCACCCGCTACGACAGCTTCCTGCGCAATCCAGCCACTGCTGAGACGCTCAAGCCAGACTGGATTCTGCGTTTCGGCCGCGTGCCACTATCCAAGACACTCCTTGGCTGGCTGGCGGACATCCCGACCATTCTAGTTGCTCCCAGCGGTGTCTGGAGCGATCCCAATCACGATGTCCGACAGTGCATTCCAGCCGATCCGGCTGCGTTCTGCCATTGGCTGCAAGACCCCGAATGCGCTCCAGCTAGCGCCGATCCGCACTGGCTCGACCAGTGGAGCGCCGCCGAGCGGCGTCTGGATCGGCTGGCAGCAGATTATCTGGCCCAGGCCCCGTGGTGCGAGGCTCATCTCCTGCTTGATCTGCTTGATCGGCTTGCCGAGGGTGACGGTCTGCTGTGTGCCAACTCGATGCCCATCCGGCAGTTGGATACCTGGTCTGGCAGCCGGGAGAAGGTGCTGCGAATCTTTGGCAATCGCGGGGCAAGCGGCATCGATGGCCAGACCTCGACTCTTGCCGGTCTGAACGCTGGCGGTGTTGCGAGCACGGGTCTGCTCGGGGATCTTTCCTTTCTGCACGATCTGAGCGGACTGCTGCTCATGCGCAGCATCGACCGGCCCTGCATCGTGCTCAACAACGGCGGCGGGCGCATCTTTGACTACCTTCCACAGTTGGGACTGCCAGGGTTTGAGCAATTTTGGCGTACACCCGTCCCAGTTGATCTCGCTGCGCTGGTAAGACCCTTCGGGCTGTCGCATCGTGCGGTGACCGATGGGGCTGGATTTCGCGAGGCGCTGCTCGAAGCGTTTGACATGGACCGTGCCTCGGGCGTCGGACAGGTGATCGAGGTCCATCTCGACGGTGATGTGAGCCGTAACGTGCATCAAGCATTCTGGCGTCACCTGTCGTCGAGCACGACGCTTTGACAGTCGATGGGCGCCGCTCAAAAATCGCTGGCCGCCCGCTTACTTGACTGGAATCGAGATGCTGTCTTTGTTGTGACGCTTGAGCAGGGTGCGGACTTTTTCCGCTTCCTGTCGGCTGGCATAGCCGCCGGTACGCACGCGATGCGTGACCCGTCCGTTGGAGAGGGTCGCGGCCTGGACGCTGGTCGAGAGACCAAGCAGCCCCAACTGGGCACGTAGACGCTCGGCATCTGCGGGGCGGCTGAAGGAGCCGACTTGAACGACATAGGTTCCACTGCGTGCTTGAGCGGCCGGTTCGACCGGTGGGATGAGCGCGGTCGTTTGTGCCGGCTGCTCCGCGACGGGAGCTGGCGGCTGCGGGCGGGGTGCCGACGGCGGCAGTGGTGGTCCCCGACCGACATCGACCTCGGTATCGTTGAGGATCTCTTCGAATCTGAAACTCGGTTTCGTCAGCACTGGTTTCTGCGAGTTGGCCGTGGTTGCAACGCCCTCAGAACTCATGAGCGGGTCGCTCTGGCGTTGGGACAGGGCGTTCGACACAACGACGCCCACGGCAACGCCCACGACCAGCCACCAAGCACAGGACTTACTTTGCTTGCGTTTCGAGCGCGCTCGGGAGGGGAGGGCGCGACGATAATCCCTGGGCATCTTACATGCTCTCCGGTGCGGAAACGCCAAGCAGCCCCAAGCCATTACGCAGCACTTGGCGGACGGCCAGGATCAGTTTGATCCGGGCGTCGCGCAGGTCAGCGTCGTCCACGAGGAACTGGTGGGCGTTGTAGTAAGCGTGTAGTTCGTTGGCTAGCTCGCGCAGATAGTGTGTGAGCTGGTGAGGTTCGGCCTTGAGCGCGGCAGTCTCGATCACTTCGGGGTAGCGTGCGAGGGTGCGCAGCAACGCCTGCTCGTGATCCTGCGTGAGACGCTCCAGATGCTTCGTGCCAGCGCTCGGTTCGAGTGCAATACCCCGTTCGGTGGCCTGTCGCAGTACGCTGCTCACGCGCGCATGGGCATATTGGACATAGTAGACCGGATTGTCCGAGGACTCAGACTTGGCCAGATCCAGATCGAAGTCGAGGTGTTGATCGCAGCGGCGCATGACATAGAAGTAGCGCGCCGCGTCGCGTCCGACCTCTTGGCGCAACTGGCGCAGACTGACGAACTCCCCGGAGCGGGTCGACATCTGCGCCTTCTCGCCGCCGCGGTAGAGGATGGCGAACTGCACCAGTAGCACATCGAGGCGCTCGGCATCATCGCCGAGCGCCCGCAGCGCGCCCTTGACGCGCGGGATGTAGCCGTGATGATCCGCGCCCCAGATGTCGATGACACGATCGAAACCGCGTTCGAGTTTATCGATGTGGTAGGCAATGTCGGAGGCGAAGTAGGTCGTCTGGCCGTTCTCGCGCACCAGCACTCGGTCTTTCTCATCGCCAAAATCGCTCGAACGGAACCAGAGCGCGCCGTTGCGCTCGTAGACGTGTCCGCGCGCTCGCAGCCGCTCAACGGCCTTGTTGACCGCGCCGCTCTCGATCAGCGAGCGCTCGGAATACCAGTGCTGATAGTCGATGCTGAGCCCGCTGAGATCGTCACGAATGTCGTCGAGAATGGTGTTTAAGCCCAGCTCGAAGACATAGCGGTAGCGATTGTCGCCCAGCAGGTGTTTGGCGGCCGCGATGAGGCCATCGATGTGGGCCTCCTTGTCGCCGCCGGTCTCCTCCTGAGACTCGCCTTCCAGCGGGGTGTCGGGCGGCAGGCTGGAGAAGACCTGTTGTGCGTCGACGCGATAGTCGTCGGCGTGCTCGCGGTGCAGGGTTGCTGCGATATCCCGGACATAATCGCCCTTGTAGCCGTTGCTCGGGAATCTCAGGTCCTCGCCGCACAGCTCCAGATAGCGCAGCCACACCGAGGTGGCCAGAATATCCATCTGGCGCCCCGCGTCGTTGACGTAATACTCACGATGGACCTCGTAGCCGACGGCCGCGAGCAGGTCGGCGACGGCCGCCCCATAGGCCGCACCGCGTCCGTGTCCGACGTGCAGCGGCCCAGTCGGGTTGGCCGAGACGAACTCCACCTGGACCCGCTTGCCGGCGCCGATGGCGCTGCGCCCGTATTGGTGCGCCGCCGTCAGAATGCTGGGCACGATTGAGCGGTAAGCGTCCTCGGCCAGAAAGAAATTGATGAAGCCGGGACCGGCGATCTCGGTGCGCGCGATCAGGGGCGAAGCTGGCAGTGCATCGACTAGCTGTTGGGCCAGGTCGCGCGGCTTGGCGCGGGCGAGCTTGGCGAGCACCATGGCGATGTTGGTCGCAAAGTCGCCATGCGTGGTGTCGCGGGTGCGCTCCACCTGAGGTTCAGGGCGTTCGGCGATGCCAAGCTTGTCATTGCTGACGAGCGTGGCGAGTGCGGTGGAAATAAGCTGTGCAATGGCGTGCTTCATGCTGATTGGCGACTCGCTGCCTCGCACGGATGTCTAAGTCCCCGAGCGCTGCGTCGGCGTCCTGGAAATAGGCCTCATCGAGGTAGCCCATTAAGGGTGAAAGAAAGCTGTCTGGACCCCTGAGCGGCCCTAATCTAACGCAGATTAGCATACCTTAATCGGTTATTTAGAGCATGTCCTGCGGATCGATGTCGAGCGACCAGCGCAGCGTTTTGCTTCTGGGCAGCGCGCGCAGCGTGGCGCTCCAGCTTCTGAGAATGCGCTGCAGCAGTCGTCGCTCGGCGCATTGCACCAGAAGTTGTGCGCGATAACGCCCGGCACGTCGCTCCATGGGCGCGGGCACTGGTCCGAAGAGCTGGACACGTGGCTCGGCCAACCCCTCACCGAGCAGGCGTGCCTGGCGCAGGAAGGCGAGCGGTTCAGCCGCGTCTGGTGCATCTGCCCGCAGCAGTGCCAGATAGGCGAAGGGTGGCAGCTCTGCGGCCTCACGCTCGGCGAGCGCAGCCGTTGCAAAGCCGCGATACCCGTCAGTGAGCAGGCACTGTAAGAGCGGATGTTCAGGATGGCGAGTCTGGAGCACGACACACCCAGGGCGCTCGGCGCGTCCGGCGCGTCCGGCAACCTGAACGATGAGCTGGGCGGTACGCTCCGGAGCGCGAAAATCGCTGGCATAGAGCGACTGGTCGAGATCGAGAATGCCTACAAGCGTCACGCCGGGGAAGTCGTGCCCCTTGGCCAGCATCTGGGTGCCGAGCAGGATCTGAATCTCGCCGCGCTGGGCGGCGCCGAACAGACGCGCCAGCTCGCCCTTGCGACGTGTGCTGTCGCGGTCGATGCGGGCGATGGTGACGTCCGGGAACAGCACTCGCAAGTCGTCTTCGAGACGTTCGGTGCCGCGACCCAGCATCCGCAGATCTTCGCCCTTGCACTCGGGGCAGTGATTGGGCAGCGGACGCGACCAATCGCAGTGGTGGCACCAGAGTCGCCGCCGGATCAGATGCAGGGTCAGATGCACATCGCATCGCGGACAGTCGCCGACCCAGCCGCAACCATGACAGGTAAACACCGGCGCGTAGCCACGCCGGTTCAAAAACAGCAGGATCTGATTGCCGGCCGCAATCTCGGCCTGCATCTGCGCTCTGAGCACGCGCGAGAGCCCCGCCTGTAGTGGTTGATCGCGGATATCCAGCAGGGCGATGCGCGGGGGCTGAGCGCGCCCGGCGCGCTGAGTCAGGCGCAGCTCGGTGTAGCGGCCATTGAGCGCATTGTGCAGGCTCTCAAGCGATGGGGTCGCGGAGCCGAGCACGACCGGACACCCTGCGAGCTGGGCGCGGCGGACCGCCAGATCCCGGGCCGAATAGCGAAAACCCTCCTGCTGCTTCAGCGATGGGTCGTGCTCTTCGTCGACGACGATCAACCCCAGTCGCGGCAGAGGCGTGAAGATGGCCGAGCGGGTCCCGAGCACCAGGGTCGCCTCGCCGCGCGCGGCCAGATGCCAGTTGCGCTCACGCTCGCTGGCGTTGAGCGCCGAATGCACCACCGCGATGGGGCCAGGTAGCCGCTGGCGGAAACGCTCGCGAAGCTGCGGGGTCAAACCAATCTCGGGCACGACGACCAGGGTCTGCTGACCGTCGGCAATCAGGGCTTGAATGAGCTGGATATAGACCTCGGTCTTGCCGCTGCCGGTGACGCCGTCGAGCAGGAAAGCGCGAAAGTCGCCGCGCGACGCCGCGATCGCACTCACGGCCAGGGTCTGCTCGGCGTTGAGCTGAGGGGCGTCGGATGCGGGCAGGAGGGGTGGGGTTTGCGGGACGCGCTCCGGCTCCAGTCTGCAATCGGCAATCAGTCCCTTGGCGCGCAGTGCGCGTAGCGTCGCGTTGCAGTCGCCGAGTTGCTCAATGAGCCACGTCAGGCTGACCCCTTGTAATTGCGGCCTGAGCAGATCGAGCACCGCACGCTGCCTGGGCGCGCGCGTCAGACGTGCTCGCTCGAAGGCTTGGCCCTCGGGGGTTGCTACGACGCCGCGAACCCGATCGTCGAGCAGCGCTGCGGGATTACGCAGACGCGTCGGGATGGCCGCAAACAGCGCCTCGCCAAGCGGTTGTTGATAATAGCCGGCCGCCCACTTGATCAGGCCGAGATCAATCGGCTCCAGCAGCGGACGCGGATCGAGTATGGCTTCGACCGCCTTGAGGCGCGCCGGATCCTGGTCGGTATGATCGGCAATTTCGACCAGAATGCCCACGCGCTGGCCGCGCCCGAAGGGCACCAGCAGCCGCAAGCCGGGGCGCGCGTTCGCTGCATGGCATGGCGGCAGGTAGTCAAATAACGCCATCAGTGGGACTTCGATGGCGACGCGATAGACCGTCACGGACACGGCAAGTCGGCGTCTGTTCGGCCTGCCTGATCGCTCGCCAAAAGACATCTGCAGTTGGTTTTGGCACTATCCGGCAGCATTTTTACATTCTTAAACACTGAAAAGGCTTGATTCAGGCCCAATTGTTCACAGAATCTGCGGATATGTTGGGGGTAGGCTTGCAAAATGGCCTCGTTCAACATGACTGTTGGCTTTTCATGAGCATTTTCCAGAAGCGAGCCAAGACATCGATCATCCCTTAATAAAATAAAGCCTTACCGATTGTGTCGGCGCTAAATATCGCACCTGATTGATCAGCTCCAGAAACCATTGGTCTTCGCTTGAGGCTGTGAATGGTCTACCTTTCCAGTGGTGCATCCTGCGCGGCCCTTTCGATCGCCTACAGCCACCATTTTGTTATAGTTCGTTGTGCGCGTTGAGGATTCGCCAGAGAAGACTTTCAACCGCCCACCCTTGCATGCTTGCACATTCAGAGCCGTATCTAACAATGTTGTCATTTAATCAACAGGTGTTGCGAACAGATCTGTCAGGCATGCCGCTGGAGTGGATCGATTACCGGGTTGCCGCTCGGCTCTATTTTCTCGGTCAGGTCGCATATGCCTGCGGTGATCGATTGTTTGTGCTGCGCGGCGGAATCAATGCCGTTACGCGTTCGCGCAGCCTTCTCGAAATCCACTCCATCATCGCCACTTACGGCGTCCACCGTGTCCTGAACAAACTTCAGGAAGACTATCTCCCGCCCTTGTCCAATCGCACCTTATTCCAGCGCGACGATCGGATGTGCATGTACTGCGGTCAGCGTTTCTCGACGCGCCATCTCTCGCGCGATCATGTTCGCCCGACCAGCAAGGGCGGTGAGGATCAGTGGCGCAACGTGGTCACCGCCTGTCTGCGCTGCAACAACTATAAAGCGGGACGCTCACCCGAGGATGCCGGTATGGAGCTGCTCGCTGTTCCATTCACCCCGACTCATGCCGAATACATCTATCTGATGGGCCGTCATGTGCTGGCCGATCAGATGGCGTTTCTGCGCGCACACTTTCCGCGCACCAGCCCGCTGCATCGCCGCATTGGGCGCGGGACATTCAAATAATGCACTTACAGACACACCATTGGCGCACGATCGCCGATCAAATCGGTGTCGTCACGGGCGAGCCGTTACAGTCCACCACCAGTCGGGCGCTCGGCGGCGGCTCTATCAACACCGTCGCGGTGCTCGATGACGGGCGGCGTGCTTATTTCGTCAAACTCAACACAGCCGCGCGTCTGGAGATGTTCGAGGCCGAGGCCGAAGGGCTTAAAGCGCTGGCTGCGCCTGGGGCCATACGCGTTCCCGCGCCCATTTGCAGCGGTATTACGGATGAGCACAGCTATCTGGTGATGGAGCTGATGGACCTCAGCGGGCGACTCGATGGCGCGCGCGCCGGGCGTCAACTCGCCGAGCTGCATCGCACCACTTCCGAGCATTTCGGCTGGCATCGTACCAATACCATCGGGTCGACGCCGCAGCACAATAGCCGCTCTGGCGATTGGGTGGCCTTCTGGCGCGAGCAACGGCTCGGCCGACAACTCCAAATTGCCGCAGCCAACGGCTACGGTGGACGATTGCAGACATGCGGCGAGCGTCTCATGGAGCGGCTCGGCGCGCTGATCGGCCATCAGCCACAACCCTCGCTGCTCCATGGCGATCTCTGGGGTGGCAACATCGGTGCTACGAGCGACGGACAGCCCGTCATTTTCGATCCAGCCGTCTATCATGGCGACAGAGAAGCCGATCTGGCAATGACCGAGCTGTTTGGTGGATTCGGGCCAGACTTCTACGCGGCTTACCGCGAGGCATGGCCGCTCGATCCGCAATACCGTACCCGCAAGATGCTCTACAATCTCTATCATGTCCTCAATCATCTAAACCTGTTCGGCGGTGGTTATCTCAGCCAATCGCAAGGAATGATCGAGCGTCTGCTGGCCGAAACCGCTTGAGCATACGCCGATATGGCGCCATGACCGCTTCAGGTCGGACTTCAAAAAACTGAGCGCTTCTATCACACATGCCTAGAGAACTCTTGTTGCTGCGTCATGCCAAGTCTGACTGGGGCTCGGACGCTCTGACCGATTTTGCGCGCCCGCTGGCCAAACGCGGTCAAAATGACGCGCCTAAAATCGGTGCCTGGCTCTACCAGGAGGGCTTGGTCGCAGACCATGTGGTCAGCTCTCCGGCCGAGCGCGCGCGCCAGACTGCGATCAAGGTCTGTGAACCACTTGCGTTCGAGGTCGAGCGGATCGTTTGGGACCCGGCTATCTACGAGGCTGGAACCGCTGAACTGCTCGGCGTGCTGGCCCGCTGTCCGCAGCAGACCGCCAGGGTGCTGCTTATCGGTCATAACCCAGGGTTTGATGAGCTGCTCCACTATGTAGTCGGAGAGACGCTCGAAGTGCCTGAGGATGGCAAGCTGATGACGACCGCAGCCGTCGCCCGGCTTGAGATGCCGGATGACTGGAAAACGCTCGCCCTCGGCTGCGCCCGGCTTCTCTCCCTCACACGCCCGCGTAGCCTCTAGCTTCCGAGTTCTTTTCGCGCGCTGTCTAAAGAAGGCCGAGGCGTGAAAGCGACGGTAAGAGAGAGGGTTGCAACCTCCGTTTCGGTCCCGATGATCAGGAGGCGCGACAATTTCAAATGTGAGGATTGCGAGTATGGCATCAGGTTCATCACTTGCCGCTGCTGAGTTGATGGTGTTTCTTGGGCTTGTCGGTTGGCTGCTTTATTATCAATACTCGACGTCAAAACGCCGACCAGATGACTCCGGCAGCGAGGCCGAGAAGACTAAGGAAGGAGCCAAGCGCGACGACGACACGGTGGACTGACCCGGTCGGCCTTTCGATGGCGCGCGCAGCGGCGCATTTTTCAGCTCTCGATCACTTCAAGCGCTGCACTTTGATCCGATGCGATCTATCGTGTTGGCGAAGAAGCTTATGGGCAACTTGAGGTAAGCGCGTTTACGCCATGCAGCACCGGCTGCGGTTCGGCTCCCTTTGTGCGCAGTCGGCGAGCGAGATCTTAGCGGCGATACTCCCCCAGTAATGCGAACATGCGATACTAGCGACGATTTTTCTCGTATTTCAATGATTTAAGTAGAGGTTAGATAATGAGTAGTTTGGATCTTGGCAGACGCCCTCGGACATGGCTCGCGAGCCTGCTCGGCGTATCGCTGTTTGGTTTGGGGGTCGCGGGCGGTGCCCGTGCCGAGACGTTCCATCTCGACAACCCAAACGACTCGGTCGTCGGCGCTCCGTTCTATTTCACCGCGCGTGCCAAAGACACGTTGCTCGACATTGCCCGGCAGAATAATCTGGGTTACGAAGACATGCGCCAGGCCAACCCGAATGTCGATATGTGGGTGCCCGGCGAGGGTACGCAGGTGATGGTGCCCACTATTTTTGTGCTGCCCAATGTGCCGCGCGAGGGTATCGTGATCAACCGCGCCGAGAAGCGTCTGTATTACTTTCCGCCTGACAGCCCGAATGAGGTGCGTATCTACACTATCAGCGTCGGCAAGGACGCGATGGGAACGCCGCTCGGCTCCTTCAAGGTCATCGAGAAACGCGAGAATCCGGTCTGGACGCCAGGCCCCAATGTACGCGCCTCACATGCCGCGTATGGCGACATTCTGCCTGCTCAGGTCCCGCCAGGTCCGGACAATCCGCTCGGACGGTATGCGATGCGTTTGAGCAATCCGGATTATCTGATCCATGGCACCAGCATGCCCTGGGGGATCGGCATGGAGGTTAGCGGCGGCTGTATCCGCATGTATCCGGAAGGCGTCGAGGAACTGTATCCCAATGTCGGTATCAACACCCCGGTCGCTATTATCGACCAACCCTATAAGCTGGGGTGGCGCGGTGATGACTTATATCTAGAGGTGCAGACCGGAGAGAAGAGCGAGCTGCGCAGCGCGAGGGCGGTCATTCCCGAGGAAATTGCCAATGCCGAGGGCGTGGTGATCGATTGGGCGTTGGTCGAGCGGGCAGTAGAGGAGGACACCGGCATCCCACAGGTGGTGGGAAGCCGGCGCGGGTCAAGCCAAGGTGCTTACTTGCCCATGATCTTCTGATACATACGGTCCAGACGCTCGGTGTTGGAGTTACAGCAAGCTTGGGCACTGTTAGCAGAGTCCATGGCTTGCTGAGCCATGTCGCGAGCGGTCTGGTCGGTGGTGCATCCGCCTAGCAGCGATACGGACAGCAGGGCAGCGGCAGAAAAGGAAGCGACTTTGACGGTTTTAGTCATTGTTCTGAGTCTCCAAATGTTGGCCATGAGGCATGAGGAATATTACACGATACGCATACGACTTCCGAGTTAAGCCTATGTTCGCCCCAATCCGATATTAGACCGTTTCAGGGCCAAGCATGAGGCGAACGGCTTGCCCGATCGTTTCAGACCCCCGTGGCACTTGGGTCGATCTTCCAGGGAACAGGGGCCTTAGATAAGATTGGATCAAATTCGTTTAGACATCAAGCCCACAATCGCCTAGATTCGCAGATTTTTTACAACGATTGTGCTAAAGAGGTGGCCGCAACACCAAGGGGCGAAGAAAATTAGCGCAGAAAAATGTTATAAAATAATAGCTTGAGTTTTTTAGGCGTGCTTTAAACGGTTTTCTTTGGTGCCCATGTAACAGGTGATCTCAGTCGCTCGATTCACTCAAATACTTATGCAAAACGTCTCGTTTTATGAATCGATGTCTTGAACCAACAAGTTGCATTAACGCAAATAGCAGCCTGAGTCATTGCATCCTCAGAAGAATGGCAAACCCGCAACCTATTTATCGGCAGGACCCTATCGAACACAGCTAGACGATAGCGCGATCGGTTTTCACGTGCTGTCAGCATTTTAAGAGACCTTTTATTTGAACTGAGGCCGTGCGATGCACCGCTATTATGACCGTGTCGCTTCCGCGCCATCTTCCCCGCCTTTTCGCTGCGATGGCTTCGAGCGCGATGGAGTAATCGCGTCTGCGACTGGAGAGCGCCTGGCACTGTGCGAGGTTCCACCATTTTTACGCGCGCTCCTAGTGACCGATGGCACGGTGACCAAAATCTTGGAGGCCTATTTCTGGGAGCCGGTCATGGTGGATACCCGCGCGCAACGCTTCGAGACGGCGTTGGAGCCGGTGCCCTGGATATTTCTGGACACAGGCGATCGCTGCCTGATCCGGGATGCGCGATTATGCGGGACTGATAGCGGCAGGAGATTCGCCGAAGCCTTTTCGTTGATTCGCATCGAGCTGATTCCGCCAGGATTTCGCCAGCGACTCATCGACCGTGAGATTGGTATCGGTGTGCTTATCCGCAACAGCGGTCTGGAGAGTTATCGCGAGGTTCTTGATGTCGGACTCGGCCAGACCGCCGATGGTGAACTGGCCGTTTTTCGCACCTACCGCATTTTCATCGCGCGACAGCCGGTGATCTTGATCACCGAATACTTTCCCCTGGCCCTGTACCGTTAGATATAGTTCAGGTGGCTGCGATCGAATTTACTCGGCTCGGCAGTGCCTAGCGGCGAAAGTTGACGATTCTGGGCAATGCTACGCCATCGAGTATCTGCATGGCGCCAACGCTGACCAGACCGCCGATCACCATGGCCAAATAAAGCACGGCAAAGGGCTCTTCCAGCAGCGCAAATCCGAGCAAGCCAAGGCCAGTGGCCAGCTCGATGAAACCGTTGCGCCAACGCAGCCGCAACGGACCGCTTGCATCCCGCGCCTTGGGCGTGCGCACGAACTCGGTGCGATAACCAAGCAGCGCCTCCAGACCACCGCGTGCGTTCGAGAGTAAAAGACCGCTGGTACAGGCCAGTGCGCCGAAGATTTCGGTGGCAGTGCTGCGTGGTCCGCCCTGGACGCCGGCCATGGTCAGGAAACCGATAGGTGCGGCGAACCCCAGGATCGAGGTGACAATCGCCACTCGGGTCAGCAGTTCGCTACCGACGGCGGCTCCGGTCATGAAGGGTATTCCCAGTATGAGACAGCCGGCACCGATCACGAACGCCATGGGTTGACCGATCTGAAAGCTGATCATGAGCTTCTGCCAGAGCGGCAGGCTCGTGCTGCGCCAGACCTTGGGCATCAGCTTGACGAAGCATTGGACGAAGCCTTTCGTCCATCGGAACTGCTGTACGCGCCAGGCGCGCGCCGAGACTGGCAGCACGCCAGGCACGGTCAGATCCTTGAGATACCCGGAGCGCCAGCCACGCAGACGGGCGCGCAGACTCAGGTCCAGATCCTCGGTCAGGGTATCGCCGTCCCAACCGCCGGCATCCTCGATCGCCGCGCGTCGCCAAAGACCGCAGGTGCCGTTGAAGGGGACTGGCAGCCCCAGACGCCAGCGCGCCTCCTGCTCGACGCGAAAGTGCGAATCCAGCAAGCGCGCCTGAACGCGCGTGAGCAGGCTCTCCTCTCGGTTGAGATGGTCCCAGCGTGCCTGGACATAAGCCATATCCGGCTCGGCAACTAAGACGCCTACGGTCTTACGTAAAAAGTCTGGCGAGGGAATAAAATCGGCATCGAACATGGCAACGAAGGGCGCGTCCGAGCGTTCCAGTCCAGCCGCCAAGGCTCCGGCCTTAAAGGCCGTGCGTTGCACACGATGCAGCAGTTCGATCTGTACGTCTTCGCGAAGCGAGGCGGCCAGGGCACGCTGACTGCATTCCAGTGAGCCATCGGTGCTGTCATCGAGAACCTGTATCTGCAACCGGTCGCGTGGCCAGTCGAGGGCCATGGCGGCCCCCAGAATACGTTCGACCAGCTCGCCTTCATTAAACAGCGGGAGCTGTACCAGGACTTGAGGCAGGTCTGACTCGGCAATTGTACTCATCCCGATGCGCCGCTTTGGCGCGATCAGGCGGGCGAGCGTCAAGGTTGCGAGGTTGAGTGAACAAAACGCAAGAATGACGAGGCCGAGTGTCAGGAAAAGCCCGACCGAGTGTTCCGCCGTGAGCATGGCTTAGGCTCCGTCAGAATGATCAGGTTTGATGGGCTTGAGCGGCGGGGTCGGCTGGCCGGTGGTCTGGCCCTCCCGCGATCTCGGCTCCAATAATGTCATAAAGGCTGGAACCCCCCCCGCACGGAATTTAAGAAGTATCGCTCAACGGTGATGGCGACAGCATAGGGCGGCGGGTCACGCACGGCAAGCCCGTCAAAGACCGCGCGCACGACTCGGGAAAGCGGCTGTTGAGGCGTTGGTGGTCACTCAGCGGCCAGTTTATGGCCACGTCTTTTGGCGCTTGGGCGAGCCGCGTAGTCGCCCGAAGACCGCTCGTGCGATAATTGTAGTATTTCGTCGACTTAGACCGAGCATTATCCATGACCACCCCCCGCGACATCCTTGTCACCAGCGCACTCCCCTACGCCAACGGCCCGATCCATATCGGGCATATGGTGGAATATATCCAGACCGATATCTGGGCGCGCTTTCAGAAGATGCGCGGGCACAACTGCTGGTATGTCTGCGCTGACGATGCGCACGGAACCCCGATCATGCTGCGGGCGCGCCAAGAGGGGATCTCGCCGGAGGCGCTGATCGCGCGGATGGCGGAGGAGCATCAAGCGGATTTCGCGGCGTTTCGGATCGGTTTCGACAACTATCATTCCACGCATTCACCGGAGAATCAGCATTATTCCAGTCTGATCTATGAGCGCAATCGGGACGCGGGGCACATCGTCAAGCGCACCATCACGCAGGCTTACGATCCGGTCGAGCAGATGTTCCTGCCGGATCGCTTCATCAAGGGTGAGTGCCCTAAGTGCGGTGCGGCGGATCAGTACGGTGATAACTGCGAGGCGTGCGGGGCGAGTTACTCGCCGGCTGAACTCAAGCATCCGCGCTCGGCACTCTCCGGCGCGGTGCCCGAGCAGCGAGAGTCTGAGCACTATTTCTTCCGTCTGGGCGACTTCGAGGAGCTGCTCAAGCGCTGGACGCGCAGCGGCAGTCTGCAGAAGGAGGTCGCCAACAAGCTCGACGAGTGGTTTGCTGCGGGGCTTCAGGAGTGGGATATCTCGCGCGATGCGCCCTATTTCGGCTTCGAGATCCCGGACCATCCGGGCAAGTTCTTCTATGTCTGGCTCGATGCCCCGATCGGTTATATGGCAAGCTTTCAGAACCTCTGCGATCGGACCGCCGGATTAGACTTCGAGCAGTTCTGGGGCAAGGACTCGGTCGCCGAGCTTTATCACTTCATCGGTAAAGACATCATCTACTTCCATGCCCTGTTCTTTCCCGCCATGCTGCATGGAGCGGGCTTTCGCATGCCAAGCGCTATCTTCGCGCACGGTTTTCTCACCGTGGACGGCCAGAAGATGTCCAAGTCGCGCGGCACCTTCATCAAGGCACGCACCTACCTCGATCACCTCAACCCCGAGTATCTGCGCTATTATTTCGCAGCCAAGCTCGGCGCGGGCGTCGACGATATCGACCTCAACCTGGAGGACTTCACGGCGCGGGTCAACGCGGACCTGGTTGGAAAGGTCGTCAACATCGCCAGCCGTAGCGCCGGGTTCCTGACCAAGCGCTTTAACGGACGTTTGTCGGGTACGCTTTCCGAGCCTGAGCTGTTTGCGCAGTTGGTGCGGGCCGGAGACTCCATCGCCAACGCCTACGAACGGCGCGAGTTCAGCCGCGCGGCGCGCGAGATCACGGCGCTGGCCGATCTCGCCAACCAGTATATCGATGGAAAGGCGCCTTGGGTGATCGCCAAACAAGCGGGGCGGGATGCCGAACTCCAAGATATCTGCTCTATGGGCATCAACCTCTTTCGGGTGCTGATTGGTTACTTGAGCCCCATTTTGCCGGGCACTGCGGCCGATTCCGAAGCATTTCTGAAAATCGCCCCGCTGACTTGGGATACCATCGCTGAGCCGCTGCTCGATCATGAGATCGCCCCCTTCAAGCCCTTGATGACCCGGGTCGACCCCAAGCAAGTCGAGGCTATGCTGGAGGCATCCAGAGAAGATCTCAGCGCGGAGCCGGCGCCGCTCAGTAAGCATCTGGCGCGCGATCCCATCGCTAAAACCGTTGATTTTGAGACCTTCGCAAAGACCGATCTGCGGGTCGCGCTCATCCGCGAGGCACAACGGATCGAGGGGGCGGATAAGCTCCTGCGCCTCACGCTCGATCTCGGCGGCGAGACGCGCACCGTTATTGCTGGCATTCGCAGCGCGTACGACCCCGACGAGCTGGTCGGCAGACTGACGGTGATGGTCGCCAACCTTGCTCCGCGTAAGATGCGTTTTGGTATTTCAGAAGGTATGTTGCTGGCCGCCGGGCCGGGCGGGCAGGATATATTCATGCTCAGCCCAGACGCTGGAGCCGCACCTGGGATGAAGGTCAAGTAACCACTCACGCACAGTGTCCCGCCTTGCGCCTTGCTCCATGCTTGATGCAGCGGGCGACGGACCGGCAATCACGACTTAATTATACGAGGCACAGCATGAACACAAAACCAACGCTCGTCATCTCATCGCGCGATGCGGAAAGACTCAATGGGCTGCTCGAATCTTTGCCCAAAGGGGATTTTCCGGGCAAAAATGAGCTGGAAGACGAGCTCGATCGCGCCGAGGTAGTTGATTCGGCGCAAATCCCCTCCACGGTGGTCACGATGAATTCGACCGTGAAGTTCAAAGTCGCCTCCTCGTCGGAAGAGTTTCGCCTCACATTGGTTTATCCCAAGGACGTCGATCCCGCTGGCGGTACGATCTCGATACTGGCGCCCATCGGCAGCGCCCTGCTGGGCTTGTCTGAAGGCGATGAGATCGAGTGGCCGAAGCCAAACAAGCAAACCATGCTGGTACGCATCGAGGAGGTCGTCTATCAACCCGAGCGCGCCGGTGACTACCACCGCTGAGTGGTTGAGCAGCACGATCTATTGCCGATCGCCGTCATCGCGGTTACGCTCAGCGCGCCAAATTGTCTCAGACGCCGCGCGCTGGACTGTTCCCGCAAGGATATAGCGACGTTTTCCAAATCGGAGATCAGTCGAGCAAGTTGCTGGAGCCTTAAAGAAGATGAGCGAAAATGAGTTGTTACTGGAGAGCCTGCGCCTGCTAGGCGTCGGTATGGGCATCGTCTTCGGTTTTCTGCTGCTGCTCGTCGGTATTTTGCGTTTGATGTCCGCGCTGGTTCTACGGTTCGCGCCGGCTGAGTTGCCGCCGCCGCATCAGACAGACCCCGACGATCTAATCGCCGTTATCACCGCGGCCATCGCTCGCTATCGCAGACATCACTGAGGCCGCCGTCCAGCCATCCGGCTTCCATCGCAGCCGCCTGACCATGCGCGCATAACGCCCGGTCGGCCCGAACATGCAGATACTGCTATGAATCACAACACTCCGCTCGGTCTCACCGAAGTCGTCCTGCGCGATGCCCATCAATCGCTCCTGGCCACACGCATGCGCATCGAGGACATGCTCCCGATCGCCGCCAAACTCGACCAAGTCGGCTATTGGTCGATGGAATCCTGGGGTGGTGCGACCTTCGATGCCTGCATCCGGTTTCTCGGCGAAGATCCCTGGGAACGGCTGCGCCAGATCAAGGCGGCGATGCCCAATACGCCGCAGCAAATGTTGCTGCGCGGTCAGAACCTGCTCGGCTATCGCCACTATGCCGACGACTTGGTGGAGAAATTCGTCGAGCGCGCCGCGATCAACGGCATTGGAGTCTTTCGCATCTTCGATGCCATGAACGACCTGCGCAATCTGGAGCGGGCCATCCATGCGGCACTGGCCACCGATGCCCACGCCCAGGGCACCATGTCTTATACCGTCAGTCCGGTTCACAACATGGACTATTGGGTCGACATGGGCCAACGTCTGGAAGACATGGGCTGTCACTCCATCTGCATCAAAGACATGGCCGGCCTGCTGCGCCCCTATGTTGCCGAGGAACTGGTCGCCAAGCTCAAGGCGTCCTGCTCAATCCCTATCGCCATGCAGTGTCACGCCACCACCGGCATGAGCACCGCCACAATCCTCAAGGCGGCCGAGTCTGGCATCGACATGGTCGATACGGCCATCTCCTCAATGAGCATGACCTACGGACATTCACCGACTGAATCCGTGGTCGCGATCATGCAGGGCACCGAGCGCGATACCGGGCTGGATCTGATCCTGCTCGAAGAGATCGCGGCCTACTTCCGCGAAGTGCGCAAGAAATACGCCCGCTTCGAGGGTTCGCTCAAGGGTGTGGACTCGCGCATCCTGGTGGCCCAGGTTCCCGGTGGCATGCTGACCAATATGGAGGGCCAGTTGCGCGAGCAAGGTGCCGAGCACCGTTTCGATGAGGTTCTGGCGGAGATTCCGAGGGTGCGCGAAGAGCTTGGTTTCCTCCCGCTGGTGACGCCGACCTCGCAGATTGTCGGCAGCCAGGCGGTGCTCAATGTGCTCATGGGCGAGCGCTACAAGAGCATCACCAACGAGACCGCCGGTGTACTCAAGGGCGCCTATGGCGAAACGCCCGCTCCGGTGGATATCGAACTCCAGATGCGCGTTTTGAAGGACGGCGAGAGCCCCATGACCAGCCGTCCAGCCGATGCCCTCAGTCCAGAGTTCGACCGGCTCACGGTGGAGCTGGAGACCATCGCAAACGAACGCAAACTCGATCTGACCCGCCATCCAATCGACGACGTGCTGACCTATGCCATGTTCCCGCAGGTTGGTCTTAAATTCCTTGAGAACCGCGGCAACCCGTCGGTCTTCGAACCCGCACCCTGGCTGATCAAGGACGCGCCTGCTACGCCTGAAACAGTGGTTACCCCGGAGGCTGGGCCCGAGCGCTATCGCATCGAAGTCAATGCCCAGTGCTATGACGTTGTCGTCTCGCCCCAAGGGGCCGTCGAGTCGCTCACCCCCGTCGCCAGTGCGCCACCATCAGCAACAGCGCCCGTTCAGGCGCTGCTTGTCGAGTCCCCGCTCGCCGGGAACATCTTCAAGATCCATGTGACCATCGGCCAGCAGGTCGCGGCCGGTGACGTGATCCTGGTGCTCGAGGCGATGAAGATGGAGACCGAGGTCCGCGCGCCAGCCGCCGGCAGCGTCATGGAGATTCGTGTTAAGGAGGGCGATGCGGTCGCGCTCGGCGCACCGCTGCTCGCATTGGGCTAAACGTATGGATCAAATTGATAAACTCTGGCTGTCCATGGGGGTCGCCAATCTAGAGTGGGGCCAGGGCCTGATGATGGCCGTGGGCTGTCTGCTGGTCTATCTGGCGATCGCAAAGAAGTTCGAGCCCCTGCTGCTGGTACCCATCGGGTTCGGTGCGCTGCTAAGCAACATCCCGATCGCCGGCATCGGCGGTCCGGATGGGCTGATCGGGATGATTTACCAGATCGGCGTCGAGACTGGTATCTTCCCGCTGCTCATCTTTATGGGTGTCGGTGCGCTCACCGACTTTGGCGCACTGATTGCCCGACCCTCGACGCTGTTGCTCGGTGCGGCCGCTCAATTCGGCATCTTTGCCACGCTGATCGGGGCGGTTGGTCTCAATTATCTGCCCTGGTTCGACTTTACCCTCCAGGACGCCTCGGCCATCGCCATCATCGGCGGTGCCGACGGTCCCACGGCGATTTTCCTGGCCTCGAAGCTGGCGCCGGAGCTGCTCGGGGCCATTGCCGTCGCGGCCTATTCATACATGGCCCTGGTGCCTATTATCCAACCGCCGATCATGCGTGCGCTGACCACCAAACAGGAGCGCGCCGTCGTCATGCAGCAGTTGCGCCCCGTCTCGCGGCTGGAGCGCATCTTGTTTCCATTTGTCGTGCTGTTACTGTGCGCCATGCTGCTACCTTCCGCTGCGCCGCTGATCGGCATGCTGACCTTCGGCAACCTGTTGCGCGAGTCCGGTGTCGTCGAGCGCCTGAGCCGCTCCGCTCAGAACGAAATCATCAACATCGTCACCATCATGCTGGGTCTGGCGATCGGCTCGAAGCTCTCGGCGGAGACATTTCTCTCGGTCGAAACCCTCGGCATACTCCTGCTCGGTGCCTTAGCTTTCTGCATCGGCACGGCCGCCGGAATTCTGATGGGCAAGGTCATGTATCGCGTGACCGGCGGCAAGGTCAATCCGCTGATCGGTGCTGCCGGTGTCTCGGCCGTTCCGATGGCCGCGCGAGTCGTAAACAAAGTCGGACTTGAAGAGGACCATCACAACTTTCTGCTCATGCATGCGATGGGACCGAATGTGGCTGGAGTCATCGGCTCCGCCGTGGCCGCGGGCGTCTTGCTGGCCCTGACCGGCTGAGCTATCTAGCTCGGGGAGGGCGCCTGGAATCCGCCATGGGGTGATCGCCGCGAGATCCACTGAGCGCGCTGGTCAGAAGCTAGCGTGGAGGAGGTCGGTCATCTGCCGGCTCGTCGCGTCCACCACCAAAAAGCCGCGCGACATAGTGAAAGACACGCTGGACCCCGCGCCAGACCTTCGGCAGGAGCCACACCAGCAAGAGCAAAAAGACCGCGAGCAAGGCCAGAAACACAGCTGGATGATTGACGGCGATCAACAAACCGCCGATCACACCGACATCCTCGGTCAGCGAGGCGGTCCAGTTGGTAAAAGGCTCGGGCGAGGTGTTGATGAGAACCCGAGAGCCTGACTTGGCCGCATGAGAGACTGCGGCCAGACCGCCGCCCAGCAGCGCGGCGGCGATATCCGCGCCGATCCCCATGTCGTCGACCGCTCCGGCGGCCAGCAGTGCCCCGGCTGGGATGCGCACGAAGGTATGCAGCGAGTCCCAGGCCGTATCGACGCCCGGAACCTTATCGGCGAAGAACTCGATCAGATACATGACCGCAGCCGCCAGCAGCACCAGCGGATCGCTCAGGATATCGAGTCCGACCGGCAGATCCATGGTGCCGGTGGCACCGAGCAGACCGAGCACCAGAATTGCGGCATAGACATTGATTCCACTGGCCCACCCAACCCCCGTGGACAGGGCCAGCGTCTGTATCAGGTCATCCAAACTCGTGTCTCGCGCGATGGGAAACTGAGACGATTATAGGCTGCTTCTAGCGCGACGCGCGCCTCGTCAACCATCTCACTCAGGACAATCGCCGATGGCCAAGCTGCTCGTCTTTGTGCTCCTTTTTCTTGTCGTTCTCTACGGCGTCTCGCCCTATTACAGCATCTATCGCCTGGATCAAGCGCTCAGCGAGGAAGACGCCGCAGCGATTGCGCCCTTTGTCGACCTGGCAGCTATCCAGGCGCAGTACAAAGCGCGTCTGAGCGATGGCGTCGATCAGGCGCTCACCAGTCAAGACCAGGCCGCAGCCCCGATCCTCGACTGGATCAGCGCCAATCTCCAGCAGATCAGCGGACAGGCGCTCGAGCAGATCGTGTCAGTGGAGTTCGTCCGCAGCATACTGCGCAAAGCCGCGATCGACGCGACCGAGACGCGTCCGGCTTATCTCATCGCGGGCATCGACTATGCGTTTTTCACGTCCTGGAACCGCTTTGAGATACGTCTCGACGAGACGCAGGTCATCATGCGCCTCGACGGCATCGATTGGCGTATCACCGATATCAGGCAGGGATTGCGCTAACGTGGTGCGTGTCTTGTGATGGTCTTTTCAGGAGCAGTTGATGGCATGATTCAGCGGCCTGTATCCCTCGCACTCGCAAGCATTGAGCCGGTGACGCTCTGATATGAGGTCATTTGGGGAGCGATCGACAAGCAGTAGCGCCACCGCCTCTTCATCGCACTCGTTCAGCATAGAGATCGTTGACTACGGAGCTAGCAGGACACGCCAGAGTGGGGGGCTGCTGAGGGCTGCTCGCGCAGCCATAGCTGCAAGAAATTGATCTATAAAAGCATTATTTTCATAATTTGCGGAGCGGGTGGATTCGAACCCACGGTACGCTCGCGCGGGCACTGGATTTCGAATCAGCAAGATACTCTGTTGCGGTGCCAGACGACGAAGGCATCACGCGTACTCGTCTGCTCTGGACGGCTGGTTACTCGACAGACCACTTGTTCATCGCCTTACGCGCCAGGTTGTGGACAGCCAGAACGGCCGATCCCGCCAGAATGCCGATCAGGGCGTTAAACAGCAGCGGCACAATGGCGGCGGCAAAAGGCCCGATCACCGAGATGCCGGACATCAGCTCGCCCAGGTGTTCGATCCAGTGATAGATCAGGGGAATGCCGTGGGCGATGATTCCGCCACCGACCAGAAACATGGCAATGGTCCCAACTACCGAGAGCGTCTTCATTAGAAAGGGCGCGGCTCTGAGCAGGCCCCGCCCCAGCGCGCGCGTCGCAGATAACGCAAAACCGGATCCCTTGCGGCGGCTGAGATAAAGCCCGGCATCGTCGAGCTTGACGATACCCGCGACCAGGCCGTAGACGCCGAAGGTCATGAGCAGCGCGATTCCGCTCAGGACCATTACCTGAGTTGCGAAAGTCGCGTTCTCGACGATGCCGAGGGTGATGACGATGATCTCGGCTGAGAGGATGAAGTCGGTGCGAACCGCACCACGAATCCGGTTCTTTTCGAGGGCGGCCAAGTCGACGCTGGGGTCTTCAAGCGTTGCTGCCAGTTTCGCGCGATGCGCGGCGCCACCCAGGAACCGGTCTGCGATCTTCTCGGCCCCTTCGAAACAGAGATAGAGACCGCCAATCATCAGCAGTGGCATGATAGCCCATGGCGCCAGCGCGCTGATCGCCAATGCGGCCGGGACGAGAATGAACTTGTTGCCGAGCGAGCCCTTGAAGACCGCCCAGACCACCGGAAGTTCGCGCTCGGCGCGAACGCCTCGGATCTGCTCGGCGTTCAGGGCTAGGTCGTCTCCCAGCACACTGCTGGTCTTACGGGCCGCGACCTTGGTCAGGACCGATACGTCGTCTAGAACGGCGGCGATGTCGTCGAGCAGCGTTAGTAGGCTGGTTGCCATGATTTCTTTGATTATCGGCCTTGAATCAAATCCGCTATTTCACATGCGTTGCGCGCTTGTGTCGAGTCAGGAGAGAGGGGAAAATTAGCAGTTAACTTACTGGATAGAATTGATCGAGAACATTGCTATGTCTGCCCTACCGCGTTTTCTGTATCCCCTGACATTTCCGCTGCGACTGGTGCCGAGTGTGCTGCACAGCCGAGCGCTTGCGACCATGCTCAATCAGGTCATGAAGGAGGCGTTGCTGGAGGGTGAACTGGACTTCCTGGCGGGACGTCGCATCGCCATTGAGATTGACGACATCGGCGTTCGCTACCGGTTGGGATTGAGCGAGGGGCGCATTCGCGGCTATGGCGATGACATGCCTGCCGACTCCTCGATCGCTGGCGGATTGCATGAGTTTCTGCTGCTGGCGGCGCGGCGCGAAGACGCCGATACGCTGTTCTTCCAGCGTCGGCTGCGGATGTCAGGCGACACCGAGCTTGGGCTTTACCTCAAGAACTTCCTTGATGCCTTCGAGCCGCCCGCGCGCTGGGCGCCGTTGATGCGCGCCTTGGATCGGATGGCCAATATGCGTTTTCCAGGAAAGACATAGATTGAATCGCTGGCGCTATCGGCGTGGATCGTCGATCCGCGTCGTTAGCCGAGCACCTCCGGCTCACCCTCCAGTAGATAGGCCTCTTCCTCGGGCGTCAGATCCACATCATCAAAACCAGTGATCATGGGCATCAGATGCTCGCGAAACGAACCTCCGATAGTCAGCATGTAGACATGGATCAGAACGAATACCAGGATCGCGAAGGCTGCCCCAGTGTGGATGAGCGCTGCGCCCTGTAGCCAGTCTGTCGCGTGGGCGGCATCCCGCCACAGAAAATAAAACAGATAGATAAGCCCGGAGATCCAGATCAGCGGAAAGAGCACAATCTTGAGCATCAGGTAGGTCAACGCCTGCAGTGGATTGTGCTTGCGCCAGTACGCTTTGCGGTAGGGATGGTGCTCGCCCTTGAAGATGCCGATAACGTAGAAGTGCAGCACCTGCCACATGCCTTTCGCGGTTGGGATGAAGTGACGCCAGGTGCGGGTCGTGAACAGCCAGAAGATGCTGAAGGCCCACAGTAGCAGCAGCGACAAAGCGGCGTAAGTGTGCAGCGTCACCGCCTGCTCGAAATCGATCAGGTGGTGGAATCCGTGCAACCCGAAGCCGGAAAACATCAGGGCCATGATTAACAGCATCTGTGACCAGTGCCAGAAGCGCTCGAAGAGGCTGAAGATCTTGACGCGTCGGATGGCCATTACTGCTGCCCTCTGAAGGATGAGATGATGCGCAACAGTGCATGTCCCAGGATTGCCACGAGCGAGCCGAGCACCGCGATAATGCCAATGAGATCAAGCCATTTGCTGTGGTCGCGTCCGGGCAGATAGATGCCTTGCACCGTCTCCATACGACCTCCCCTGGCATGGCATGCCTCGCAGGTTAGCGCGTCCTCCTTCGGCGAGACCATGTGGGTGATCGGCCAGTAAGAGACGGTCTCGACAAAGCCGAATTGGCCGGAATAATCCAATCCGAACTTCTTCATTGCGTAGGCAATGGAGCGCCCCATGTCGTAGTTGCCCCAGTATGAGATGTCGTCCTCGCCCCACAGATGGTTGTAGACCAGAGTGCCGTAGCCAATATCGGCGGGCATCCAGGTCGTCATCTCTTTAAACGGCCAGATACGTGATTGGGGGTCATCACGCGCGCCGCTAAAGTCGTTGATGGCGATCGGCTGCTGATTGACATCAAACTTGGTGTCGATCGTGGTGTAGTCCATCTGGCCATCGAACCAGCGATAGAGCGGGACGACATTCTCGGCGTAAGTGAAATCACCCTTGATGGACTTGTAGGTGTAGCGGTGCTCGCCGTTGCCTTGAATATAGCCGTGCTCGTGGTAGCCCTCGCCATCGCGGGTCTTGCCGGCGGTGCGCCAGTCCCAATCCGTCATGGTGGCCACACCGCCACGCGCGAACTCGGGGATGTGGCAAGTCTGACAGGCCAGGCTCGCGATGTGATCGTTGCGCTTGAAAGAGGCCAGCGAGTCAACCTTGTGCGGGGCAAGCCCATGACAGGACTCACAGGTCGCGACATCGCGCCGCTGGCCGGGCTTGCCGATGCCTTCCAGGTCTTTGGCATCGACCTTGTAGCGGCTCCCGGCCCAGATGTGCGCTTTGGTCACATGGCAGGCGGTGCAGGCGAAGTTCAGTCCGTCTGCTGCCATGTGTACATCGACATCGCGCGGGGGATTTTCGAGCGCGGAGGATAGATCGCCGTGCTTGACGTTATCGCCGCCACCGCCCTGGAAGTGACAGGCACCGCAGTTGGCGCGCTCGGGCAGACCGATGCTCTGGGCGATTACCGTCAGATCCATATCCGGCTGGTCTTCAAACATGACCGAGCAGGCCTGACTTCCCTCGCTGTTGGGGGTCTTGTAATAGGTGCCGGTGGTTTCGTGACAGACCAGACAGTCGATGTTCGTCTCGTTGGTGAAGTCGAAATCCTCATCCTGCCAGCTATAGCCGGCGTGGCATTGGGCGCACATGCCCTCGTTGCCGCGTGAATTGGTGCAGAAGTTATTAACCAGATGCTTTTTGCCGAGCAACTGGCCGGTCGCGGGGTTGCGATACTCCCAGGTCCAGTGGATGTTCTTCATGAAGTGCCCACCAGTTTCGGTATGGCAGCTCAGGCAGGCTTTGGTGACCTCGGGGCCGGAGGCGAAGGGCTGTTGCAGGATCTCAAACTTGGTGTGATCGGCGGTGCCACCAGACAAAGGGCCGGACACTTGGGGCGGCGGCTCGGGCGCGGCGGGTGGAGTTGGCCAATGGCCTTGAGCAACGGCCCCGGAAGAGATCAAACATCCCAGCGAGAGCAATACCAAGAGTAGTCGCATCAGAGTATGCTCCAAGGGAATGCGTGGCAGTGGCACGCGGAGCTGCGTTTGGTCAATCCGCAGTTGCTATCTGTGCATGCTGAAGATAAAGCCGACACTTTTCCATGACATACGACAAAGTTAAACGGCACCTTAGCTGCTCCAGATCAATCGTTGACCGTTGCAGATCCGTCGCTGTCACCCTACAGGCCAAGGAGGCGAGAACGAGCGGCGAATCCCTACATTGCGCCACGCGCCTTCGTCTCGTCGTCACACCCATCATATCTGTGTCCAGCCGCTCGGCGTCGCGCAGACGCTCGGCGCAGCCATGGCTGAGCCGAAAGTACTTGCAGCGCTCGCGAAAACCCTCCACCAGCGGTACGACCGGACAGCCCTCGGGCACGCGACCTATGCGCTCGTATGCGATCAGCTCACGCAGTCGCTGGCGCCTGGCGGTTGGATCCGGCTGCAAGGTCTTGGCGAAGGCCGTCTCCATGGTATCAAACAGCTCCGAGCGGCCTGGCGGGCAGTTGCGTAGGGCGCCCAGGCAGTGGCGCGATCAGGGTCGCCTCCAGCACATCCGGCAGTGTCACCGGCTCGCCGCGCACCAGGTGCGCGGCATTCGGCGGTTGGAATCAGCCGGTTTATTCAGCGCAGCAAATCTGTCTCACGCCACTGCTGAAATCCAATGGCGATCAACGCGACTCCCAGAACCAAGCCGAGCAGAATCGCGGAGCCTAAGGCGCCCATCGCAATGAGCAGGATGCCAAGCACGATGCTTGCCCACAAACCGACTTTGCGCAGCAGTGGCGGATTGACGACTCCGGCGTCACGCAGCGCGGTCAATCCGACGATGCCGCTCAGAATGAGACCACCGCCTAACAGCACGGCCGCCA
>JARIBS010000037.1 GCA_029257385.1 Thiorhodococcus sp.
GGGGCGCGCGTCAACGATCGTATCGTGCCACTGAGCCATACCCTTGAGAGCGGGGATACGGTCGATATCCTGACCCAGAATAATGCCACTCCCAGCCGCGACTGGCTCAGCCCCCATCATGGATATCTGATGACAGCGCGCGCGCGTAGTCGGGTCCGTCAGTGGTTTAAGCAAAAACATTTCGATCAGCACCTGCACGAGGGCAAGGCGGCGCTCGAGCGCGAGATCACACGGCTTGGAATCAGCGAGAAGCCCCGCCTTGATGCGCTGGCGCCCAAGTTCAATTTCAAGCGCGGCGAAGACCTGCTCGCGGCGATCGGCCGAGGCGACCTGGCGGTTGGTCTGGTGGCACGCAAGGTGGGCGAGCCCAAGGCCGAAGAGCCTAAAGAGCAGGAGACCAAACCCAAGGCGCACACTCCGGTCAAACATCAGCCATCCGGCAAGGGCGATGTCATGGTCGAAGGTGTCGCAGACCTCATGACCCAGTTGGCCCAATGCTGCAAACCCGTGCCGTACGACCCGATCGTCGGTTTTGTCACCCGTGGGCGAGGGGTGAGTATCCATCGGCGCAATTGCAGCAATATACGCCATCTCTCCGCCGATGAGGCCGGGCGGCTCATCCAGGTGCGCTGGGCCGACCGCTCGGTCGATACCAGCTATCCGGTCGATCTACTGGTCACCGCGCTCGATCGCAAGGGCTTGTTGCGCGATGTCACTGCGACCTTTTCCGACGCCGATGTGGGTGTCGTGGCCGTCAACAGCCATTCGGAAAAGAGCACGGACACGGCCTCAATGCGTTTTACCGTCGAGGTGAAAGACATAGATCAGATCGAGCACCTGCTCATTAAGCTGCGTCAGCTCCCCGGAATGCAGAGCGTCAGACGCTCGGCATGAGACATCTGGCAGGGACAGAGTCGCTGGCGTTGCCAGGGCTTCAGGCCATGGCCGCGAGATTCGACACCCAAGAACCCATCGGCGACATCGAGCCGCTCGGGCGCGGGCTGATCAACGACACGTTCAGCGTCGCGACGCGCACGCGCGGCTATGTGCTCCAACGTATCAACGCCAGGGTCTTTCCCGATCCAGAGCGGATCATGGCCAATCTGCTGGTCTTTAGAACATTGCTCGCCGAGCACGACGGCGCGGGTCCGCGCATCCCTCGCCTCGTTCTCACGCGCGATGGCGCAGCCTTCACCCGCGACGCGGCAGGCGATCTCTGGCGCATGATGGAGCTGATCCCCAACGCCATCACCCTGACGCGGATCGAGAATGCAGGCCAGGCGCGCGAAGTCGGTCGTCTGCTCGGCGGCTTCCATCGCGCCGCCGCGACGCTGCCGATCGAGCGGTTCGGGGTCTCGCTGCCGGGCTTCCATGCCACGCCAGCCTATCTGGAGCGTTTACAGCGGGTCTTTCGCGACCTTGAGCGGTCTCCCGCCGACCCAGCCATCGTCATGCTCATGGAATTCGTCGATCGCCATCGCTGGCTTGCCGCATCGCTCGACGATGCCCAGCGTACGGGGCGCATCAGGTCTCGGATCGCGCACGGCGACCCTAAGCTGGACAATATCCTGTTCTCGACAAACCGCGCCGACGCGCTGGCGCTGATCGATCTGGACACCATTCAGCCCGGTCTAATCCAGCACGACTTGGGGGATTGTCTGCGCTCGTGCTGTAACAGAAACGGCGAAGGGGCGCCGGACCCGGCCGCCACCCGTTTCGATTTGAGTGTCTGCGAGGCGATTCTGAGCGGCTATGCTGCCGCGACTGAAACGCTGCTAGACGCCGAGGACATTAACTGTCTGTACACGGCCATTGCGTTGATGCCGTTTGAGCTGGGCATGCGCTTTCTGACCGATCATCTGGAAGGCAATCGCTACTTCCGCGTCGATCATCCCGATCTGAATCTGCTCAAGGCGCAGATCCAGTTCGCGCTCGTGGCAGACATTGAGTGCAAGGAGACAAAGATTCGAGGAATGATTCGCGAGGCGTTTCGGCGTTGATTGAGTGCTAGGGGTCATCTCAAAGCCAGGACTTCGATCGATGCGGGCGAGGGCGCTGATGGATTATTGCGACTCCTGCAACTCCTGGTGGCGGCGCAGGATATAGCGTCCCAGCAGATCCTTGCTATCATCGGCGAGCGGCTCGAAGCGAATCCCAATCTGGACCCGTTTGTCGTCGATCTTGGCGTGGCGCACGACGTAGCCGAGTAGACGCACGAACTCCGCCTGGCCGGGTAGCACCAGCCTGAGATCCGTCAAGGGCTGATTGATTTCGGGGGCGTGATCGGTCGGCTGCTCGATGGCCATCCCGGTGTAAGACAGATTCACGGCCCTTGATCGCTGGAGTAGGCCGCTCTGGTTGGCGAGCTGCACTTCATCCGTTTCCGATGACACTCGCCAGCTTCGGGAGCGTTCGCCGCCTTCGAGAATCTCCGGGATGCCGACCTCAAGGGTCATCTCGCCCGTGCCGGAGTGCGCGCGCGGCTTGAGTGGGAAACGCAGCCGGTGCCCCTGCCAGCCGGCCTGTAACTCGATCTGAGGGCTGTCGGAGAAGGCCGCGAGCAGGCCGGCGGCATCCTCGGAGACGCGCAGCCAACCGCCGACCTCGTCTTCTTGCTCTGGCTCAGACTCGGGCTGACTGAAGAGTTGCTGAATGTAATCCAGCTCCTCCGCCGACAGGAGTTCTTTGTTGCGCGATGTCACCAGAAATCACCAGGTCGTTGTCGAGTGAGTACGGGACAAGTATCTTCCAGAATCCGGGACTTATAAAGCATCCTTGCGTGGGACTCGACGACCTATTGCAAACGCAGCGGGCTAGCGGGCGTTTTTGGTCGATAGTTGCTTGCTGGAGTGATAGATGGGCAGATTGCGCTGCTGCTCGGTTGCATCGTAATGACCGCTGAGGCGGCAATACGCCTGCGCGAAGGTGCGATCAGCGCCCAGGATGTGCGCGATGAGCCAGTCACGCACGATACCTTGGCTCGTCTCGTCGAGGACATGCAGTCCAGCGGCTCGCCAATCGCGCAGCATCGCGGTGAACTCGGCCATGAGGAGTGCGTGCTCGCTCTGATGATTGCCGATGGCATCGTAGCCGAAGCTGCGCATGAGTGCCTCTTCGCGCTGGAAATGCGCGCGCATGGAGGCGCCCAGTGCGGCCAGGGCGTCGATTAATGCGTTGGCATCTCCCGAGCGCGCGTGTGAGGCTTCGGGGCAGAAGCGAATGCAGATGTCGGCGAGTTGATCGATCAATGCACGATGGTCTTTGTCCAAGACGTCGATGCCGAGCGACCACTCCGGGCGCCAGATTAGCAGTTTAGGCATGAAATCCTCCGTCTCTCGGATTCTAAATGATCCGATTGTGTGCGATTGGTTGCAGATGACGCCGAAGTAGGCGTTGTCTGAGCTGCGTTGCGCAGCCTTTTTCGAATCTATTCAAGCTCATGTAAAGAGTAGACTGTTTCTCGAAAAGCGGGGGGGTATGGTGGTCGGATCAGTCGCTATCTGCGTCCAGTTCTGGATCCCAACCGGCTGCCCGCGCCTGCTCGACGGCCTTGGCATAAATGCGCACGTAGCGCTCGCGCAGCTCGGGGGGTAGGTTGGACATGAGGTGTCCATAAGGCTCCCAGGCATGGCTGACCTTGTCATAGAGTGCCTCGATGCCCTGAATGGTCCAGCCCGCGCAGGTTTCGTCTTCGGCAATAATTCCGAACACCCAGGCATCGCGGATGATATTGGCCGTTGGCGTCATAGCGCCGGCTGGCTGTTTGTGGATTCCTTCGTAAATCTTCGCTTTCATCGTAATCGCTCGCGTTGACCGTCCAGGTCGGCTTGACCTGGATATTACCGGGCTGATTCATACAGCCCTTTCAACACAGTCTCAAGGAGCGCAAACGCTGCGGCAGACACTGGTGGATCTGATCCGAGAGTTGTCGAAATCGCCCTCGGCGATTGGGCGGGCGCTTCGATCGCAGTCTAATACCCAAGCGTTTCGTTTATACTTAGATGTTTTCCCAATCGCCGTAGTCAGCTCATGCATCGAACCGACGACCTGCGCATCCGCGCCATCACCGAAGTCCGTTCTCCCGAAACACTGCACCAGCAATATCCGCTCTCCGAGACGGCGGCCCAAACCGTTTACGACACTCGCCATGAGATCCAGCGCATCCTCCACGGCAGCGACGACCGCTTGCTGGTCGTGGTCGGACCTTGCTCGGTCCACAGTTACGATGCCGCGCTGGAATATGCCCGACGTCTGAAAGTATTGCGCGAGACATTGAGCCGTGACCTGTTGCTGGTGATGCGTGTCTACTTCCAGAAACCACGCACCACGGTTGGCTGGAAAGGACTGATCAACGATCCCGATCTCGACGGCAGCTTTGAGATCAACAAAGGTCTCGGTATCGCCCGTAAACTGCTGCTCGACCTCAATGAGATGGGCGTTCCAGCGGGGACTGAATTCCTCGATCTGATCAGCCCCCAGTACATCGCCGATCAGGTCAGTTGGGGCGCCATCGGCGCGCGCACGACCGAGAGCCAGGGGCACCGCGAACTCGCCTCTGGCCTGTCCTGTCCGGTTGGCTTTAAGAATGCCACCCACGGGGATGTGAAAGTCGCCATCGATGCCATCCATGCCGCAGCGCGGCCGCATGTCTTCATGTCGGTGACCAAGGCGGGTCAGTCGGCCATCTTCAGCACCACGGGCAATGCCGATACCCACCTGATCCTGCGTGGCGGCAAGCGGCCCAACTATGATACCGAGAGCGTCAACATCGCCTCCGAGCAGATCACCGGTGCAGGTTTAAGCCCCAAGATCATGATCGACTTCAGCCATGCCAACAGCGGCAAGCGGCCAGAAAAGCAGATTGATATCTCCCATGACGTCTCCGGTCAGATCGCGCGTGGGGATCGCCGCATCATCGGTGTCATGGTCGAAAGTCATCTGGTCGCCGGCGCTCAGAGCGCCGAAACGCCCAGTGATCTCGTCTTCGGTCAGAGCATCACGGATGCCTGTCTGGGTTGGGACGACACAGAGCCGGTGCTGCACGAGCTTGCCCAAGCCTGCGCGGACAGGCGCCACTGCGGCTGATCATCACTGCGTTTGCACACGTTTCGTATTTGCGGCTATGGTCTAAATCTTCATACAGCAAGGCTCGATGCGCTTCAGCGATTAGCTTTCGCTCGTCTATCGAACACGCGAAGGAGACAGATTATGCGCCCGCTCAACGCTCTTTGCGCCAGTGCAATGGCGCTTGCGCTCAGTGTCTTGCTGCTCGTCGCCCAGCTGGCGCACGCCGAGCTTTACAAGTGCCAGCAACCCGATGGGCGGCTGACGTACCAGCAAACCGCCTGCGGCGGGCATGCCGACGTCGAGTCGTTCGCGGTCGATATTCGCGGACCCGATGGCACGGACACTGGGGCTGCGGATCGAGACTACTCGATCGGGAGTCAGGCCGCGCAGATGCGGGCCGAGCGCGAGCGGTTAGATCGCGCTCGCATGCAAGCCCGGCGCGCAGCCGAGCGGCGGCGCACGGTCACGCACTCGCGCGACGTGGCAAAATGCGCCAAGCACCGCAGCGAGGCGGCCAAATGGAAAGAGAAAGTCATGCAGGGCTATCGTAAACGCACCGAGAAGGACTACAACGAAAACAAGCTCGCCCATCATCGCGCGTTGATTGATCGTTACTGCGACTGATCACTCTATCGCGCCCGAGGCTCAGAGACGCTCCAGATAGCGCATGCCGCCGAGCCGCTGGCTTTGATCGATGATCCAGGCCACGCGGCGCTGGAGACGCTCCGAGGGTTGTTGGAGCGAAAAATTGCCCGGCTCGGGCAGCACGCCGATCAGCAGCGCGGACTCCTCCAGCGTCAGCTCGCTCGCCGAGTGCTGGAAGAAGCGCTGACTGGCAGCCTCGATACCATAGGTGCTGGGGCTAAACTGCGCGATATTGAGATAGACCTCAAGGATGCGCTCCTTCGGCCAGAGAATCTCGATCAAGAGCGTGAGCCAGCCTTCGGCGAGCTTGCGCTCCCAACCCGACCCCGGCCAGAGAAAGAGGTTCTTCGCGGTCTGCTGACTGATCGTGCTGGCCCCGCGCAGACGCCCGCCCTCAAGGTAATCGGACACGGCATGTCGGACCTCGATCAGATCGAAGCCGAGATGACGCGGAAAGCGCTGGTCCTCTCCGGCGATCGCCGCGAGCCGGATCGTGGACGGAATCCGCTGCCACGCGATCCATTCATGCTGGTAGTAGGGCGGGGATTGATTGAGCCGCCTGACATTCCATGCATGACGCAGCATGAAGGCCGATGCGGACGGGTCGACCCAGCGAAACACCCCGACGAAGGCCGCGCTCGATAGCATCGAAAGCACCACGAGCGCCAAGATCCAGCACTGAATCCGCGACGCCAGAGAGCGTCCTCGGCCAGATCCGTCCGGGCCACGCCCTACGGGTTCGGTCCCGACGGCAGCGAAGTTCGCAGTGCCGCGATCCTCGTTAGCGTCCTCGGAACTGTATGGTCGCTCGGGTGCCGGATGCTCGAAATCGGACGCGCTGGACTGCGCCAAAACTCGGATTGGGGCGCGCATGCGGTCTGTGTCATTTTGAGAATCGTGCGGCGCCATGATCCCAACTATGCGCATGCCATCAACGCCCGCGACACCGATTTGTTCACAAGTGTCAAGATCCGTCACGCAATTGATCGAGCCGCTTCGCATGATCACTCGCCTGCGCTGAACGCATCTTTTAAGACTTTGAATAGAATGGCTTTTTTATGATCGATCAAAAAAAGCGCACTGTGTTTCCATACCAGCAACGACAGCATCCGTCAGGGTTTTCTCAAATGTTGTGCACAAAGTTATCCACAGGAATTATTGGTCTCTTCGAAAAGCCCTTTGCGCGCTTTGTGTTGCGATATCCAAGCCAACGAGCCGTTCGCATTTCTAGTCTACCGCCCGCCCTCCAGTGCGGGGTCGTTGACGCTTGCACCAGCACCGGAAAAACACCCCAAAGCTAAACTCCGTCCTGTTCCTTCTGAAATGGATCTTCGCGGACACTGGCTACCGGCAGTGGCTCGGCAAAGGTTAGGGTCCGGTAGGGGAACGGGATCTCGATGCCGGCCTCGTCCAACGCTCTTTTGATGGCGGCGATCACCTCGTCACGTGACCTCCTGATATCGAGCGGTCGCGAGCCGGTCCACCAGGCCACCTCAAAATCGACGCTGGAAGCGCCGAATTCACAGGCAAAAATTTGCACCGGCTCGTCTGTGCCATCGACCGTTTCGCAGGCCTCGACGGCCGCGCGGATGACCTCGCGCGCACTGTCGATATCTTCCCCATAGGCGACGCCGCAGACGACCGTTGTCCGCCGTTTGAGCAGATCCGTTCTGATGGTCAGTGGGTTCTTAAACAGTAACGCGTTGGGCACGATGACCAGTTGTCCGTCGGGCTGGCGGATATGGGTCTCGCGGATCGAGATCTCATCGACCCGGCCCTCGATGCCCTCACACTCGACGAAATCACCGATGCGCATTTCGCGCCGGAACAGGATGATGATACCGGCGAGGAAGTTCTCAAAGACGTCCTTGAAGGCAAATCCGATAGCGACGGATCCGAGTCCGAGTCCGGCGAGCAGCTTAGCCGGGGTCAGGTTCGGAAACACCACGATCGCGGCGATCATGATGCCGAGCAACCAGATTCCGATGGCGCTCAGATTGACAAAGAGACTCCGCAGCGAAGGGCGCAGACGCGAACGGATGGCGCGGCGCACCAAGGTCCGAATTCCCTTCGCAACGAGCCAAGTGATGATCAAGACAACCACGGCGACGACAAGCTGCGGGACAAGCTCGATAGCGCTTCGCGCGACCTCCCGCAGTTGATTCAGCATGATTTCGAGCGGTTCCATGGTGCCAAGTTCTCCTACGGTAAACGGGGGCCCGTGCTCCATCGCAGCGGTGGTTTCAGACCTCGCGGACAGTGTCTGCGCTCAGCCGGGCAAAACATGGCGGCATGATTAGCGCGGGATGTCTTCGTAGATCATATCCAGCTCGAGCGCACAGTCCAGACAATCGATCTGAACCGCCGCCTTCGATACCATCTGTTTCGTTTCAAACGTCGGCAACAGGATCACATCGAAGTTGTCCGTGAGAAACCGGGCAACCTTCCAGTGCAGTTCATCAATCAGGTTCTGCACCTTCTGGCGGATCTTGAGGCTGCGTGCTGGAGACAAGCTTGATTTTACCCTGACCGAAACCGGCGACATCCTGCTCAAGCCCGTGACGCGTCGTGTGGATGACGTCTTTGGCCGTCTCAGCAGGTCCGGCCAACCGACTCTGACACCTGCGGACATGGACGCTGCAATCGAGCAGCGGATGACGAAAAACACGCCATGAAAGCAATCGACACCAACGTGCTGGTGCGCTTTCTGGTCAATGACGATCCTGCACAGGCCGAACAGGTGCGGCAGCTTTTCGCAGACGCCGAGCAACAACGCGCTGTCCTTTTTCTGCCCCTGCTTGTTTTACTGGAAACCATCTGGGTGTTGGAATCGGCCTACGAGGTACAGCGCCCCGACCTGATCGACGCCCTCGACGATCTGCTGCTGTTGCCGATCCTTCAATTCGAACAGCGCGACGCCGTGCAGGCGACGCTGGCGATGGCCACGACCCACTGCGTGGACTTGCCTGATATGTTGATCGCGCAAAGCGCGCGAAAGAGTGGTTGTGAGCAAGTCCTGACGTTCGACAGAAAAGCCGCGCGCAGCGATGTTTTCGAGTTACTGAGCGCCGCTTAGCGCACGACGCCGACGACAATCCGATGTTCCAGCAGACTAAATCGGCCATCTGCGCCATCCTGCCCAAGAATGCCTTCGCGCGCGGTGTCAACGTGCTGGTCGGCGGCACGGCAAGGCGCGGCTTCCCGAGGGCATTCCAAAGCTCAAGCGTTGGCACATGGATTAAGCGAGTTGCGTGACCAGTCGGCATCCATGCCAGTCATCAACGTCATACCGTGGCCGTTCTACCCATCCTACCTT
>JARIBS010000046.1 GCA_029257385.1 Thiorhodococcus sp.
TGTACTGTGCGTCAGCGTGTTTCGAGATTAGTCCGCAAGGCTCTCTCGTTCTCCAAAAATATTGATAATCATATCGGCGCAATCTGGTATTTTATTCATCACTATAACGATACAGTTTTAATCAAAGCGTCCGTATAAGAAAAATCATACAGAAAATGGCACTACCCCATTTTATTCAACAAGTATATGTTTAGATCAAGCTCAAGCTGTGCTGCATGTCGTACTGTAACTACCGATATAACGGCATGTCACGGTTCCGGCACCCACGACGATTAAGTGCGGAGTATACATCATGGCGTTCACTATTGTTGAGAATGGAACCATCGTTGCAGATGATATCAAGGGCATATATGAAGCCAATGGTTGGGGAGTTAGAAAGAATTATTTAGACGAGCAAATTGAACAAATGTTCAAGAGCGTTAGCTTCTATTGCTTATGTCTCGATGAGGATGACAATTTAGTTGGATTCCTGAAAGCATTTTCAGATAGCTATGCCGCTCACCTAACCGAAATTTTAGTGCTTCCGGCGTCACAGAGAAAAGGTGCTGGACGACTTATGATGAAGGCGTTTATCAACAGATATTCGTATGGCGCAATATACGTGACAGGTGTCGGTGACACTTTTGGGTTCTTCGAACAATTTGGTTTCCAAAAAAAAGAGGGACTATATGCCTGCTCAAAAAGAACCCTCACAGAAAAACCAGAACCAGAGAACTAGCAGAGAACCAGGGACAGACCAGAATGGCACTAACTTAAGCAAAAACTGCCGGGGAAACTAGGGGATACCTCAGGGTCTGTCCCTGGTTTCCCCATTTTATTTACATATCGGAGCTTGGTTATGAAGCATAAAAGAGTTTTTTTTACGTTCATTTATTTTGCGTTCTCTTTAATTGCATCGACGGCGAATTCTCAGTCTTATCAAGATATAGAAAAATTGCCTTTTAGTGAGATCGCCAAGTACGCTGATTACGATAAAACACCAAATATATTAAACTCGGTAGAGATCGTTTCAAGACTGCGATCGTTATTGGAAGACGATTACCAAGATTTCGCTGCTAATTTTAAAGATTGGAGCATCCCTGTCGTTCTCGGAAGTCGTGGAGTATTCTTTGACGGTTGGGCATCTAATGATTTTGAGAATCCCAGAGCATCCGCATTTCTCATTTATCCCGATGGCCAATTGTATGCCGCATACACACAAAAAAATTCAAATATAATCAAATATTACACAAATGAAAATAAAGGTTATATCGAAAGAATACACCCCGCATTCAAAGCATGGCAGCTTAGATTTGAAGGCCAGTTTTTGTTTTTCGACAGGGATGAGCAGGAGCTGTCATGGACAGATAGATACAGCTTAGACGGCAGTCAACAATCAATGTTGACTGCTGCTCTAACATCTGAACAGCAAGCACAACTTCGTAAAGTCGCAGAGTCGTTATGGGGGTTAGTAACGACAGCAAATTGGGAAATGGATGAGCGTTTAGGTAGGGTGATTTCTGAGGCGACAGATGAAATCTTAAAATGCTCAACAGCATATAGCTTGGTGCCAAAACCCGCTGGGTTTGCACCGGGAGTATATTATATTGTAAGTAATGCGGAGCCTATCGCTAGTTACTTCTTAGGGCTTAAATCAGCTCCACAACCACAATATAGATTTTGTATTAATGCGACAGCTCTAAAACATCGCTCGGCCGCAACAATGGCTGGTCTGGTAATATAGCCATATAGGTCTCTCTACACCGCTGCATGATTTGCGTCATGTGCAGAGTAGACTTGTAGCGAGTTGAAATTATACCCAACTTGTATTCATATTATTGAGTAGCCGAGTAGTATTTTTTCCGTGAAAAATTGCCTAACTGTTGCATCCCGTGAAAAAAGAAGACACATGAGAGTCGAGCTGAAGCCGCAAGCAATCAAAGATTTGCAAGGGCTACAAAAACAGGACGCGGCTCGAATTGCTGTCAAACTTAACGAGATGAAAGGTCCACTAACTGGTGACATCAAGCGCCTCACCAACTTCACGCCAGAATATCGCCTGCGCGTTAGCAATAGAAGTCCATCAATCTATTGGACGTGCAGGTCGGGTGGCGCGCGGCCACCCGATCTTGCCGATCAGGACAGCGTAGCGCGCAGCGTTTTGGCGGCGGCGACCATGTTAGTCAGCGCCGGGATGACCTCGTCCCACTGGCGGGTTTTGAGGCCGCAGTCCGGGTTCACCCACAGACGCTCGGCGGGGATGCGCTCGGCGGCCTTGCGCATGAGCGCCACGACATGCTCTTCGCTCGGGATGTTGGGCGAGTGGATGTCGTAGACGCCCGGCCCAATCTGGTTGGGGTACTTAAAGTCGTCGAAGACATCGAGTAGCTCCATGTCCGAGCGCGAGGTCTCGATGGTGATGGCGTCGGCATCCATGTCGGCGATCGCGGCGATGATGTCGTTGAACTCCGAGTAGCACATATGGGTGTGGATCTGCGTCTCGTCGGCCACACCGTTGGCGGTGATGCGAAAGCACTCGATCGCCCAATCGAGATAGTCCTGCCATTGCGACTTGCGCAGCGGAAGCCCCTCGCGCAGTGCCGCCTCGTCGATCTGGATCACGCGCACACCGGCTTGTTCCAAGTCCAGCACTTCCTCGCGGATCGCCAGAGCGAGCTGTTGGCAGGAGACCGAGCGCGGCTGGTCGTCGCGCACGAATGACCAGTTAAGAATAGTGACCGGACCGGTGAGCATGCCCTTCATCGGCTTGTCGGTCAGCGACTGAGCGTACTTGATCCACTCCACGGTCATCGCCTTCGGACGGCTGATGTCGCCAAAGAGGATGGGCGGCTTGACGCAGCGTGAGCCATAAGACTGCACCCAGCCAAACTGGCTGAAGGCGTAACCGTCGAGCTGCTCGCCAAAATATTCCACCATGTCGTTGCGCTCGGCCTCGCCGTGCACCAAGACGTCCAGCCCGAGCGCTTCCTGCTCGCGCACACAGCGTGCGATCTCGGCGCGCATGGTCTCCGTGTAGGCCGTCTCGTCGATCTCGCCCGCCTTGAACCGTCGGCGTGCTTGACGGATCTCGCCGGTCTGCGGAAAAGAGCCGATGGTGGTGGTGGGAAACTTCGGCAGATCGAGTAGCACGGCTTGCTTGGCGGCACGCTCGGCATAGGGGTTTTTGCGCTGACCGAGTTGGGCGTCGATCTTGGCGATTGCGGCCTTAACGGCGGGGTTGTTAACGCGGGGCGAGTTGCGCCGCGCCTCGATGGCCGTGCGGTTGGCGTTCAGTTCGGCCTCAACTGCCGCGCGCCCTTGGTTCAATGCGGTGGCCAAGACATGCAGCTCTGCGAGCTTCTGCTTGGCAAAGGCGAGCCAGGACTTGATCTCGTCATCGAGCTTGCGCTCGCTCTCCAGATCCACCGGCACATGCAGCAGCGAGCAGGAGGGCGCAATCCACAGACGCTTGCCGAGCTGTTCCTGAATCGGCTCCAGCCAGTCGAGCACCGCGTTCAGATCGGTCTTCCAGATATTGCGGCCGTTGATCACGCCCAGCGACAGAATCTTGTTGGAGGGCAACAGGTTTAGCAGCGGTGCCACATCGTCACGACCGTTGATTGCATCAATGTGCACGCCCGCCACGGGCAGATTGGCGAGGAGGTATTGCTGATCCTGCAACTGGCCGAAATAGGTCGCCAGCAGCAGCTTGACCGGCGCGGTCTTGAGCGCGTGGTAAGCCGTCTCGAAGGCATGGCGCCAGTGCGCGTCAAGCTCGGTGACAAGGATCGGCTCGTCGATCTGAACCCACTCCGCGCCGTTGGCGGCCAGCGTGTTGAGTAATTCGGCATAGACTGGAAGCAGGCGCTCAAGCAGGGCGAGTCGGCCCGAGTCGTCCTTGGCCTTGCCGAGCGCGAGATAGGTCACTGGGCCGATAATAACCGGCTTGGCCTTGACGCCCTGGGCCTTCGCCTCGGCCAGTTGCTCCAGCAAGCGCGATGCGTCGAGTGTGAACTCGGTGGACGCCGTGAACTCCGGCACGATGTAATGGTAGTTGGTGTCGAACCACTTGGTCATCTCGCCAGCGGCGACACCACAGCCGCACTCCCCCTGCTCCTCGCTCGACACCGCCGAGCGCCCGCGCGCCACGCGAAAGTAATTGTCAAGCGCATCGCCCTCGAAATCACGCACGCGCTCGGGCAGGTTGCCCAGCATGAAGCTCATGTCCAGCACTTGGTCGTAGAAGGCGAAATCGCCGACGGGCGCCAGATCCAGCGACGCCTGGTCCTGCCAATGGCGCTTGCGCAGTTGGGCGCCCA
>JARIBS010000063.1 GCA_029257385.1 Thiorhodococcus sp.
CACGGTTTGATGAGGGAGGGCTGGCCCTAGCGGCTATGGCCTGGCTATTTAGGCACCGCCAAACGAAAGGGGCGGAAACAGATAAGCCGGACCTACGGGCGTTCAGAGCCTGCTCTCTACTCTACCCGGAACTCCGACGTGCGCGGACAGATTTGGCTTGGGGCATAGGCGGGCTACTCTTGGGCTAGACTGTATTCAGTCTAGAACACAAGTAGTCTAATGCAATCTAGAACACGTTAGGGGTATAAAAATTGCTGCCGGTAACTCCAAGCAAGAAAAAGGATCGTGTTCGTTCTTTCTGTAAAGAAGTTTGTTTTGGGCAAAAGCCTGTATATGTCTCACACGAGCCTCTTACTGGAAAACCATTGAAAGAATGTTTCTCTATTGTTCCAGAGCATATTGTTGCAAATGGAGGAAAAGAGAAGTTTGGTTGGGTTATCTTTGAGCTTCCTCGTGTGTGGCTCGAAGCAGAATTTCATGTTGTTTGGGAGCGTCCTGACGGGAAATTGATTGATCTCACTCCTAGAGAAGTCCCTATTGACAGAATCTTGCTCCTCCCAGACCTGAAAAGAAAATATGAAGGAATCCAGGTTAATAGCATTATCAAGCCAATCTCCCAAAGAAAATGTGTTGCTAAGTTCATTGAAACCGCCGCTGATTTCCATGCTGCACTTAACGAAGGAGATTTGGCTAATGTACAGAGCGGCCTTGTAAATTGTCCCAAGGCTGTCGCATTGCAAAACGAGATGAATAAGCTCATGTCTCAAATCGCCAGAGAGCATTTCATGTAAATAGCTACTTATACCAAAGGAGCTGGTTTTGCGTATCAATTCAATCATAAAAACCCCTAACCATGCGCTGCACCCGACGCTCCAGTCGCTTCGCTCCTTCCGCGCGGGTGAGCGCGGTCGTTAAGCCTTTAAAATCGAAAGCAAAAGATAGAGCTAGATGAATGTCAGAATTAACAATCGCTGAGATCAATAGAATCCGTGAGGTTGCGGAGTGTCGAGTGAACAGTGGCGGGAGAATTGCCCTAAAGCTAAAACTGATCGACATCAATGACATCGACGATGATGACACCGACAGTGAGACCGTAAAAGGAAAACAGGCCATTGTTAAGTTTCTCGCAATGAAGAAACTAGATAATGAAAAAATTTTTTACCATAATTTGTCAAAAACTTTTCTTCTTGGCGATAGAGTAATTCTTCAAGCAATCGATTATATAAATAGAAACTACTACGAAGTTGATGACTTTCAAAAAGAGGTGTACCACGTCAGAACAATTTTTTATAGTTCTAGCAAATCTTGTGATAAAGAAGAAACAATAAAAAAGTCATTTTGTTCATTTCTAAACTTGACGCAAAAAGATATTCAACGAAAAGACTATAGAAAAGCATTTTGTAGATTATTGTCTTGGGTCAATTGGTGTCGGTATCAGCCAAACAGACCTCTCTTTCCGCTGGCATTAGGCATTGATAACAACGGCTATTTTGTGCCTAATTCTGAAGAGTTTTATTTTTACGATTTGAAACCCACTTGGCACATTGATGTAGTTTTGCGAGGAAAGGACCGAACGATTTTCTTAAAAAACGGATCAATTGAATCAGTATTTGAACCATTTGATCTTGGAAGCCTAAGCGAACGCAGAAAACTACAAGAAATTTTCTGTCAGATTTTGATGGAACTGGGATCCCTCGACGATGCCGTCGAAGTCGCCACCGAGTATCCCGGTCTTGTTTCTTCCTCCGATCTTGTCAAAAAAATCGACGAAGCCATCGGAATACGTCAGCGCACCGCCGCGGAAACGCTGCTGAATATCCTCCTCACCTACGAACCCGGACACCCTGACCTTTTACGTTTTCAACGCGAACTGGCGCGGCTTGATAAAATCACAAAGTTACAAACCTCCAGTAACCTGGATATTGCCGCAGTCGATCAGATGTCTGGAACGGAGTTTGAGCAACTGATTGCCTCTCAATTTGAACGACTTAGTTTCAAAGTTGAAACGACTCCGGCGACAGGGGATTATGGCGCCGACTTGATTGTTGTCACGCCTAACGAGACACGAGTCTCGGTGCAATGTAAACGGTTCAAAAGCAAAGTCAACCTCAAAGCCGTGCAGGAAGTCGTCGCTTCATTGTCACACTATTTATGCGATTATGGCGTCGTCATCACCAACAGCGATTTTCTGAGCAGCGCCAGGAAACTTGCGGAAAATAACGAGATCGAACTCTGGGATCAGGACCGATTAATCAACTTTCTGTCGGGGGATTTGGGGTTTAGCGAGCTAGGCTCACTCTGAAATGGGGATCTTATGATTCCGGATTCCGGGGACAGTTTACTTAATTCCGGCGTTCGCCCGACAGAAATAACAGAAGAAATAGCCTAACACGCCCATAAAGCTGAGACCATACTGCGCATCGATCTCAGAGCAATCTTGTTGTGATTTAGTGGCGCAGTATGGCCCGGCTTATGGGTAACGTTATAAGCAAACGGTAATTTAAAATAAGTGGATGCGAATCAAGTATGAAAAGCAAGTTCAGCGAAAAATCTGTTGTTAAATTAAGATATCAGCATTTTAAAGTGGCAATCGAGAAATTATCACAAACAAATGATTCATTGAGTATGTTACTGCGAGTCCATTTGATCTCTGAGAATATTCTGGAAGAATTAATTAAAGTTATATTTGAGGATAAATCAGATGCAATTCTTTATTTAAATATTGGCTATAAACAAAAATTAGATTTAGTTCGTCAATTCAAGTTGGAAGAAAATACACCCGTATTGGCTGATTACATTGTTGGGTCATTGCGTAAGCTAAACAGCTTTAGAAATAAGTTAGCGCATAATCTTGATTTTAAAATAACAAATGAACATATTTATGATTTGTATACAGATCCTACTTATACGATAAATGAATTGAATGAACATGAGACTTACTCAAATCTAAAAGATTATGCACTTATTATCCTTCCTGGAATGCTCCCTTATTATGAAGAGGAATCAGGCAAGATTTGCTTATAACAAGGTCATTAAAGCAGACAAATTACAGTTGGCTTGTTTCGCTTCGCTACACATTTTAGCCAACTGCAATTTGCTGTTTATGGTGGCATTATACACAAAAGAGAACATCGTGGAATTATCAAAAGTAGTCCCTTGGGGAATATCGTTGAGCGAATATAAAGAAATATTTTCATTATCTGACAGTGATCTTGAAAAAACGATACTTGGCTGCGGTGATGGCCCAGCTTGTTTTAACGCTGAACTATCAAGCACTGGCGGCAATGTCATTTCCGTCGATCCAATCTATCAGTTTAATTCGGAACAAATCCGTTCAAGAATTGACGAGGTTTATCCTCAAGTAATGGATCAAGTATCAAAAAACAAGGGCGATTATGTATGGAGAAGTATAGGAAGCGTTGAAGAGCTGGGAAATGTCAGAATGGACGCAATAAAAACATTCCTAAGTGACTATGAAAAAGGCAGAGAATCAGGGAGGTACATAAATGCATCACTACCAACGTTACCTTTTGAAGATGCTAAATTTGAGCTAGCATTGTGCTCACATTATTTATTTTTATATAGCGAGCATGTAAATCAAGAACAACATATTTTATCCATAAGAGAATTATGTCGTGTAGCCAATGAGGTTCGAGTATACCCACTGCTATCCATTGGCAGTAATAAACAATCGCTACACCTCGAACCAGTAGTATCAGATTTAAATGATATTGGTGTTAGTGTTACTTTGGTTCCTGTTGAATATGAGTTTCAAAAAGGTGCTACCGAAATGCTTGTGGCAAAATGTGTATAAACAAGGCGCTGCGCCGGAATTTTGCTACGCTGCGCTTCGCAAAATCCAGTGAGCTATGACGTTAGCATTCAAAAAGGCACGCGGCATGTTTTTTAGAGAAATCAACGAAGAACTAAAAATAAGCCTTACGATACCTCAGTATGCAGATGAGCTTTTTACCTTAACAGATGGCAATAGAAGCTATTTAAAACAATGGCTGCCATGGCTTGATGCTATTCAAGATGTATCAGACACAAAAAAGTTCATTGAATTACAGCTATTAAAGTTTCACCAAGGTGGAGCTTTACATGAAACAATATTTTATAAAAATGAGGTAGCTAGTGTTTTAGGTTTTAACCAAATTGATAGTATAAATGGCATAGGGTATCTTGGCTATTGGCTAGGTGAAACATTTACTGGAAAAGGAATTATGACTTTTGCAGTTAAAGATTTATTGAGACTTGGCTTTGACTACCTTCCAATCCAGAAAGTCGATGTTAGGTGTGCAGTAGAAAATAGTAAAAGCAGAGCCATCCCTGAACGTTTAGAGTTCAGAAATGAAGGCATAATCAGGCAAGCTGAATTAGTTAACAGCACGTATCTTGATCATGTTGTTTACGGCTTACTTAAGCAGGAATTCAAATGCTAACAAAAGGTTACACACCCACCCACCTAACTTTTACGGTATTTCAGGATCTGTGGTTTCAATTGGCATCTTCATGTTATTGAGTCCTGTGCAGTCAATTCGGTGGTCGGGTGAACCTAAGCGTTAGCTCAGCAGGCATCATGTGATCATTGATTTTGAGTGGGACGAATCAAAAGCTGACGCTAACATCAGGAAGCATGGCGTCACATTTTGGGAAGCAACGGAGGTTTTCGGTGATGAACTGTCCTCTTTCGTATCTGATCCAGACCATTCACAAGGAGAAGACCGATTTCTCTTGTTTGGACGATCACAAGGAGGTAAATACTTGGTAGTCTCTTTCACCGAACGTGCGGAGATCATACGAATCATCTCTGCACGGCGCATGACGCCACCAGAGCGTAAAGTCTATGAGCAATGACCAAGAGATGCGACCGGAATATCCTGCCGAATTGATCAAGTCTGGCATTCGCGGTAAATATGCTAAACGATACCGTGAAGGCACCAATGTCGTACCAATCGATCCGGAACTCAACAAGCTTTTTCCAAACGCTGAGGCCGTAAACCGTGCATTACGGCAGTATGCCAAAGAACACAAAATGCTGACCTAACAAGTCGCTCAAGCCGATCCAGCGCGGCCGGCATCGTGGGCTATTTTCAAACGTCGTGCCGCGTGCTGGTCGGCTTACCTTGATCGTTAGCCGCCAGTCTCAATCAGAGTATCTGTGGGAAGGCTGTTTTCCGGAATTGACATGAATGACACCGACCGCCTCATCACCCCCGAGCCTGCCTCCGACGACAAGGCCATGGATCGCGCCATCCGCCCTCGCCGCCTGGCGGACTATGTCGGCCAGCCGGCGGTGCGCGAGCAGATGGAGATTTTCATCGGCGCGGCACGGGCGCGCGGCGAGGCGCTCGATCACGTCTTGATCTTCGGTCCGCCGGGGCTTGGCAAGACCACGCTCTCGCACATCATCGCCTATGAGATGCAGGTCAATCTGCGCCAGACCTCGGGGCCGGTGCTCGAAAAACCCGGCGATCTGGCCGCGCTCCTGACCAATCTGGACGCCGGCGACGTGCTCTTCGTCGATGAGATCCATCGGTTGAGTCCGGTCATGGAAGAAGTGCTGTACCCGGCCCTAGAAGATTTTCAACTCGACATCATGATTGGTGAGGGGCCAGCCGCTCGCTCCATCAAGCTCGACATCCCGCCCTTCACCCTGGTCGGTGCCACGACGCGCGCGGGGCTGCTAACCTCGCCCTTGCGCGACCGCTTCGGGATCGTCCAGCGTTTGGAGTATTACTCGGCGGAAGACCTCACCCACATCGTCAAACGCTCGGCGCAGATTCTCGCCATCGAGACCGATCCCGACGGTGCGGCCGAGATCGCACGGCGCTCGCGCGGCACACCACGCATCGCCAACCGACTGCTGCGACGGGTGCGCGACTACGCGCAGGTCAGGGCCGATGGGCGCATCACTTCGGACGTTGCCGACAAGGCGCTTTCGATGCTCAAGGTCGACGCCCTGGGTTTCGACCACATGGACCGGCGTCTGCTGGAAGCGGTCATCGAGAAATTCGACGGCGGACCCGTCGGGGTCGAAAGCCTGGCTGCGGCCATCGGTGAAGAGCGCGGCACCATCGAGGATGTGCTCGAGCCTTTCCTGATCCAGCAGGGCTATCTGATGCGCACCCCGCGCGGGCGGATGGCCACGCAGTCGGCTTATGCGCACTTCGGGCTGCGCCGCCCTACGGCCTCGAGTGCTGAGACGACGCCGGATCTTTTCGAGACGCTTGAGCGCTGAGCGCGATGAAACGCACCTCGCTGCTGAATCTTACGCCCGGTCCCATCCGCACCCGCCTCCTGCGCGACCTCATCTTGCTGATCGCCTTCACCGTTGGGCTGCTGGCGATGATCAATATTCTTCTGATCGACGACATCAAGTACGATCTGGCCGGCAACCGGATTGATGCCGCTAGCGCGCTGGTGCGCGACGAGGTCCGCAATCTGCTGCTTCCGGTACAGCAGCAGTTACTGATTCTGCGCGACGGTCTGCGCAGCGCGCGCATCGCACCTGGCGACGAAGCGGCGCTCAATCTGCGCTTGATTCCGACGCTGGCACACATGGAGCAGATTGCCAGCGCGATCGATGCCGCTGAAAGTGGCCATGAGTACTTCTTGATGCGCGAGGGGGATGGCTGGCTGACACGTCTGCGCGAGCCTGGTGAGCCGCCCCGCTTGCAGAGCACCCGCTGGGATAGTGCGCTGCAACGCATCGAGCGCCGAACTCCGAGTATCGCCGCCGATCCACGCAAGCGTCCCTGGTTCATCAATGCCGTGGCCAGACCCGGAGAGGTCGTCTGGAGCCCGCCTTACGTTTTCGCCTCGCTCGCGGTTCCAGGCATCACGGCCTCGATCGCCTGGAAGGATGACGAGCAGTTGCGGGTCACCGGAGTGGATATCACGCTCCAGGCGATTCTCAACACCATTGATGATCTCGACATCGGTATCGATGGCCGTGGGTTCCTATTCAGCGGTACGGGTGGCGTCTTCGTGCCGCCTGCGGCAACAGATGCCCAGGAAGCCGACCATCGTACAAACGCCTTTTTTTCGGCTCAGAGTCGACTTGGCGGCCCGCTTCAGTTCGACGCGGTCGCGGCATGGAATGCGCATGGCCAGCCCAGTGAAGGGCTGCTGCGATTTCACAGCGGTGGTCAGGAGTGGTGGGGCGGCTTTCAGCCACTGACCGATGATCAGGAGGCCGTCTGGATCGCGGTCACGCTGCCCGTCTCGGCTACGCTCAGCATCCTGCAAAGCCGCTGGCACATCATCTTCCTCACCACGCTAGGCATCCTCGGCGCCAGTCTTGGGTTGGCGTTCGTGGTGGTGCGCAAGTACAGCCATCAACTGCGCGATATGCCCAAACTGAGCATCGATCATCGCCACCCGGAACAGGATCTGCACTATCTGATCGGCTCCGGCGAAGGCCCGCACTTGGAGTTTAAGTCCACGATGCGGATGAACCTGCACACCAAGTCACCAGGCAAGGAGATCGAACTCGCTTGGCTCAAGGGGGTGGCCGCCTTTCTCAATACCGAGGGCGGAATCTTGCTGCTCGGCATCGCCGACGATGGAACCGCGCTGGGACTCGACGCGGACAAGTTCGAGAACGAAGACAAGTGCCAGCTCCATTTCAAAAACCTGCTCAACCAGCATTTAGGGCCTGAGTACACTCGGTTGGTGCGTTTTTTTCTGCTCGACTTAGATGGCTTGCGCATCGGCGCTGTCGAGTGCGAGCGCGCCGACGCCCCCGCGATTCTGCACGATGACAAAAAGCAGGAGCGCTTCATCATCCGTAGCGGCCCATCCAACATCGAACTCCCGCTCAGCCGGGCGCTCAAGTACATTAGTAGCCGATTTTAGCGCTCAATAACTGGCAACAGACATGCCCCGAACGCTTCAAAAAGAGGGTTTACAATCTGACGGGGCTTGACACGTAAAGCATGTTCTCAAATTGGCACCAAGCCCGACAATCGACGTCGTAGGTGCCTTCGGCTTTCGTTTCAGCGGTCACGGAAGCAGGTGGATCCGCACTCGGCGGCCATGGAGAGGGCGACGCATCGCACATGGAGTCGAGAATCATCGGGACGGACCACCGGCATCGTCGGCTTTGCGGTGCGCCCACTGAGCGCAGACAACCCCTCAATCACGTCTCGCGCCCGGATGGTCCCATGTCCCACGACCAGAACTTCAAAAACCTCATCCTCGACTACCCGCACGCCGCACTCGCCTTCTTCGCCGCAGCCGAAGCCGCCGACCTCGGGGGCGATGTCCGCATCCTCCCGGTGCGCCAGGAGCAGTTGCAGGAACGTCTCGGTGAGCGCTTTCGCGAACTCGACGTGCCGCTACTGGTTGAGTGGCCGGATGGACGGCGCGAGGCGATCTTGTTCGTGCTCGAAGAAGAAAGCGACGCGCGACGCTTCTCCATCCATCGCCTGGCCCACTACTGCCTGGATCTGGCCGAGTTGCTCGACACCCAACGCGTTGTGCCGGTCGTGATCTTTCTGCGCACGGCCAGCGGTGTGGCCACCCACCTGCGCCTGGGCGGCGAGCGCCACGCCTATCTCGACTTTCACTACCTGCGCTGCGCGCTGGCCGAACTCTCCTTCGAGGACTACCGCGACAGCGACAACCTAGTCGCACGTCTGACGCTACCCAACATGCACTATCCACCCGAGCGTCGGGTCGAGGTCTACGCCCAAGCCGTGCGTGGTCTCACGGCCCTGGAGCCTGATCCCGAGAAGCGCCTCAAGTACCTGGATTTCATCGACATCTATGCCGCCCTTGATGATAATGAGCGCATACAATACACGCAGGACTACCCCGACGAGGCACAGACCATGAGCCGATTTGCCGAACGTTTTCGTGAAGAGGGCATGCAACAAGGGATTCAGCAGGGCATGCAGCGAGGGATGCAGCAAGGCATGCAAGAAGGCATGCAGCAGGGCGAAGCCCGGATCTTGGCGCGGCTCCTGCACCTGAAATTCGGCGAGCTGCCCGAGGCGGCCCAGACTCAAATCGCTCAGGCCGACGAGTCGACCTTGCTCGAATGGTCCGAGCGGGTGCTGACGGCGACCTCGCTTGAGGAGGTCCTGCATTAGCCACCATTCTTCTCGACTCCCAACTTACTGTCGCTTCCTACAAAGCGACGATTTTGACTGCATCAAAGCATTTCAGGCGGGGCGATCACCGCGATTCCTGCACCGCGCAGATGGGCGTTCTCGCTGATCCGACGGCGCCAGGCGCGTGCGCCCGGCTGACCCTGAAACAGACCGAGCAAGTGGCGGCTCATCGCATTCAAAGGAACACCGGCGGCGAGCTGACGCTCGGCGTAGGGCAGGAAGCGCCTGAGCACCTCTGCGCGTGTCATGATGGTCTGTTCAGCGCCGAAAATGCGCCGATCGGCTTCGGCCAGAATCCAGGGATTGTGATAAGCCTCCCGGCCGATCATGACGCCATCGAGATCGTCCAACAGCTCGCACGTCTGATCGAGCGTCTTGATACCGCCGTTGATGACGATGCACAGGTCGGGGAAATCCTGCTTGAGCCGCAGCACCACGTCGTAACGCAGCGGTGGAATGTCGCGGTTCTCCTTCGGACTCAACCCCTTGAGCCAAGCCTTGCGGGCATGGACGATCAGCGCATCGCATCCAGCCTGGTGCAGATGGCCGACGAAGTCCACCAGCTCGCCGTAGCTGTCACGGTCATCGATACCGATACGGCACTTCACCGTTACCGGCAGTGTAACCGTGTCCTTCATCGCCGCGACGCAGTCCGCTACCGTCTGCGGCTCGGCCATCAAGCAGGCGCCGAAACGCCCGTTCTGAACCCGGTCGGAGGGACAGCCGACGTTTAGATTGATCTCGTCATAGCCCCAATCGGCGCCCATGCGGGCACACAGGGCCAGGTCCGTAGGGTCTGATCCGCCAAGCTGGAGCGCGAGCGGATGTTCGGCCACGTCGAAGCACAGAAAACGCTCGCGATCACCATGGATAAGCGCGTTCGTGGTGACCATCTCGGTATACAGCAGCGTCTGTCGGCTAATCAGTCTGAGGAAATAGCGACAGTGGCGATCCGTCCAGTCGAGCATGGGCGCGACCGCTAAGCGTCTCGACGCCAAGGTGAGCGGCAGTGGATCTTTATGCGTCATGATGGCGAAGTGCGTTTCCTGAAAGACTCGAACGCGGCTCATCAGGAAAAATATCAGGTAGCATAAACCGACATCTGTGTAAGACGAAAAACCCAGCCCTGGTGCGATCCAGATTTAACAGCGCCGACTTAATCCGACCGGAGGAACTGATGGCCCGAACCGTGCAATGCATCAAACTTGCTCAAGAAGCCGAGGGACTCGATCGCCAGCCCTATCCGGGCGAACTTGGCAAACGCATCTTCGAGCAAGTCTCCAAGCCGGCGTGGCAGGATTGGCTGCGCCACCAGACGATGCTGATCAATGAGAACCGGCTCAACCCCGTCGATCCTAAAGCGCGTCAATTTCTCGAAGCGGAAATGGAGCAGTTCTTTTTTGGCGGCGGCGCCGAAAAACCGGCCGGATATGTCCCGCCACAGTAGCCTTAGAGTGTGTGAATCGGGCACAGCACCGAGCTGATCGGCGCATCTCGTCCGCGCGCCGAGCGTCTCTATGCGTGTGCTTCCAGACGCTCCAGGCCGCCCATGTAGGGTTGCAGCACGTGCGGAATGCCGATGCTGCCATCGGCCTGCTGGTAATTCTCCAGCACGGCAACCAGCGTGCGCCCGACCGCCAGACCAGACCCGTTGAGGGTATGCACCAGCTCGGGTTTGCCCGTTTCTGGGTTGCGCCAGCGCGCCTGAAGCCTGCGGGCCTGAAAATCGCCGAAGTTGCTGCACGAGGAGATTTCGCGATACGCCTGCTGACCGGGGAGCCAGACCTCCAGGTCATAGGTCTTGCGCGCTGAAAAACCCAGGTCGCCCGTGCAGAGCGTGACGCGGCGATAGGCCAGACCCAGACGCTCAAGAATCGACTCGGCATGCCCGGTCAGTTCCTCAAGCGCTTGCAGCGATGCCTCGGGCCGCACGGCCTGTACCAGCTCGACCTTCTCGAACTGATGCTGACGAATCATGCCGCGCGTGTCCTTGCCATAGGAGCCGGCCTCGCTGCGGAAACAGGGCGTATGCGCAACCCATTTGCGCGGCATGGTGGCGGCTTCAAGGATCAGATCGCGCACCAGGTTGGTCACCGGCACCTCGGCGGTCGGAATCAGATAGAGATCGCGCTCGCCGGGCACCTTGAAGAGATCGGCCGCAAACTTGGGCAACTGCCCCGTGCCCTGGAGACTCTCGGCGTTCACCAGGTAGGGGACATAGGTTTCGGTATAGCCGTGTTCGCTCGTGTGCACATCAAGCATGAACTGAATCAGCGCGCGATGCAGCCGCGCTATCGCTCCCGAGAGCACGACGAACCGCGAACCGGTCACCTTGGACGCGAGATCGAAATCCATCCAGCCGTTGGCGGCCCCGAGATCGACATGATCCTTGGGCGTGAAATCGAACACCGGCGGCTCGCCCCAGCGCCGCTCCTCGCGATTGGCCGACTCATCGCGCCCGTCCGGCACACTGGCGTCGGGCAGATTGGGCAGTTCGAGACCGATCGCGGCGACTTCGTCCTGGATTTCGCCAAGTCGCGTCTCGGCTGACTTGAGTCGCCTGCCCAGATCGGACACCTCGGCGAGCAGTGGCTGGATGTCCTCACCGGCGGCCTTGGCCTTGCCGATCGCTTTGGAGCGGGTATTGCGCCGGTTCTGAAGTTCCTGGACCTCGATCTGAAGCCCCTTGCGCTCGCTCTCCAGGGACTCGATGCGGCCCTTGTCCAGGACGAGACCGCGACGGGCCAATTGTTCGGCAACTCGATCGAGATCGGTTCGCAGCAGACGTGGATCTAGCATGATGGTTCCTTAACGAGACATGAGCGGAATGCGCTGCGGCCCGGACTCAGCCGGTTGCCTCCTTACGCTTCCAGAATGCGGTTGTAAAATCCTCTGCCAGATAGCCTTCCAAGATCTGGTAGTCGACCGCGAGCGTCTGAGCGAGTCGCCGGATCTCCCGTGGCAGATAAAGATTGTAGAGCGTCGAGGTATTCCAGCCCTTGAGCAGATTGAAAATAAAACCGCGCCGACTCGCCGCCAGGCAGCGCTCAATGAAGGCTTGGCTCTCTTCGCGGGTCATGTTGTTCATCGCGCCGCTACAGAGGTAAACATCGGCCTCCGGTAAAGTGTCTTCGAGGATATTGCAGACCCGGATCTCGCAGCCGGTACGCGCGCGCGCAGTCGCTACCATCGGCTCCATGACATCGAGACCGATATAGTCAGCGGGGGGCGCACCTTCGCGCACCATGTAGCAGTAGAGATCACCGAAGCCGCACCCGGCATCAACGATCCTGAGATCGGGCAGATCCTCGGGGAGAAGCGAGCACAGAACCCGGAAACGCACCTCTTGGCTCTCGACTGAATTCCAGTGGACCCCTTGAGCAGTCTCGCCGTGGGCCTTGAGCGCACTGAGATAAAAGGCTTCGTTATCGACTTTCGGCACTGATCTCATTACCTCGAACGGCGTGTCGGCCTGCCACCAGTGCTGCGACCCGTAAGCCTACAACAGCACATCAAAGATGCCGCGCTCGTGCGCCGCTCCCACTATTCCCAAACGCTTCTGGAGACGACGACGATGCCGCTCTCCGAGACCGTGAAGCGCGCTCTGTCGAGTTTGGCGTCGTAGCCGATCTGCGCGTTGGCCGGAATCACGATGTCTTTTTCGACGATACAGCGACGCAGGAGTGCGCCCTCGCCCACTGCGACACCCTCGAACAGAATGCTCTCCTCGACGATCGCGCCATCAGAGACCTGTACCTGTGGAAAAAGAATCGAATGATTGACGCCGCCGCCACGAATAACACTACCGGCGGCCAGCATGGAGTTGACGAAAACGCCCTCATTGCCGCTCTTAGGGCCGGGAACGGTCCGCGCGGGCGGATATTGCCCTTGATAGGTATGGATGTTCCAGTCCGCCTGATACAGATCGATGGGCGGGTTGGCGCGCAAGAGCGCCATATTCGCCTCATAGTAGGCGTCGACAGAGGCCAGGTCGCACCAGTAGCGATCTGGCGTGACCCGCCCGCGCGGCTGACCGAACCGATAGGCGAAGACGTCCTGCGTCTGTGTCAGCGGTGCGATGATATCGAGGGCGATGTCGCTGTCGGCGCGCGCTCCACGCGCGATGCGATCCAGCTCACCGAGCAGCGCGGTCTTATCGAAGAGATAGACGCCCATGGTCTGGAGTAGCGGCGCATCCTCTCCCGCCACCGTCGCATCCTCTTGCGGCTCGGCGGGGCGCATAGCCACGATGCGCTCTGCATCATTGACGTCAACCAGCGCTTGTGTCCCATAGCCGGGGCCGGGACCTGAGGTCGCCCGCACCACGACCGTGATCTTGGTCTGCGCCTCGACATGCGCCTTGACCAGTTCGGCGTAGTCCATCCGGTAGACCGCACCGGCATCGAGCACCAAGACCTGGCTGGCGCCGCTGCGCTCGATCAGATAGCGATTCTGGCGGATTGCATCGAAGGGACCGGCATACCACTCCTGGCTGTAGCGCATCTGCGGCGGCAGCGGTGTGATGAACTCATCCAACTCCGGATTGAAGATCGACCAGCCATCGCGCAGATGCTTTTGGAGTGAATGGCTCTTGTACTGCGTGAGGACCAGAATCTGGCGTAAACCGGAGTGCAGACAATTGGCCAGCGTGAAATCAATGATGCGGTACTTGCCACCGAAGGGCACCGCAGCCTTAGTCCTGGTCTCGGTCAGCACATCGGGACCAGGACCACGATCGTTGGCCAACACAAGGATCAGAGTATCGACAGGCATGACAATAATAGCGGCGCTATAAAAGTGGATAGAGCATCGAATCCGCACAGTCTAGCCGCGAGCGGACGGCAAAAGCCAGATCGGCGCAGCGCGTACCCGATATCAACGCGACGCGGCGTCGATGAGGCGTTTCATATCTTGCACGGCCCGATCCAGACCCGAGAACAGCGCCCGCGCGATGATCGAATGCCCAATGTTGAGTTCGCGCATCCCCGCAATCGCGGCGACCGCCATGACGTTATGATAGTCCAGACCGTGCCCAGCATTGACCTGAAGGCCCAGTTCTAGTCCCAGATCGACTGCCGCGCGAATCCGCTCAAGCGCCGCCGCGCGCTCGCCGTGCGTCACCGCGCTGGCATAGTGGCCGGTATGAATCTCGACCACCGGCGCGCCGATGGCGGCTGCTGCTTCGAGCTGCGCTGGATCGGCGTCGATAAAGAGCGAAACCCGCACCCCGGCATCGGCCAAACGGGTGCAGAAATCCCTTAGCGCATCACCGCCGCGCACCACATCCAGACCGCCCTCCGTCGTCAGTTCGGCGCGCCGCTCGGGCACCAGACAACAATCGCTCGGGCGCAGCCGACAGGCAATCTCGCCCATCTGCGGGGTTGCCGCCATTTCGAGGTTCATGCGGGTGTGCAGAATCTCACGCAGCATTTCAACATCGCGATCCTGGATATGGCGGCGATCTTCGCGCAGATGCAGTGTGATGCAGTCGGCCCCGGCCTGCTCGGCCACCAATGCGGCCTGGATTGGCTCGGGATAAGGGGTTCCGCGCGCCTGCCTGAGCGTGGCGATATGATCGATGTTGACGCCGAGCAGGACGCTGCTGGAGCTGTAAGCGTCTGAAGACATTGGATGGATTCCTTATCGTTGAAAGTGATTGCCTAGCGGCTGGTCCCAAACCAGCGCCGATAAAGTTCACGACTCTCGAGCGGTCGGTTGCCGAGATGGGGTTCGAGCGCCGAGCGCAGCAACACACGCGCTTGGCGGCGCTGATCGGGTGCGAGCGGATGGCCCGTAGCAAGCGTAAGGAGCGTTGCGCCGCTTAGTGTCGAGGCGCTCTCATGCGCCTCGGCAAGCCGCACGCCCGTATCGCGCTCATAGACATAGGACCGCTCGGCCACGACCGGGTTGCCATCGACCGCAACGCGATTGAGGATCATGCCATAGCCGAGCTCATGGAGCAGACGCAGCTCGAACTGGCGCAAGGCGGTTTCGAGATCATCGCCAACCGCCAAGGCCGTCAGCGCGGCTTGATAGAAGGCAAAGAGTGCATCGTGCGGATCGTTACGGCCCAGCAGACGCAACAGCAACTCATTGAGATAGAACCCCCCAAGCAGCGCGTGTTCGCGCAGCGCGATCGGCGCCGCCGCCCCTTCGGTCTTAGTCAGGGTGCGCACCTCGCCGCGTCCTGTCACCGCCAGCCAGAGTGGCTGAAAGGGCTGGAGCAAGGCGCTGGAGGCACTGTTCTTGCGCCGTGCGCCCTTGGCGATGGCCGGAAACCGTCCCTGACCGCTGGCGAAGACCTCCAACAGCAGACTGGTGTTTGCGTAGTTGCGGCGATGCAGAATGAAGGCCGCAAAGAACGTGTCACGAGGAGGCAGCGGATGGGTAGACATTGGCTCAGGCGCGCCGAGCGCGGTTTTAGCAGATCAGGCCGACTTTGCGACCCCAGTGCTCAACGCTCGGCGCTCATCGTTCATTTTGAGCATCGCCGTAGCCAAGGCTCGCAAGCGCTGCCTCGTCGCTCGACCAGCTTTTTTTCACTTTGACCCAGACCTCGAGATGCACCGAGCAATCAAAAAGCTTTTGCATCTCCAAACGGGCCTGAGTCGCCACGGCTTTGAGCGCCTCGCCCTGCTTGCCGATGATGATGCCCTTCTGGCTCGGTCGCTCCACCCAGATCAGGGCGTGGATACGATAGCGCCCTTCGCGCTCCTCGAAACGCTCGATCTCGACCGTGGTGCGATAGGGCAGCTCCTCGCCATAGCGCTGCATCAGCTGCTCGCGCACCAGCTCTGCGGCAAAGAACCGCTGCGATCGGTTCGTGACCTGGTCTTCCGGATAAATCGGCTCGCCCTCTGGCAGGGCCGTCACGACCAGGCGCTCGAGCGCATCGACCTGGTCGCCTTTGGTCGCGGAGACCGGAATCACGTCCTTGAAATCGTGCCGCTGCGCGAGCGTTTGCAGAAACGGCAGCAACGTATCCTTATCCGCCACCCGATCGACCTTGTTGACGACCGCGATCACGGGTACTGCGGCCTCGATGACCGCCTCAAGCGCTTGTGCATCCTCATCCGTCCAGCGCAGCGCCTCGACGACCAGCAAGACGAGATCCGTATCGCCGATGGCCGATCTGGCCGTGCGATTGAGATAGCGGTTGAGCGCGTTGGCGCCACGTTGATGGATGCCGGGCGTGTCAACGAACAGGATCTGGCCTTGCGGCAGGCTCTTGATGCCCAGAATGGAGTGGCGGGTGGTCTGAGCCTTGTGCGAAGTGATCGCGAGCTTCTGACCCAACATGCGATTGAGCAGGGTCGACTTGCCGACATTGGGCCGTCCGATGATGGCGACGTAACCGCAGCGCCTGGTATTGGTATTAGACATCGTGGATTTGCTCCAGCATGCGTTCGGCTGCGGCCTGCTCGGCGCGGCGACGACTGGTGCCAATGCCCTGGCTGCCGCGCTCCTCGTCCTGAAGCTTGCAACTTACCGTAAAACGCTGGTCATGTTGATCTCCATCGATCGAGAGCACCACATATTCCGGCAGCGGGCGCTTGCGCGACTGCAACCATTCCTGCAGGCATGTCTTGGGATCCTTTCCGGCCTGCTCGGCATCAGTTTGTCTGAGCCTGTCGTCGAACAGCGCCAAGACGACGGCGCGGGTCGCCTCGAAACCAGCATCCACGTACACGGCGCCCAACACCGCCTCGAGCGCATCGGCGAGGATGGAGTCGCGTGCATGCCCACCCGTGCGCAGCTCGCCCGAGCCGAGTGTCAGATAGTCGCCGAGGCGCAGACCTCGGGCGAGTCCGGCAAGCGACTCGCGCTTGACCAGAGAGGCGCGCATCCGGCTGAGCGTGCCTTCATCCGCGTTCGGGAAGCGCGCCCACAGCGCCTCAGCGATGATGAATCCGATCAGTGCATCACCAAGGAACTCCAACCGCTCGTTATTCGTCGGACCCGCGCTGCGGTGCGTAAGCGCCTGCTCCAAGAGATCAGGCTGGCCGAACGCATGATGCAAGGCATGCCCAAGTCGTCGCGGATCAAGTTTCACTCAATGTAACTTCAACTTGATGACTGAAGATCGTGACGGCGTCAACATTGAAAAAGAGATGCACGCGGTCCTCGTAGTCGATGCTCAACAGGTACTTGCCGCCGTCGATCTTCTTGACCACGAAGTCCGAACCCTTGCGGTTGTAGACGCTGTTGATATTGAGGCGCTTGTCGACGGCACTGATAATGCCCTGCCCACGCGTGCCGCGCTGGATCTGTTGCGGGTTGGCCGCAGTTTCCTCCATGATCGTCCTCACGGTCCAAAAATCGAGGTAGCGTGGGCCCACCTTGAGCACGATGGTCGCAAAGAACGCAACCAGCGCGATGATAACGATGAAACCCAGCATTCCCATGCCGCGCTGACCGGACCGGTATCCTGATACCTTCGACATCCTGAAAATCTCCGATTATTCGATTCCATCTCCGAGACGGGACCAGGCGATCGGTAATCCGTCGCGTCGTCCATCCCAATGCATCCAGATCGCAAACGCTTTGCCGACTAAATTTTCCTCGGGCACGAACCCCCAGCAACGGCTGTCGTTGCTGTTGTCGCGATTGTCGCCCATGACAAAATAATGGCCATTCGGAACCGTGACCGGCCCCCCGGCCAGCACCCGGCAGCCGAAGGGAAAATCAGGCGCTGCGGGGCGGGTCAACATCACATGCTTGACGCCATCAAGACTCTCTAGCGCCTGGCGCGCGCCGGTCATCTCCTGCCCGGACCCAACACCAGTGTAGTCGCCAATCGGCAGTTGTGGCATGGACTCGCCGTTGACCGACACCGTTTTGTTGCGATAGGAGACCTCATCGCCTGGCAAGCCGATGACGCGCTTGATGTAGTCGGTCTTAGGATCGAGCGGAAACTTGAACACCACCACATCTCCACGCTGCGGCTCACCGATGTCGACGACCTTGGCATTGAGCACCGGCAAGCGTAGTCCGTAAGAGAACTTGTTGACCAGAATAAAATCTCCGGTCAACAGGGTCGGCATCATGGAGTTCGACGGGATGCGAAACGGTTCGACGATAAAGGAGCGCAGAATGAGCACCGCGAAGATGACCGGAAAGAAAGAGCGCGCATATTCAACGAGCACTGGCTCCTTGTAGGCGGAATACGTGCCATCGGGCTGCATGCTCGCCGCCGCCTTGCTACGGCGACGCGGGGCGAACAGGAGCGCATCGAGCAGCCAGATACCACCGGTCACGACGGATGCCAGCACGAGAAAGGCGGGGAAATCAAAAGTCATGGCGAATGAATGCGTTTCCATGTCGAAGTACAGTCGTTAATGATCTTTGCCGGTCTGGAGCACGGCGAGAAAGGCCTCTTGCGGAATGTCCACCTTGCCGACCTGTTTCATGCGCCGCTTGCCTTCCTTTTGCTTCTCAAGAAGCTTGCGTTTGCGCGATATGTCGCCGCCGTAGCATTTGGCGGTCACGTTCTTGCGCAGCGCCTTGACGGTGGTGCGGGCAATGACCTTGGAGCCGATCGCGGCCTGGATCGCCACCTCGAACATCTGGCGCGGAATCAGCTCTTTCATGCGCTCGGTGACGTCGCGTCCGCGATTCTGCGACACCGCACGATGCACAATGGACGAAAGCGCATCGACCTTGTCGGTATTGATGAGGACATCGAGCTTGACCAGATCCGCTGCCTGAAAGCGCTTGAACTCGTACTCGAAGGAGGCATAACCGCGGCTGCACGACTTGAGTCGATCGAAGAAATCCAGCACGACCTCGCTCAGCGGGAGTTCGTAGGTCACCTGCACCTGTCCGCCAAGATACTGGATCTGTTTCTGGACGCCGCGCTTCTCGATGCAGAGCGTGATGACGGCGCCGAGATAGTCCTGCGGGACCAGAATATTGGCCTCGATGATGGGTTCGCGCACCTCTTTGATCTTGCCTGGCTCGGGCAGATCGGCCGGGTTGTCGATCTTGATCAACTCGTCGTCGCTGCGCAGGACTTCGTAGACCACGGTGGGCGCGGTGGTGATCAGATCGAGCTTGTACTCGCGCTCGAGACGCTCCTGGATGATCTCCATGTGCAGCATGCCGAGAAAGCCACAGCGGAACCCGAACCCGAGCGCCTGGGAGACCTCCGGCTCATAGTGCAGGGCCGCGTCGTTGAGCCGCAGCTTGCCGAGCGCCTCGCGCAGATCCTCGTAGTCATCGGAGGTGACGGTGTAGAGACCGGCGAAGACGCGCGGGCGCATCTCCTTAAATCCGGGGAGCTTGGCCGCTGGCCGATCGGTCAGCATGATGGTATCGCCGACTGGCGCGCCGTCGATCTCCTTGATCCCGGCGATCATGTAGCCGACCTCGCCCGCGCCGAGGACATCGCGCTCGGTCTTCTTCGGGGTGAAGACGCCGACGTTGTCGACCTGATGGGTGCGTCCCGTCGATAGCATCAGCACCTTGTCGCGTTTGCGCATCTGGCCATTCATGACCCGCACCAGCGAGACGACGCCGACGTAAGGGTCGAACCAGGAGTCGATGATCAGGGCTTGCAGAGGCGCCGAGCGATCACCGGTCGGCGGCGGAATGCGCTCAACCAGGGCCTCCAACAAGTCCAGGATGCCTTCGCCCGTCTTGGCGCTGACACGCAAGGCATCCTGCGCTTCCAGGCCGATGATCTCCTCGATCTCGTTGATGACCCGCTCAGGCTCGGCGGAGGGCAGATCGATCTTGTTGAGAACGGGCAGCACCTCGAGACCTTGCTCAATGGCGGTATAGCAATTGGCGACACTCTGCGCCTCGACCCCCTGTGCGGCGTCCACGATCAGCAGCGCACCCTCGCAGGCCGCCAAGGAGCGCGAAACCTCGTAAGAGAAGTCGACATGCCCGGGGGTGTCGATGAAGTTCAATTGGTAGGTCTGGCCGTCGCGCGCCTTGTAGTCGAGCGTGACGCTTTGGGCCTTGATGGTGATCCCGCGCTCGCGTTCGAGATCCATCGAATCCAGTACCTGACTGGACATTTCGCGGTCGGTCAGCGCTCCGCTGAGCTGAATAAAGCGATCGGCAATCGTCGACTTTCCGTGGTCGATATGCGCGATAATCGAGAAATTACGGATGTGACTGAGTTCGGTCATGGTCATCCTGAATACATCGGCGGGTCGCGCAACCCGACGACGCCAGACGGTTCGGATCAGGCCAGTACGCCCGGCCAAGCGACACGCGCAGACAGATAGACATCGCCCACGCGAAAGATAACGCGCAATGATAACAGAGGGATGGTATCGACCGCTAGACGGAGAAAATTTGCTATCGGTAAATCTCGCGCCCTACCCGGCGACCCGTAGTGTGGCGTCGCTGCGTAGGGCTTGAGGTCTAGTCCCCTGGGAGCTTGACGGCGTAAAATATCCGACTGTCGCCGCGTTGCACCAACACTGCAATGGTACGACCAGGGTTGATCTCTTCCAGGATGCGATTGAAGTCGTTGCGATCGGCGATCGGCCGATTGTCGAGCAACAGGATCATGTCACCCGCGCTAAGACCCGCGTCGTCAGCCGGACCAGGATCGAGAGACTCGACAATCACCCCGCCCTGTTCCAAATTCAACTGCTGGCGTTGCTCGGGGGTTAAGTCCCGAACCACCAGACCCAACTGGTTGGCGCTCTCTCGCTCTCGCTCGCCATTGGGACCAGTGAGCTGATCTTCGTCGGGAAGCTCTTCGATCTTGACGCTGAGCGGCACGTTCTCTCCATTGCGCAGCACCACCAGATTGGCACTTGCACCAACGTCGGTATCCCCGACCAGCGGCGGCAAGTTGCTGGAGGTCACGACCTCGCGCTCGTTGTAGCTCAGGATCACGTCCCCCGGCTGTAAACCTGCTGCCTGCGCCGGGCTGTCGGGCAAAACCTGCGCGATCAGCGCACCACGAGGCTGCGCCATACCGAAAGACTCGGCGAGCTCGCGCGTCATATCCTGAATCAACACGCCGAGCCAGCCGCGACTGACACGGCCCTTGGTCTTGAGCTGATCGACGACATCCATGGCGACATGGATGGGGATCGCGAAAGACAGCCCCATGAAACCGCCGGTACGACTATAGATCTGGCTATTGACGCCGATGACCTCGCCTTTGAGGTTGAACAGCGGACCGCCCGAGTTGCCTGGATTGATGGCCACATCCGTTTGGATAAACGGCACATAGTTCTCGGTCGGGAGACTGCGGCCTTTGGCGCTCACGATTCCGGCGGTGGCCGAGGACTCGAAGCCGAACGGAGAGCCAATTGCCAGCACCCACTCGCCAACGCGCAAATCCTGCGACGAGCCGATCTTCGCGCTCGGCAGATCCTCACCCTCGACCTTTAACAGCGCAATGTCGCTGCGCTTGTCAGTGCCGACCAGTGTCGCGACGATTTCGCGCCGATCGCTGGTGCGCACGACGATCTCATCGGCCCCTTCGACGACGTGAGAGTTCGTCAGCACATAACCATCGGGCGAGACGAAAAAGCCGGAGCCGAGCGAACGTGACTGAAAGCTATCCTCGGGCAACTCGCCCTCTTCGCCAAAAAAGTGACGAAAAAGGTCTTGCAGCGGGCTGTCTTCGGGAAGATCGGGAACGGAGAAGCCGCGCAAACGCTCGCTAGGTGTGGCCGATTGCTTGGTGCTGATATTGACCACCGTTGGGCTGTTCTGGGAGACGAGCTCGGTGAAGTCAGGGAGTTCGCGGCTGAGAGCCATACTCGGGGCGAGTGCACAGCACAGTAGCGCGCTCAGAGCGATCGACAGTGTGGATGCGGGTCGCATGGATACTCCAGATGTGGTGGACGTCAGTACGTTTCGTGCGCAGGAAATGGGACAGAAACGGGTGTAGAAGTCGCTGAGATGCGTCGCAGAATCGTCGGTTGACGGATTAAAGAGACACTGTAGCTGCGAAGCCACAATAATGCCAGTACGAAACCTAGAGCCGCACCCAGCAGACTCACCACGGGCGCCTGCGCGCCCCCGATGATCTCACCGACCCACGCGCCGGCGATCAGCGCAAGAATCGGCACGAGATAGGCAGCGATGGCGGCCCGCAACAGGCCCTGTTCGCTGATGCCCACACGCACTAGATCACCGACCTGCGCGCCAGGCGTATTCAATGCGGTCAGCTCCACTGGCCGGCGCGCAAAAAAACGCTCCAGCAGGGAGGTTCCGCAGGCGCCATTGACACGACATTGTCCACAGGCGCTGGTACGCTCGGTGCGAACCCGCGCATAGCGCCCAAGGATGGCGGTGATGACACCTTGCTCTTCGATCATGGCTGCTTTTTGGTTGTTGATTGTATGCGATGGACGCCGCCGATTGCGGCTTGAACCGTCGCTGCCGGAACCTCACCGACGGCGATCAGCTGATAGCCGTCCAGTTGCCTGCCTGCGGCATGCACGGCACCGATGCTGGCGAGACCGTCGAGACCGTTCTCGATGTCTTGATCGACATAGATCGAGTAGGCCGACAGCCGATCGGTGAACATAAAATGCTCGATCGCCGAGCCGTTGGGCTGCGCCATAGTATGATGCATCACCAGCTCAAAGCCGGCGGGCACTTCCTCGAAGCGCCAATGACTCTCTGCGGCGGTGGCCGGTGCACTGCGGATCGGCTGATCGCGGGTTGGCGCAACGAATCCATCGCCTTCATGCACGGTGATGGAGGTAAACATCAACTGTTCAAGAGGCTGTCGATCCTGGTCGATCAAATCTGATTTCAAGGGCAGCGCGGTCTCGCGATCGATATGAAATCTGTAGCCATACCTCAGCGCATCGCGCGGCGCGATCTCGACGACCTCGGTATCGCGTCCCGCGACCCGTACCTTATCGAGTAGCTCAACATGATAATGGTCGATGAGGGCGTGTGGATCGATCCCTTCGGCATCCAGAAAGCGTACCCCGGCCTCGCGTACGACAGAGATCGGATAGCCATCCGGCGAGACGCACATGACGCGCTCGCGCTCGCGCGCAACGGTGCGCAACGGCCCACTAAGCGAGATGAGATGCTCCCGTACCTGACCCTGCTCGACCCGATGCTGGAGACCCAGGGTTTCCAGCCGATCTTCATGGAGATAGACCAGCGTTCCGTCGTAGTTCAGTGAGCGCGCTGCAACGGCCATTTTCTCAAGCAGCACGGCGATCTGCTGCGTCGTCGCGCTGGCATCGCCGCCATCGGCTACTTGAGCCTCCTGCGCGCCGACGCCCTGAACGCACCCCATCCAGCAACAAAACACACCTAACCAAAGGCGACTGTAGAGCCGTTCAACGAGTTGCTTCATAACTCACGAGTGTTGCATATGGCAGCATACCCTTGGCCCCGGTTGCAGGCGCGCTGACTTGATGGGTGACGAGATAGAGACCGAGCTTGCTGGCAAGCTCGGGGTGCTCGCGCTGCAGGCGCTGTATGGAGATCGACTCACGCTCGACGAGCTGCGCAACGGGCGTTGAGGCATCGGGTCCGGACGAGGTGTCCTGCAAGAGCATGGGCGCGGCAAAAAAGGCGACTACGGCCACGGATGCGGCCATCGCTAACCCGGCGGCCCGCTGGAGACTGCGACGGGTTGGTCGCCTTCGACCTCTGGGCGCCAGCACCGCCGGCTCGCTGGCGATGCGCTGGCGGATCTGCTCGGCGCAGGTGCGATAACGCACCTCGATCGGCTCGCGTCGTATCGCCTGAGCGATGAGATGATAGCGCTCCCAGGTCGCGCGCAGCTCTGAGTCCACGGCGACTGCATCCAATAGCGAAGCTGCGCGGGCACCCTCGAGTTCGCCGTCCAGTAGTTCCGAAAGTCGTTGTTTATGCTCGTCGGTCATGTCTTGAGCCTAGGCTGGATTGAATGGATGATCGTTCTCGCGCGGGGGGCGTTCCACAGCGGCTGCTGTCCTCCACGGCGTCTTCGCATGACATTCGCCGCCGCCCAACGGCTTGGTCTGCACAGCGATCAGCCATCAAGCAAGGGGCGCAATCGCTTGTCGATCGCCTCTCGGGCACGAAAGATCCGCGATCTGACCGTGCCGATCGGGCATTCCATGGCCGTAGCGATTTCCTCGTAGCTCATCCCCTCGAACTCCCGCAGCACGATGGCGGTGCGCAGATCGCCCGGCAGGTCATCGAGCGCACGCTGCACGGTGGTGGCGATCTCGTCTCTGAGTAGCTCCGCTTCGGGTGTCGCCGACTCGCGCAGGCGTCCACCCATGTCCATTTGCTCGGCGACGTCGGCCTCAATGTCATCACCCGGCGGTCTGCGGCCTTTGGCGACCAGATGATTCTTGACTGTATTGACCGCGATACGATACAGCCAGGTATAAAAAGCGCTCTCGCCACGAAAGCCCGGCAACGCCCGATACGCCTTCAAGAAGGCCTCTTGGGTGACGTCCATGACCTCGCTGGAGTCTCGCAAATAGCGCGCGATCAGGCTGGATACCTTCTGCTGGTACTTCAGCACGAGCAGGTCAAAAGCACGCTTGTCGCCCGACTGCGCCCGTGCGACAAGCTCCTGGTCGGCAGTGCGCTCAGACATGGGCGCGCACCACAGGGCTTATAGTTAGCATGGACAATCTACCGGGTAGGAAGTTCTTGAGCCTGATCGAATGCGGCGGAGATTTTCCAAGTAAGACACGAATCTTGATCCAGGTCGTTAAATCGACGAGCTTAAAGTAAAAGGCAGCGCATCGAGCGAGCGCCATACAACTCTACGAACCCTAAAACGAAGAACCCACTCTATGCCCGAGACCAGCCACATTCACGACGTTTTGATTCTTGGCAGCGGCGCTGCTGGACTGAGCCTGGCATTACGGCTGCGCGATGACCTGTCAGTCGCCGTGGTCTCCAAGCGCGAACTCAGCGAAGGCAGCACAGTCTACGCGCAAGGCGGTATCTCTGCGGTGCTCGATGCCGGGGACTCGATCGAATCGCACGTCCAGGACACCCTCAAGGCCGGTGCCGGATTGTGCGACCGCAATGCCGTGCGCTTCGTCGTCGAGCGCGGCCCGGACAACATCCGCTGGCTGCTCGACCAGGGCGTTGAGTTTACCCGCGACGCGGAATACACATCAGCGGGCGGTTATCATCTTACCCGAGAAGGCGGCCACACTCATCGACGCATCGTTCACGCCGCCGATGCCACTGGACGGGCGGTGGCTACGACGCTCGAAAGTCAAGTTCGCGCGCGCGCGAACATCGCACTTTTCGAGCAGCATATCGCGGTCGACCTCATCACCTCCAGACACCTGCGCGACACGCGCGCGCACCGCTGTCTGGGGGCCTATATTCTCAACCGCGGGAGCGACCAGGTCGAAACCTTTCGCGCGCGCTTTGTGGTGCTCGCTACGGGTGGTGCCAACAAAGTCTATCTTTACACCAGCAACCCGGACGTCTCCACCGGCGACGGCATCGCCATGGCCTGGCGTGCCGGATGCCGTGTCGCCAATATGGAGTTCATGCAGTTTCATCCGACCTGCCTCTACCACCCCCAGGCGCGCTCCTTCCTGATCACCGAAGCGCTGCGCGGCGAAGGTGCGCGGCTGCTACTGCCCGACGGCGAGCGCTTTATGCCGCGCTTCGATGCGCGCGCCGAGCTGGCCCCGCGCGACATCGTCGCCCGCGCGATCGATCATGAAATGAAGCGACTCGGCACCGATTGCGTCTATCTCGATATCTCACACCGCCCGGCCGAGTTCATCATCGAACACTTCCCGACCGTCCACGGGCGCTGTCTGGAGTTGGGTATCGATATCACGCGCTCGCCGATCCCGGTGGTGCCTGCAGCGCACTACACCTGCGGCGGTATCATGGTCGACCGCCATGCCCGCACCGATCTCGCCGGGCTTTACGCCAGCGGGGAGACAGCCTACACGGGGCTGCATGGGGCCAACCGCATGGCCAGTAATTCGCTGCTGGAGTGTCTGGTCTACTCGGAATCAGTGGCGGCAGACATCGAGCGTCTGATGGACGCGTACACACAGCCGCCGGAGGCGCCAGGCTGGGACGAAAGCCGCGTCACCGAACCCGATGAAGAAGTGGTGGTCACGCACAACTGGGAGGAACTGCGCCGCTTTATGTGGGACTACGTCGGCATCGTGCGCACCAACAAGCGTCTGCGCCGGGCCAAGCGCAGAGCCGATCTCCTAGCGCACGAGGTCATCGAGTACTACAGTAATTTCCGTGTCGGCAACGATCTGCTCGAGCTACGCAACCTGCTCGAAGTCGCTGACTTGATCATTCAGTCGGCCCTGCGTCGGCGCGAGAGCCGTGGTCTGCACTACACGCTCGACCACCTCGCCAAGGACGCTAGCCAGCGCTCACCGACGATTCTGATTCCGGACGGTTATCAGCCCCGCCAGCGAGAGTGACG
>JARIBS010000085.1 GCA_029257385.1 Thiorhodococcus sp.
ATAATAAAATCAGCGATCAAGATCCTGCCAAATATTTTAAAGATATTCCGCCGCAATATAAAAATAGCATTTTCGACTCCGCACTCATTCCAGAGGATGCCAGGGATGGTAAATTGGAATTTGAAGATTTCATTAGATTGAGAACTGAACTTCTGAAAGAGAAGGCGCAAAGGCTCATCGAAACTGGCTATGCCTAAAACCTAAGGCTGAACAAGTGAATCAAGCCGACCGTTTTGCGCTGGCGCTCCAAACGTCGGCTTATTCAAGGCGTTATGTGCTTTGAAACCTGATACGTTACAGGGTACATTTAAGGAATGATTCGAAGCTTCAAACACAAGGGTTTGGCCAAATTCTTCAAGTCCGGCAGCACCGCAGGGATACAGGCCGCTCATGTAAAGAGGCTTCGACTGATTCTCGGTAGATTAAATGCAGCGTCAGATGCAAAAGATATGGACTTACCAGGTCTTCGGTTGCATGAGCTATCTAGCAATCGCGCCGGAATCTGGTCAGTGACGGTCAGCGGTAACTGGCGAGTAACCTTCCGATTCGAGGACGGAGATGCTGAGATTGTAAACTACGAAGATTATCACTGAGGTGGCGCCAATGTTGATGCACAACCCTCCACACCCGGGTGAAGTATTGCGAGAGCTTTGTCTTGAGCCCCTCGGCCTCTCTGTAACAGCGGCGGCAGAGGCGTTGGGCGTTAGCCGTAAAACTCTAAGTGCGGTGCTGAACGGCAAGGCCGGTATCAGTCCCGAAATGGCTATCCGGCTCTCTATTGCTTTTGATACCTCGGCAGAGAGCTGGCTTAATCAGCAGTCTCAATACGAACTCTGGCACGCCGAACAGCATCGCAAAGAGCTCAACGTGAAAAAACTTGTTGCAGCCTAAAGCAGCACATAACCAAGCCATGCACCGGATGCCAAAAACTTTGCTTCGTGCTGGTTTTGTCACCGGTGATGGCGGGCGTTGGGCGAGCAAGTTTCACTTGAAATTGATTTCGTCTCGCCAGAACGTTGGTTTGTCGGCGGATCGCGTGTGAGCGATCAAAATGCGGTTACGTTTTACCCAGATATCAAAGTCACTTCAGGAACAAATACAAAGGCAGAAAAAGCGAAATATGTAGAAAAAGTATTTGCTGAAATGAAATCCATAATTGGGCCAATTGCGCCTGCGAGCTATATCGTTGTTCATGATGTTGGTGCTGACTTATGGGGTTTTCAGGGGAGCACCCAAGAATTCCGTTTTATCCAGGCTCAATCGTTATGAGCTAACACGCCCATCAAGCCGAGGCTGCCCTTGCCGTTGGCTTGTCGCTATATCCGTCCGCTGCGCGGACTTCTCAGGTACTCCTACAGGGGACTTTCACCCCATCAGCTCATGCCCATGCCGGGCGTACACAAGTCCAATGGCTATGCTTCGGCGTTTCGCCGCACTAATCGCGCCGAGCGCGCCGGCGGATGCCGCCGACGATGGCCTGGGCCTCGGTGGGGTCTTCCGGCCAGTGGTGCTTGGGATAACGACCGCGCAGCTCCTTGCGGACCTCCGCATAGCCGCGCGCCCAGAAACCCGCTAGGTCTTGCGTCACCTGCATCGGCCGACGCGCGGGCGAGAGCAGATGCAGCAGCACCGCGACCCGGCCATGACAGACGCGCGGCGTGTCGGTCAGTCCAAACAGCTCTTGCAAGGGTGCGGCCAGGATCGGGACGTCGCCGCTGGCGTAGTCGATCGCTCGGCGGTTCCCGGCGGGTGTCACAAACGTGCTGGGCGCTTCGCGCTCTAAGCGCTGCGCCTGCTCCCAACTCAAACGCGCCGAGAGAATGGCGGCAAGATCCAGACGCTGGACGTCGGCCAGGCGCGTCTTGCCTGCGATCCACGGCGCGAGCCAGTCATCGAGCGTTTCGCTCAGGGTGCTGTCTGAGAGGTCTGGCCAATCGCCGGTTGGATCATGGTGGCGCATCAGAGCGATCCGCGCCTGAAGCTGACGGGCCGCATTCGACCAGCTCAGTGCGCGCTCCGGCTGGTCGCGGATGCGCTCGGTCAACAGAGCGGTTGTGTCGTCCAAGCCTTGTAGCGCGACTGGCCGCGAAGCAAGCACGATAGCGCCGAGGCGGGTCATCTCGCGACAGACGACGGAGGCGCGCGCGTCATCCCAAACGACCTCGCGGGCGGTCTCGATACGGTCTGCGAAGCCCATGCCGATCTCGTCCGTGTCGATCGGCAGCGCCGACTGGATACGCGCATCGCGCCCCCGCGCATCGAGCGCCGCCACTGCGAGATAAGGATGGATGGCGAGCGCATCATCACGCCCGAGCACCGCACCCGCACCGGACGCCAGTAGATAGCGATCATCGGCGCCCTCGCGCCGCTGCGCCACGCGATCGGGATAGGCCAACGCCAAAAGCGCGCCCGGTGTCCGCGTGCGCTGCTCGCCGACGGCGTGCGCGTGCTTGGTCAGATGCATCAACTGGCGTGAGACACGCGCAATGGCGGTGAGCCGGTTGTGCTCCATGCCCGGTGTGGTGCGGCCTTCGCGCATCTCGTCTACGGCATGCAGACGCGCGCCGAGATCGGCCGGACGTCCCATGCCGGGACTGGCGATGGTGGGATCGCGCTCGGAGATGAGCGCGCAGAGATCGGCGGCCGTTTGGCGCTCGGCAGGGCTGGCGCTCAAAAGCATGGCGGCGAGGCGTGGATGCACGGGCAGCCCGGCCATCGCGCGTCCCAGCGGGGTGATAGCGCGACCGGCATCGAGCGCACCCAGCTCGCGCAGCAGCGCCGTCGCCTGGTTCCAGGCCGGCGCTGGGGGCGTATCGAGCCAGCTCAGCTCGGCGGGGTCTCTAACGCCCCAGAGCGCGATCTCCAGGGCCAGCGGGGTCAGATCCGATTGCAGAATCTCGGGAGTGCGATGCTCGGGTCGCCCATGTGCTTGTGCCCGCGTCCAGAGCCGGTAGCAGACGCCCGGACCCAGCCGCCCAGCGCGCCCGGCACGTTGCTCGGCCGAGGCCTGCGCAATCGCTTCAGTCACCAGCCGCGTCATCCCAGAACCTGGATCGAAGCGGGGCTTGCGCGTCAGCCCGCTGTCTACGACCACGCCGATCCCTGGAATCGTGACGCTGGTCTCGGCGATGTCGGTGGCGACGATCACTCGCCGTCTGGCCCCAGCGCCGGGCAGGAGCGCACGGTCTTGTTCGGCAGACGGCAGCGCGCCGTGCAGGGGCAGGATCTCGACCCGGTCGCCGAAACGCTCGCCGAGCTGGGCCACGCAGCGGTTGATCTCGCCCGCGCCGGGCAGGAAGGCCAGGATGTCGCCGTCTTCTTCGGCCAGCGCCCGAGCAATACCGGCGAGCGTAGAACCGACCGAATCGGCATCCGGGGCGCGTTCGGCATGGCGGATGTCGACGGGAAAGCTGCGACCCTCGCAGCGCAAAATCTCGCGCGTGCCGAGCAGCGCTGCAAGCGGTTCGGCGTCCAGGGTCGCGGACATGGCCAGCAGACGCAGCTCGGGGCGCAGGCTGCGAGCGACGTCCAGGGTGAGCGCGAGCGCCAGATCGGACTCCAGGTTGCGCTCGTGGAATTCATCGAAAATGACCAGGCCGATACCTTCGAGTCCCGGATCGCGCTGGATGCGGCGGGTCAGAATACCCTCGGTGACGACCTCGATGCGCGTGCGAGCGCTGACACGACGCTCGAAACGGACCTGATAGCCAACCCGCTCGCCCAGCGGCTCGCCCAGCAGGTCCGCCATGCGCGCCGCCGTCAGCCGTGCTGCCGGGCGGCGCGGCTCAAGCATCAGAATACGCCCCCCGGCGAGCCAGTCCGCGTCGAGTAGGGCCAACGGCACTTGAGTCGACTTGCCCGATCCGGTCGGGGCCTGCAAAAGCGCGTGACCCTTGCCGAGCGCGGCGCGCAGCGCGCCCAGAACGGTCTCTATCGGTAAGGGGGCGTTCGATGTTGCTGGCGAGGCCATCATCTGAGAGTGATCCATCCTGTACGCGGCAAGTTTGGTGGGCCTGGTTATACTCTTAACAGGTCAATCAATCGGATCCGACCCTACTCATGGCACGCCTTCCCCGCTTCGTGATGCCCGGCTATCCCCAACACGTCATCCAACGCGGCAACAACCACCAGCAGATCTTCTTCGAGGAGCACGACTACTGGTTCATCCGGGAAAAACTGGGTGCCGCCGCCGAGAAATTTCAGTGTGAAATCCATGCCTATGTGCTGATGCCGAATCATTTCCACCTCTTGCTGACGCCCCACCTGGAGAACGGAGTCGGCAAGCTGATGCAGTATGTCGGGCGCTATTATGTCCAATATTTCAACAATCGCTACGACCGTCGCGGCACACTCTGGGAGGGACGCTATCGCGCCACCCTGCTTGAGCCCAAGCGCTATCTGCTGGCGGTTGCTCATTATATCGAGGCCAACCCGGTACGCGCGGGGTTGGTCAGTGAACCGTCGGACTACGCCTGGTCAAGCTATGGGCGCAACGCCCGGGGCATCGAAGATGCGCTGATCCACCCGCACCGCGAGTACGAGCGTCTCGGACGCGGCGCCAAGGCCCGCCGCGAAGGCTATGCCAGGGATGCCGTCACACCAGCCCCGGATGCCCTGCTGAAACAGATTCGCGATTCGACCAATAAAGCCTGGGTGCTCGGTAGCTTGGACTTTTGCCAAAAGATCGAGGGCGCGCTCAACCGCCGCGCATTGCCGCGCCCGCGTGGCGGAGACCGCCGTTCCGATGCCTATCGGCGTAGCGTCGGGCTGGCTTGAGCATATCGCACATAAGCGCCGCGCCAACCCGTGAGCAGGGACATTTGAACCTTCATTCGTGTCATCATAGTGTCTGATGCGGTCAGACTGGAATCTGGCCGCGCGCCTATCCGTATGCAGGACGATCCCGACTTGACACACCAGAGCACCGCTGCAGTCGAAGAGATTTTCCATCTCTACGATCCGCCCCTGTGGCTGGTCACCTCGCGCGCCCAAGAGCGGCGGGGCGGGCTGATCGCCACCTCAGCGGTCCGCGCCTCGATCGTCGCCGAGCTGCCCAGGATGCTGATCGCTATCGCCAAGCAGCATCACACTTGGGGACTGATCGAATCCTCCGGGCGCTTCGCGCTCCATCTGCTGCCCGCCGAGGCGTTGGCGACGGTCTGGCGCTTTGGGCTGGCGAGCGGTCATACGATCGACAAGTTCGCTGGACTGACCATGGGCGAGACGTCCGACGGCAATCCGCTCTATCCACAGGCTCTGTCCTGGATGGATTGTCGCGTCGAGCAGTGGATGGATATTGGGGACCGCACCACCTATCTGGCCGAGGTCGCTGGCGGCGCTATCCTGACACGGGCGCCCACGATGACAGTCGCGACCCTGCTGCGTGATGCACCACCCGAGCGCCGCGCCGAGCTCGATCGCCTCTATGCGCGGGATCAGACGATCGACGCTGCCGCCATTCATGCATGGCGAGGCGAGCCTCGTCCCGGCTGAGCAAGCGCGCTTGGGCTATCGCGTTTCACAGTCCGGGATCGAGCGATTGCGGTCTTTTCGAGAACATCCCTTTTTGGAAGAAGTTATATGCACCTGCCTGACCACAAGACCAAGATCGTGGCGACCATCGGTCCCGCGTCCGACGCCCCGGAGATGCTACGCAAGCTCATCCGCGCCGGGATGAACATCGCTCGATTGAATTTTTCTCACGGCGACCCTGATTACCACGAAGAGATCATTGCCCGCATCCGCGAGGCCGCGCGCGAGACCCAACAGCGCGTCGCGATCATGGGCGATCTGCCCGGTCCCAAGATGCGCATCGGCGATCTCGCCGAGGAGCCGATCGAGCTGCAGCGCGGCGATGAGTTGACCCTGACCACGGAAGACATTCTTGGGGACAGACATCGCGTCAGCATCAGCTTCCCTGACCTTGCCAATGCCGTCCAGCCGGGCGATCGTCTCTACCTCAACGACGGCTTCATCCTGCTCAGGGTGCTGGAAGTGGCGGGGTCGGAGATTCGCTGTAGCGTCGGGGTCGGCGGCGAGCTGTCCTCGCGCAAGGGACTGAACCTGCCGGGTATCGATCTCGGCATCAGTGCCTTCACCCCCGATGACCACGACTGGCTACGCTTTGCGGCCAGGCATCAGCTCGATGCGGTCAGTCAGTCCTTCGTCGCCATCGAGGACGACATCCTCGCCGTGCGCCAGGCCGCAACCGAGATGGACTACGCGCCCTTTATCATCGCCAAAATCGAGCGTGCCGACGCCCTGGATAATCTCGCGGCCATCCTGAGCGCCGCCGACGGCATCATGGTCGCGCGCGGTGACCTGGGTGTGGAGATCGCCATCGAGCGCATCGCCGTGGTTCAGAAGCAGATCACCGAGATGGCCAATCATTTCGGCAAGCCCGTCATCACCGCCACCCAGATGCTCGAATCCATGGTCAACTACCGTCGACCGACCCGTGCCGAGTCGACCGATGTCGCCAATGCCATTCTTGGCGGGACTGATTGCGTCATGCTCTCGGCCGAGTCGGCCGTGGGGCGCTACCCGGCTGAGTCCGTGGCGATGTTGGCCAGCATCGCTACCCATGTCGAGCCGGAGCGCAGCAAGCAGCTTTTCACGCCGACCATGGATGGATTCGGCGGCAGCGATCCCGCCCGCGCGGTCGATCTCATCGCCGCAAGCGTCTATCACACCATCAACAACAGTGAGCCGAGCTTCGTTGTCGTCCCCACCCAGTCGGGTAACACACCGCGCAACATCGTGCGCTTTCGCCCGCCGGTCTGGATCATCGCCTTCAGCCCCAACGCCACCACCTGTCAGTCTCTGCAATTTTCCTACGGCATCCATACGATCGAGGTCGACGCTGACCGCTCCGACTGGTCCGGCTTCGTGCGCCAGTGGCTGCGCGAGCGCGGCGTCGACTCGGGCCTGGTCCTGCTGACCCAGGGGCCGACGGCCGACAACCCCTGTGGCAACTATCGCATGGAGATCCTGGAGCTGGCGTTGGGACCCGGCATGCGATGCCCCTGACGGAGCGGCTGGTCGCCGAAGTTGACCAAGCCGATTCGCCTGCGGTATTCTCGCTGGTCTGATCGGGCGCATAGCTCAGCGGGAGAGCACTGCCTTCACACGGCAGGGGTCGGTGGTTCGATCCCACCTGCGCCCACCAAAACCCATCATTCATAAATCAGCCGCTTAACCGCGGCTTTTTTGTGTCTGTCGCACACGTTTGCAGGCCAGTGCGCATCCGTATGTCGAATGAAAATGAGATTCTGACTTGCGTCGACCAATCGTGCTCCGCCGACCCGATAAGGCTCAACACCTTATGCCATCGACCGGTGTGAGCACCGAAACCAAGGAGAATGATCATGTACGGAAAGGACTTTGGCGCATTCGGAAAACTTGACATCGATGACAACGGCAAGGTCACCGCCTGGCATCCGCTCGTTGATCATCTGACTGACGTTGCCGCCTGTTTCGCCCGCTTGTGTCGGTGTCGCTCTATTTGGCGCGCGCTGGAGTGCGCGGCTCATCGGCCACTCAGTTCGCGGGATATAGCGCGTCTGGCGGTTTTGGTGTTTCTCCACGATCTGGGCAAGGCCAACAGCGGCTTTCAGGCCAAGCGCTGGCTGAGGGGGAGGGCGCCGAAAGGTTGGCCGAACCCTGCCGGGCATGGGCTGGAAGCCACCAAGCTGTTCGACAATGATGCCTTTCTCCAGCCGTTGGTCGCCTTATTGCCAATCGATGCGATCTGCACTTGGGGAGAGGCCGTCGAGCCGTTGCTGAAAGCCAGCATCAGCCATCATGGCCGCCCGATTATCGAGAAAGCGACCGACTGGAACCGCGCGATTTGGAAACCCGTCATCGGAGCGGATGGACAGACCGTCTACGATCCCGTCCCCGTGCTCAAGCAGATCGGGAAAAGTGCCTATGCGCTATTTCCTGACGCCTTCGCGCCAGGCGGTGAACCGCTCCCGAATGCACCGGCTTTCGGTCATCTGTTCGCGGGTCTGGTGCAATTGGCCGACTGGCTCGGATCGGACACCAAGTTCTTTCCCTTCGCTGTGGTCGACGAAGATCGGGCCAAGACGGCAATCGGCTATGCCGATCGTGCCGTGCTGTCGCTGGGATTGGATGCCGATGCCTCTCGCATGGCGCTAACGGCGCAGGGGCGAAGCTTCGATCAGACATTTGGAAATCCACCCTATCCGATCCAGGCTGCGATGGACGATCCGGATCTGGGAGCACTGGTCATTCTGGAATCGGAGACCGGTAGCGGCAAGACCGAGGCGGCCCTGTGGCGTTTCGTGCATCTGTTCGAGCGCGGCGCAATCGACAGCCTCTATTTCGCGCTCCCGACCCGCGTTTCCGCCAGCCAGATTTACGAGCGGGTTCGCAGTGCGGCTGCCCGACTCTGGCCGAGCGATCCGCCGCTCACCGTCCGCGCCCTGCCGGGCTACGCGAGTGCCGACGGCCAAGAGCCCAAGTCGCTCCCGGATTTTAAGGTGCTTTGGCCAGATGAGCCGGAAGATGCCGTGGCGCATCGGCGCTGGGCGGCTGAATCGCCCAAGCGGTTTCTCGCTGCGCCGCTGGCCGTCGGAACCATTGATCAGGCCCTTCTCGGCGCACTCCAGATCCGCCACTCGCATCTGCGCCATGCCCTGCTGGCGCGCAGTCTGCTGGTGGTCGACGAGGTCCATGCGTCCGATCCGTACATGACGGTCTTGCTGGAGCGCCTTCTGAAAGCGCATCTCGGGTGCGGCGGTCATGCACTGCTGCTCTCGGCGACCTTGGGTTCCAGCGCCCGCGAGCGTTATCGGGCGCTCACGCAAGACACACCAGCGGCGACTGCGCACTTTCAAGCCGCCTGTGACGTCGCCTATCCGGCGATCTCCGATGGTTTTGGCATACACGCCACGGTGTCCACCACCCGCCCGAAAACGGTGTCCTGGACGCTTCTGGATCGCATCGACGATCCTGAATCCATCGCGCTTCTGGCCATTGAGGCTGCCGCCACGGGGGCCAAGGTATTGATCGTTCGCAATACCGTGTCTGCCGCGATGGACGTCTTCCAGGCCCTGGAGGATCAGGTTCCAGCACCAGGATGGCTGTTCGCCGTCAATGGCATCAACACGCTCCATCACAGCCGCTTCAGCCGTCAGGATCGCCCGCTCTTGGATGCCGCGATTCAAGCGCAGCTCGGCAAGGATCGCCCGCCCGGCCCCCGGATCTTCGTGGGCACCCAGACGCTCGAGCAAAGTCTGGATCTGGACGCCGATTTGCTGATCACCGATCTCTGCCCGATGGACGTGCTCTTACAGCGCATCGGTCGGCTGCACCGACACCCGCGCCCAGAGGCACAACGCCCGGCGGCGTATCGCGCCCCCAAAGCGCTGATCCTGACGCCACCAAACCATGACCTCTCCCCGCTGCTGAAGACCTCTAGCCACGGACTAGGGCCATTTCGCGATGGCGATGGCATCTATGCCGATCTGCGCACGGTCGAGGCGACACGCCGCCTGATCGTCGAACGACCGACCATCGAGATCCCCGAGGACAACCGGGCGCTGGTCGAGGCGGCGACGCATCCCGAACGGCTACAGAGCATGGAATCGCTGGGCGAGGACTGGAAGCAGCTCGGCCAGAAGATCGAAGGACACACCGGCGCTCAGCGCTCGATCGCGCATTTGCATGGTTTGGAAGTCGACACGGCGTTCGACGCTCAGGAGGGGTTTCCAGCCGATCTCGACATCGCCACCCGTCTCGGCGTGCGCGATCGTCTCTTGATCTTCGATCCGGCACCCATCGGACCGTTCGGCGAGCCGCTGAATCAGTTGCCGGTTCGGCATTTTCTGGTGAAGGGAGTCGATCCGGATGCGCAGCCGACAGCAGTGGAGGTTCGCGATGGTGAGATCCTGTTCACTCTGGAAACGCTGTGTTTTCGCTACAGTCGTCTCGGGCTGGAGAAGATCGAGGGTTAACGCTCAAGGAGCTTGCGATGACGCTGCGCTATTCACTGCTCGATGAACCACTCATCGGCGCCCGCCGACGTGCCGACGGTTCTCGAATACGACTCACCCTGCCGGGTCTCTTCGTCGCCATGACCGATGATCAGATCGGCGACTTTCCAGCCCTGCGACCGCATCAGCGCCACCCCTGGCACGCCTTTTTGGTACAGCTCGCCGCGATGGCCCTGCATCAGGCGGGTCAAACCGAGCCGTTCACTGATGAAGCCACCTGGAAAGCTGCTTTATTGGCGCTGACGCCGGATGATTTGGAGGGGGCGGCATGGTGTCTGGTCACGCCTCCCGACCGGCCCGCGCTCATGCAGGCTCCCGTCCTGGAAGAATCGCTAAAGGGCTGGAAGAACCGGATGTCCACGCCGGACGGACTGGACATGCTGGTCACGTCCAAAAATCATGATCTCAAGGGAGCGCGAATGGCTGGATGTGCCCCAGAGGATTGGTTGATGGCCCTGATCAGTCTGCAAACGCAGGAGGGCTTTCTTGGCGCGGGTAATTATGGGGTTTCCAGGATGAACGGCGGCTTTGCAAGTCGCCCCGCGCTGGGCGCGGTTCCCTTGGGTAATTGGGGACGACGGTGGATACGGGATGTTCGCTGTCTGATCGACAGTCGAGCCGAGATTGTCAGCGAGATGGGGCTTTGCGATCAGGGCGGGGTTGGCTTGGTATGGCTTCGGCCTTGGAACGGAACCGACAGCCTCGCCTTTTCGTCGCTTGATCCTTTTTATATCGAGATTTGTCGCCGGATTCGCCTCGTCGAGTCTCCCAGTGGAATCGCCGCCCTAGCTACGGGTAGCAAGGCCCCACGCATCGCGGCCAAAAGCCGAAACGGGATCACTGGCGATGCCTGGATGCCAATCGAGATCGCGGCGGGCAAGGCGCTCACCATCACCGGCAAGGGGTTCGACTACAAGCTTTCGTCGGAATTACTGTTTGGCAGCAAATACCGCTCACCAATTACGCAAACGCTGATTGAGGAGGATGGCAAACAGGGAATTGTGATATTGGCGCGCGGAGTGACACGCGGACAAGGCAAGACCGAGGGCTACCACGAACGGCGAATTCCCATCTCCCCGACGGTCCGGCGCTTCATGATCCAAAAGAAGACCGACACCCTGGCGAAGATCGCCGAGGAGCGAGTCTCCGGCATCGGCAAGATCCGTGGCGTGCTCTGGACCGCCCTGGCGACACTCTTCGAGAACGGTGCTGCAAAAGACAAATTCGGCGACAGCGCCAAGAACAAGGCCAACCGCTTTGCTCAACCCTTCGAGCAGTACGAAGACGCCCGCTTTTTCGACGGTCCGCTCGGACTCAACGAAGAAATCGAATCCGAGCACCCCGAGGACGTGCGCCTGCGCTGGTATCTGGACATGGCCGATCGCGCCGAGTCCATCCTGATTGACGCTTTCGACTCAGGCCCGCGCAGCGGCGAGCAACGCTACCGCGCCCGTTCCGCCGCTCTGAGCCGTTTGCATGGCGGACTGCGGAGCGACAAAACCCTCCCGTCGCTCGCGCACCACTACAAAGCACGCAAGGAATCCAAGGAGATCGCCCATGCCCAGCCCTGAGGCCACCACCGAGCATGAAGGCTCACCCATCGCCAAGCTCGCCCAACTCATCGGGCAAGCCGCCCGGTTCAATGGCGACCTATACGGCTTGGGAAAGGCCGAGAAGGCGGCTCTGACGCGCATGGACCCCGACGGCGAACTGCGCCCCCATCAAATCGCGGCCCTGGCGCGCGCCCTGATCTATGCCGGTCTCGAACCCGAGCACTGGCAGCCCGAGACTTGGCGGCGCTGGGCCTTGGTCGCGCACGGGATGGCGCTGGCCGGTCATGCCAACGGGGCGCTCGGCAATCAACTCTGCGCGGCCAAGGTATCGGAGTCGCGCGTGACCAAGCTCCTGACCTCCCGTGGGGATGCCTTTCGCCAACTCCTGCCGCGACTCCTGCGCCTGCTCGCCTCGAAAGAGGTTGCGCCCAACTGGCATGAGCTTGGCTGGCTGATTCTCCACGAAGGTCGCGACGAAGACCAAGCCGAAGCCATCCGCATGCGTATCGCCGGTCGCTATTTCTCCGCCGTCGCCAAGTCTGAAAAACATGCTGCTTGAATGACTGACAAGGAACTGTAACGCCATGACGACCGAACCTCGCTTCATCCAGATCCACACCCTGCACACCTATCCCGCCGCGCTGATCAATCGCGACGATGCCGGGCTTGCCAAACGCTTGCCGCTGGGTAACGCCATGCGCACCCGGATCTCCTCGCAATGCCTGAAACGTCATTGGCGGGTGACTGATGATCGCTTTGCCCTGTCGGAACTCGCGGTGCCGATGGCGGTTCGCTCGCGCGGGACGCTGGAGTTGATCCGCAAGCGGATCGTCGAGAACGGCGTGCCCGAAACGCTGGCGCAAGCGGCGGCGGAAGCCCTGCGCGATGGCGGTTTGGTCGATAAAGCGGGGAAAAAAATGAAAGGCGAGGATGCCCTGAAAACCGGCCAGGCGGTGTTGATGGGCAAGGCCGAGATCGACTATCTGGTCCGCCGCTGCAGCGAGCTGGCCCAAGCGGCTGGCGATGAAGATGCAGTCAAGGCCGCCGTCGCCAAGATGCTCAAGGACGAGAAGAACAATATCACCGCGCTTAAGCATGGCAGCGGCCTGGAGTCCGCCCTGTTTGGTCGGATGGTCACCTCCGATGTGCTCGCCAGCCGGGACGCGGCGGTCTATGTGGCCCACGCCTTTACGGTGCACGAGGCGCAGGTCGAGAACGATTACTTCACCGTCGTCGATGATCTGCTCCAGGAAAGCGGCGAATTAGGCTCCGCTGGCATCTTCGATACCGAACTGGCCTCCGGTCTGTATTACGGCTACGTGGTGGTCGATGTCCGTCAACTGGTCGAGAACCTGGAAGGCATCGCGGCCAAGCAGTGCTTCGCTGTCGAGACGCCGGCAGAAAAGCGCGCGTTAGCGGGACAGGTCGTCGAGCATCTTTTGCGCCTGATCGCCACCGTCAGCCCCGGCGCTAAGCGCGGTTCCACGGCACCGTTCGATTGGGCAACGCTCATGCTGGTGGAGGCGGGCGATTGGCAACCACGCAGCCTGGCGGGGGCCTTCCACGATGCCCTGCCACTGACGGCGAAGGATGACCGATCGATTCGCGAACGCACGGTGGCGTGTCTGAGCGGCGAAATCGCCAAGATGGACGATGCCTATGGCGCACCCCTGACGCGCCGCCTCATGGCGCTCGATCCGGTCGAGATTCCGCAAGCCCAACGCCTCAATCTAAACGACCTCGCCACCTGGGCCGCTGACGTGATCGTGAAAGGGGCGTGCTGACATGGCGCGCCATCTACTCCTGCGGTTGGAGGCGCCGCTGATGGCCTTCGGCGGGGAAACAATCGATAACTTCGGCGTCATCCGCGACTTTCCGGCCCTGTCGATGGTTACCGGTCTGCTGGCCAATGCGCTGGGCTGGCGACGCGAAGAGTCGAGCAAGCATGATCGCTTGCAGGAACGGCTCGTCTTGGGCGCACGCCTGGAGCATCCGGGAGTACGAATACAGGATTATCAAACCGCACTGCTGTTCGAGAATGATTGTGGATGGACAAGCCAAGGTGTCCCGGAAGGACGTGCCAAGAGTCCCAGTTATGCCACCCAGCCGGATGGACGCAAAGCGTTGACACTGCAACGGTATCGCGATTATCACGCCAATCTTTCCATGCTGGTCGCCCTACGCCTTCAGCCCGTAGACGAGTCGCCGACGCTCGATGATCTAGCCGCCGCGCTCGATCATCCAGCGCGCCCGCTGTTCATCGGGCGCAAACCCTGTCTGCCCAGCCGTCGGCTGTTTGCCGGTTGGCAAGCGGGTGAAACCGTCCTGCAAGTGCTCCAGTGCGTGCCGCTCCCCGCCGAATCGCAAGACGGCGCACGGCTGCAATGGCCAGACGGCGAGGGAACCCTACCCGGCGATCGCACGCTCGATCTGTGTGACGAGCGCAACTGGACCAGTGGCGTGCACGGCGGCTGGCGGCCCGTTCGGGAAGGACGGCTTCGGGGCGAGGAGAAACCCACATGAGTCTCCACCTGCTGCATTGTTCGCCCGATGACAAGGCGCTGGCGACTTGGGCCACCCGTCACCGCCTGCTGTCTCCCGACGGCGATAACGGCTATGCCCTGCATGCCCTGCTCACCGCCGCCTTTGGTGATCAAGCCCCGAAGCCCTTTCGCTACCTTGGGACGCGGCAAGGGTTTTTGGCCTACACTGATCAGCCGCCCGCCATGCTGCATGACAACGCGGCGCTGGCAACCCCGGACGTTGCACGGGCGCTGGGCCTGGAGAGCCTCGCCGTTCGGGCATTTCCGACCACCTGGAGCACAGATCAAGCCCTGAGCTTCGAGGTGCGGGTGCGCCCCGTGTTGCGGGCGAAGGATGGACGCGAGCGCGATCTGTTCCTACATGCCGTGGAGGCGCAACCACCAGGCGAGCAACCGATCAATCGTGAAGCGATCTACGCCGAATGGTTGCGCAAGCAGTTTGCCGAGCAGCACGCGGCACAGTTGCTCCAGGTCGGCATGGACGCCTTTCGACTCAGTCGTGTGATTCGACGCCCTCAAGCCGATGAGACGGGTCAACGCAAACCGCGCACGCTGTCCGGCCCTGATGCCGTCTTCAAAGGGCAATTGCGCGTGGGCGATAGCGATGCCTTTACCCGCCTGCTGACACGCGGCATTGGCCGACACCGGGCATTCGGTTTCGGGATGCTGCTGCTCAAGCCGGTCCGCTCATGTTAAAAGGGCGGCTGGGTCTCGAAACCTCGCGGATGCCGCATTCGGATAGGCACGGGCTGATCTGGTTCGAGCGTGGCGAGTTGTGCGTCATCGACGGCTGTCTGCATTTTTTCCAGGGCAAGGACTCGCTAACGCCCCGCTCGGTGCAGATCCCGCATCAGACCGTCTCTATGATCCTGCTCGGTCCGGGCAGCACCGTGACGCATGACGCGCTACGCCTGTTGGCCAGGCACGGCACGCTGATGGCAGCCGTGGGCGAGGATGGCGTGCGCTGCTACACCGCGCCGCCCCTGTTGCCGGATCGCTCCGATATCGCCCGTCGTCAGGCCGAGCTATGGGGGAGTCCGCGCCGACGCATCAGCGTAGCCCGCCATATGTACGCCCTGCGTCTTGGCGAAGTGCTCCCGCATCGCGATCTGGACACCCTGCGCGGCATTGAGGGGTCTCGCGTCAAAGCGACGTACCGGCTGATGGCGCAACGCTATGGCATCGAATGGAAAGGTCGCCATTACGATCGCGCCAACCCAAGCGCAACGGACATCCCCAATCAGGCGATCAACCACGCAGCGGTCGCGGTACAAGCGGCGGCGGTCATTGCGGTTCAAGCCGTCGCCGCGATTCCGCAACTGGGCTTCATCCATGAGGACTCGGGGCAGTCGTTCGTTCTCGACATCGCCGACCTTTTTCGCGACACCATCACCCTGCAAATCGCCTTCACGGTCGCCAAGAAGGCCGAAGCCGACAGCCAGACGATCGATCGCCTGATCCGGCGCGAAGCGGCGACGGTATTTCGTAAGAAAGGCGTGATTCCCGCGATGATCGACAGCATCAAGAAGGTTATCCGTATGGAGGAAACCGATGCCTCTGGTCATGATCGTGACGCGTGATGTCGCGGACCGATACCGGGGTTACCTGGGATCGCTTATGCTCGAAATCGCTCCCGCAGTGTACATCTCGCCACGCATGAATCAGGGCGTGCGCTCACGCACCTGGTCTGTTCTGACGGATTGGCACACGACGGAGCCTCGGGGAAGCCTGGTTATGGTCTGGCGTGATGTGAATGCAACGGGCGGCGTCGGGATCGCCACGCTGGGCACGCCCCCGCGAGAGCTGATCGACATAGACGGCCTGTGGCTTGTCCAAAAGCCGTTGTGACAGCTCTTTAAAAAACGAATCGCTTTACCATATTTCCCTTGTAGTGCATGGGCTTAACTACAAGGGTTTCCCCCGCGCTCGCGGGGATAGGCCCATACCGTTGCCCGGTGTAGTCCGTCTTCCACTGTTTCCCCCGCGCTCGCGGGGATAGGCCCAGGGAACGTCATCAGGTGAACGGATAGTACCGGTTTCCCCCGCGCTCGCGGG
>JARIBS010000105.1 GCA_029257385.1 Thiorhodococcus sp.
CGGGCATCGATCTGGCCTTCTTCCCGGCGCTGGCGCTCTGGCGACCGCTCTGGTTCGGTTCCAATCCGGTCAACCGTGTCTTTCTCGGAGTGTTCGCCGGTATGACGCTGGCCGGAGCGATGGTGCATCTGGATGCGCTCGGGATGTTTCCTGGGGGTGCCACGCGCGGCCATCGTCTGATGCTCGAACTGGTGGTCCTGATTATCCTCTTGGTCGCGGGCCGGGTGATGCCCTTTTTCATCGAGAAAGGCATTGAGGGCGCTCGCCCGCGCGTCTTCCCGATGGTGGAACGCCTGACCTTCGCCGTAGCCGCCGGACTGCTGCTCGCCGACCTCGCCCAGCCGCTGGGTCAACTCGCGGGCGCACTCGCCATCGGGCTGGGCGTGCTGCAATTGATCCGGCTGATCGGCTGGCACGATCGCCGGATCTGGACGGTGCCCATGTTGGCCGTGCTCTACGCGGGTCTGCTTTGGCTCGCGCTGGGGCTGATCCTGGACGGACTGCCCGCCTTCATCAGCGCTCTGCCCCCGCGCGGCGCCTTGCACGCGCTCACGATCGGTGCCATCGGCGTGTTGACGCTCGGCATGATGGCGCGCGTCGCGGTTGGTCATACGGGCCGACCAATGCAGGCAGCGCGGCTGACCCTCCTCGCCTTCATCCTGATCAACGCGGCGGCGGCACTGCGCGGTCTGGCGCCCGTGCTTGCACCGGGCGGCTACCAGACCTGGCTGATGGCCAGCGGTCTGTGCTGGATGCTGGCCTTCGCGCTGTTTCTGTGGGTGCATACACCGATGCTGGTGAGCCCGCGACCGGATGGCCGTCCCGGCTGATATGTAACAGACGAAAACGCTACAATCGAGGTCAATAAAACCAACATACAGAAGGAATCTCAGATGGGTGGTCATTATTCCGAGCAGACGTTCCTGCCGCTCAAGATCGCGATCCTGACCGTCTCAGACAGTCGGGGCGAGGATCAGGACACCTCTGGAAAACTCCTCAAGGATAGTGCCGAGGCAGCCGGACACCAGATCGTGGCAAAGGAGATCGTGCGCGACGACGTCTACCAACTCCGCGCAGTCTTCTCGCGCTGGATCGCCGATCCCGAGGTCAATCTCATTCTGAGCACCGGCGGGACCGGCGTCACCGGGCGCGACAGCACGCCCGAGGCCGTCCTGCCTCTATTCGACAAACAGATCGAGGGCTTCGGCGAGCTCTTCCGACAGCTCTCGTTCGCCGAGATCGGCACCTCGACTATCCAGTCGCGGGCGATCGGCGGGCTGACCAACGGCACCTTCATCTTCTGTCTGCCCGGCTCGACCGGCGCCTGCCGAACCGCTTGGGAGCAGATCCTCCTGCCCCAACTGGATATCCGCACCGGACCCTGCAACTTCGCCCAGCTCATCCCGCGGCTGCGCGAGCATTGAGACGAGCACCCATGACGACCCGCAACGACTGCTGCCCATCGACCGCCGACGAGCGCCGCACCCTGACCAAGCAGGAGGCGATCGACTTCCTGCTCTCGCGCGTCGAGCCGATCGCCGCGACCGAGACGATCCCACTCGAAGCCGGTCTGGAGCGCGTGCTCGCCAGTGCCTTGATGAGCCAGATCGATGTCCCCGGCTGGGACAACAGCGCCATGGACGGCTACGCCAGTCGCCACGCCGACCTGACCGAGCACGGGGGCAACCTGACCGTCGCGCAGCGCATCCCGGCCGGAACGACTGGCACACCGCTCGCCCCCGGCACGGCCGCGCGCATCTTCACCGGTGCGCCCGTCCCGGACGGGACCGATACCGTGGTGATTCAGGAGATCTGCGAGCGCACGGGCGATCAGGTCCAGATCCCGCTCGACTGTCACACGGACGCCAACATCCGCCGCGTCGGCGAGGACATCCGCACCGGCGCTGAGGTGATCGGCGTCGGCACCCGGCTGGCGCCGCAACATCTGGGATTGGCCGCCTCGGTCGGCATCGCCGAACTGGTGGTCTACCGCCGCTTGCGGGTCGCGATTCTGGCAAGCGGCGATGAGCTGGTGCCCCCCGGCCAGCCGCTAGGTCCGGGCCAGATTTACAACTCCAACCGCTTCGTCCTGCGTGGATTGCTCGAGAGTCTCGGCTGCGAGGTTGTGGATCTCGGCATCGTCGCGGACACGCTGGAAGCGACCATGGCCGCCTTGAGCCAAGGCGCGGATTCGGCCGATCTGATCGTCGCCAGCGGCGGCGTCTCGGTCGGTGAGGAAGACCATCTCAAGCCCGCCGTCGAGCGGCTCGGCAGCCTGGACCTGTGGAGCATCGCGATGCGCCCCGGCAAACCGGTCGCCTTTGGCCGGATAGGCGACACGCCCTTCTTCGGCAGCCCCGGCAACCCGGTGTCGCTCTTCGTCTCCTTCTGTCTGTTCGCCCGCCCCCTGGTGCTGCGCATGCAAGGCGTGGCCGGAGACCTGTCGCCGCGCACACTTAAGGTCCGTGCCGCTTTCGACTGGACCAAGCCGGACAAGCGCACCGAGTTCCATCGGGCGCGCTTGCAGAGCGGCGAGGACGGCGCACCCGAGCTAGCGGTCTATCCCAGCCGCTCCTCGGCGGTCCTCTCCTCGGTCGCCTGGGCGGACGGTCTCGTCGAGATCGCCTCGGGTCAGGTCATCCAGCCAGGTGACCCGGTCGACTTTATCCCCTTCACCAGCCTGTTCCAATAGACACTTTGCGAGGTAGCTAAAGACCATGATCCGCATCCTCTATTTCGCCCGTCTACGCGAGCAGCTCGGTCTGTCCGAGGAGCAGCTCGACACCCAGTCCGCAATCGCCACCATCGCCGATCTACTCGCCCATCTGCGCGAGCGTGGCGGCGTCTGGGCCGCGACACTGAGCGAGGGCGAACGTCTGATGACGGCCGTCAATCAGGAACTCGCGCGGCTCGAAACCCCGATCGGCGACGGCGACGAGGTCGCCATCTTCCCGCCGGTCACCGGGGGCTGACCTCCTGACACCAGATGCCGCCTTCACGACCGAGGGCTTGACCAAGGTCTACGGCGAGGGCCAAGCCGCCGTGCATGCGTTGCGTGGGGTCGATCTGGTCATCCCGGCCGGTGAGATGGTGGTGCTGCTCGGCCCTTCCGGCAGTGGCAAGTCGACGCTCCTGAACATCATCGGTGGACTGGATCGTGCCAGCGCGGGGACGGTTCACTTCCAGGACCAGGATCTGAGCGCCATGAGCGACGCCCAGTTGACCCGTTACCGGCGCGACCATGTCGGCTTCGTCTTCCAGTTCTACAACCTGATGCCCAGCCTCACGGCCCGCGAGAACGTCGAGCTGGTGACCGAGATCGCCCGCGATCCGATGGACCCGGACGACGCGCTCGGGCTGGTCGGACTGCGCGAGCGCGCCGACCACTTCCCCTCGCAGCTCTCGGGCGGCGAACAGCAGCGCGTCGCCATCGCCCGCGCCGTGGCCAAGCGCCCGACGGTGCTGTTCTGCGACGAGCCGACCGGCGCGCTCGACAGCACTACCGGCCGTGCCGTGCTCCAGGTGCTCAAAGACATCAACGAACAGCTCGGCGCAACGGTGCTGATCGTCACCCATGCTGCGGCAACGGCCGCGATGGCGGACCGGGTGATCCGCTTCGCCGACGGTGCCATCCGCGAAGTGGTCCGCAACACCGACAAGCGCGACCCGGAGGACATCGAATGGTGAGTCCGCAAAGGCCAGTCGACCTCGAAATCGGACTCCCAGCACAGGATCGGGCGTTAAGGCCCTCAGCAGTTGTTTGCGAAATTCAGGAGCCGCAGTCCTAGAGGTAGTACGCCACCAGCGAAATCCCAAGTAGAACGGCCACCCACAGCACCATGCTGCCGGTTGGCCGGCTCTCGGCCAGGATGCTGTAGCGGCCATGGTGGCTCGCCAGGGCGCGCAGCCCCCAGTCGATCAACGCCAGGCCACCGCGACGCAGCTCGCGGTCGATCGGTCGCAGCTTTGCCAGCAAGGCTTGCACGGCATCTGGCACCAGCCGGCGATAAAACCAGTCGCTATCGAGATTCACGGACTTCAGCTCGGGCGGGTAGATTCCGGCGAGCTTGAGCCAGGCAAAGGCCAGCGCCGAGAACGCCAGCAGCTGCAGTTGTGTCAGTACGTGAGTGTAATCGTAAGGCGAGTAACCGGTGTCGTAGGGCAGCAGGCTGTAGAGGAACCCCGGGAAGATGCCGATGCCGATGCACAAGACCGCAGCGATAGTCATCGCGATCAGCATGTTGCTCGGCGGCTCGTGGGCGGTTGCAACGAAGCGCGAGTCGTGCGCGAAGAAGGCGAAGAATGGGATCTTGATACCGGCATGATGGAAGACGCCGGCGGATGCAAATAGCAGTGCCATCCAGACGAAGGAATAGCCCTCATCAATAGCCGCAACGACCACCATCGACTTGCTGACAAAGCCGCTGAACAGCGGAAAGGCCGAGATCGACGCGGCACCGACCATGCACAGGATCGCGGTCTTGGGCATCTTCTTGTACAAGCCGCCCAGCTCGGAGCCGCGTATCTCGCCGGTGACGTGCAGCACCGCACCCATGCTCATCATCAGCAGGCCCTTGAAGATCACGTCGTTGAAGGCGTGGGCGACGGCACCGTTCAGAGCCAGCTCGGTACCGATTCCGATCCCGACCACCATGAAACCGAGCTGGTTGATCAGGCTGTAGGCGAGCACGCGGCGCAGGTCGTTCTCGATCACAGCGTAGAAGATCGGGAAGCAAGTCATCACCGCGCCGATGTAGATCAACAGCTCGGTCCCCGGAAAACCGCGCGCCAAGGCATAGATCGCCACCTTGGTGGTGAAAGCGCTGAGAAAGACGGTCCCGGTGGGCGTCGACTCGGGATAGGCGTCGACCAGCCAGCCGTGTAGCAACGGAAAGGCGCTCTTGATGCCGAACGCCAGGAAGATGAGCCAGCCGCCGGGGGCGTCGAGACCGATGAATTCGAACGCCAGATCGCCGCCATTGGCGGAGGCGTAGATCAGGGCGCCGACCAGCAGTAGCACGCCCGAGCCCACCTGCATGACCAGGTAGCGCATGCCCGAGGCCAATGCGCGTTCGGTGCGACGCACGAACACCAGCACCGCAGACGTGAGGGCCAGCAGCTCCCAGTACACGAACAGCGTCAACAGGTCGCCCGCAAACACCGCCCCGACCGCGCTGCCGGCATAGGCCAGCGCAGCGACATCATGCAGCCGGTCCTTGACATGCAGGGCGAACAGCACGCCGATGAAGGCGGCTAGGTGGAACAGATAGCCAAATAGCAGTGAGAGTTTGTCGACACGGACCGGGGTCAGCGTCAGGTCAAACAGCGCCACGGTCACTGTGGTTCCCGGCTCCAGTTGATACAGACCGAAGGCGCCGAGCAGCGGCGCACCGAGCATCACTGCGGCGCGCAAGCCCCCTTTCAGCACAGCGGCCAAAATGGCAGCAAGGAACAGTGGGAGCGCAGGCCAGAAGTCAAACATCCTCGTCCCCCGCTCGACGATCCCCAGGCTCGCGCGCGTAGTAGTCCTCCTCGCGCATCACCAGCTTGCGCATCTCCGCAGCCAGCAGAACCAGCAACACGCAGGCGACGAAACCGTAGAGCGCGTAGAAGCCAAACAGCGCCTCCCAGGGATGCGCCAGATGACGATGAAACGCCAGCTCCACCACGACCAGCAGGACGCAGACCCAGGTGAGCGCGCGCACCACGAGACGGACATTGCGCGGATTGTCGAACAGATAGCGCTTGCCCTCGTCGCTCATTGCAGCACCTCGTCGATCATTCGGAACAGGGCGTCGGGCCAGAAAAACAAGAAGATACATCCGAGTGCCGTGATACCAATCGCCAGCAGGCTCGGCCAGGGCGCCTCACGGATTCCGGTAGCGGGCGTCGTCGGGGCGACGAAGAAGCCGCGCGCCGGAATGACCACCAGATACAGGATATTGAGCAGCGAGCTGATCAGCAGCACCGCAGTCAGCATCCAGGCCCCGGTATCCAGGGTGCCCTGCACCAGCCACCATTTGCTCCACGTCCCACCGAACGGCGGCAAGCCGACAATCGACAGGGCGCCGATCAGGAACGCCAGCATGGTCCATGGCATGGTCCGGCCAAGGCCGTCGAGTTCGCTGACGCGCGTCTTGTGCGTGGCCACCAGGATTGCCCCGGCGCAGAAAAACAACGTGATCTTGCCAAAGCCATGCATGACCATATGCATGCCACCGCCCACCACACCGGCGGCGACGCCAAGCATGGCCCCCAGCACGATGTAGCTGAGCTGGCTGATGGTCGAATAGGCGAGCCGTGCCTTCAGGTTGTCCTGAGTCATGGCCACCAGCGAGCCGAGCAAAATAGTCAGCGCAGCCAGGGCCGCCAACCAGTCGGCCGCGGCGATCTTGGCGACTGTATCGATGCCAAACAGATAGACCACGACCTTGAGAATCGTGAACACGCCAGCCTTGACTACCGCCACGGCATGCAGCAACGCCGACACCGGGGTCGGCGCGACCATGGCCGCCGGCAGCCAGCGATGGAAGGGCATCAACGCCGCCTTGCCGGTGCCGATCACGTAGAGGACCAGCAGTGTGCCGAGCACTGGGCCGCCAACATCACCGACCAGATCACCGAATACGCCGCCGGGCGTGAACTCCAGGGTGCCGGTCAGATGCCAGGTCCAGATCATGGCCAGCAACAGGAACGTGATGGAGGTGCCCATCAGCAGCCCGAGATAGACGCGACCGGCGCGACGGGCTGCAGCGGTCCCGGCGTGTGTCACCAGCGGGTAGGTCGCGACTGTCAATAGCTCGTAGAACACAAACAGCGTGAACATGTTGGCCGCTAGGGCGATGCCCATGACAGCGCCGATCGACAGTGCAAACGCGGTATAGAAGCGCGTCTGGTTCTGCTCGTGGTGGGCGCGCATGTAGCCGATGGCATAGACCGAGGTCACCGGCCACAGAAAGCTGGCGAGCAATGCGAAGACGACACCCAGCGGCTCCGGCGAGAACGCCAACGCCAGCCCGGCGACGGGCTCCGCCAGCACCAGACGCGGCGCCTCGTCGAAGCTCACGACCATGGCCAGCCCCGCGGCCAGCAGGAACAACAGCACACCGGAGACCACGGTCACCGTCTCGCGCCAGTTGGGACTCTGCCCGGTGACGACCACGCCGAGCGCCGTGGCCAAAGGCAGCAGCAGCATCAGCAGCATCAGCAGTGTGGCACTCACCCGCCACCTCCCATCAGCAGTTGGGCGATCTCGCGCGCACTGCCAACGCTGAGATCCGTCGCCACACCGAAGTAGATGTTCGCCCCGGCCAGCAGCCAGATCGGCACCAGCATCGACAGCGGCGCCTCACGCGGCACCACAGCCCCTTCGGCCGGCGCTCGCAGATAGGCCACTTCGACCAGTCGCCAGACATAGATCAGCGCCATCAGCGAGCCCACCAGTATCACCAAGGCGACCGGCCACCAGCCGCGCTCCAGGGCCGCCAGAACCAGATACCACTTGCTGATGAAGCCGACCGTCGGCGGCACACCGATCAAGCTCAGCCCACCGACCACGATCGCGCCCATGGTCCAGGGCATGCGCCAGCCCAGGCCGGCGAAGTCGCGCAGATTGACGCTCCCCAGCCTGTAGGCCAACGCACCCAAGGCCAGAAACAGCGTGCCCTTCATCAGGGCATGATTGAACAGGTGCAGCACGGAGGCCGTGATCCCGAGCGTGGTCGCGAGTCCGATTCCCAGGACCATATAGCCAATCTGCGCAATACTCGAATAGGCCAGCATGCGCTTGACGTTGGTCTGGTAGATCGCCACCAGCGACGCCGACAGGATGCCCAAGATCCCGAGCACCAACAGGATCGTGTCGAACGGCATCTGCTTCAGGGCAAAATCGGCCCCGAAGATGTCAAGCATGAAGCGCAGCATGATGTAGAGCGCGACCTTGGTCGCCGTCGCCGCGAGGAAGGCGCTGACGATGGAGGGCGCGTAGGCGTAGGCATTCGGCAGCCACAGATGCAGCGGGAACAATGCCAGCTTGAGACTGATGCCGACGCTCAAGAAGGCGAAGCCCGCGCGGACGGTTCGCGTATCGGCCATCTCGGGCAGGCGTGCGGCCAGATCCTGCATATTCAGTGTGCCGGTCATCATGTACAGCAAGCCGATGCCGATCAGGATGAAGGTCGCACCGATGGTGCCCATGATCAGATACTGAAACGCTGCGTTGAGCGCGCGCCGGTCGCGCCCCATACTGATCAGCGCATAGGAGGCCAGGGACGAGATCTCAAGGAACACGAACACGTTGAACGCATCGCCGGTGGCCACAATGCCGAGCAGCCCGGCGAATGCCAACAGAAATGCCGCATAGAATAAGACGACGCGCTCGGCGGGAATCTCCCGCTCGACGCTGCGCCGCGCGAACAGCATGACCAGGGTCGCCATGGCGCTGACAATCAAGAGCATCAGGGCCGCGAGCCGATCAATTCGGTACTCGATGCCCCACGGCGGCTCCCAGCCGCCCAAGTGGTAGCTGATCGCACCCCCTTCGGGCACCTGCAGCAACAGGCCGATCGCGCACAGGAAGCTGAGCAGAGCCGCGCCGAGCGCAAGGAGCCAGACCGGTTGCGCCCGATCGACCAGTACGCACAGCGGCGCCGCCATCAAGGGCACGATCACCACCAACACCGGCAGATGTGCTAACAAGCTCAAGCGTCCATACTCCTTCTGGCGGCATCGTCAGCGTCGTTATGCGCCCGCTCGGCCGCGTCGTCCTGGGCCTGGATGCTCTCCTCTTCGACGCTGCCGTAAGCCTCCTGTATCCGTACGACCAACGCCAAGCCCAAGGCGGTGGTCGCTACCCCGACAACGATGGCGGTCAAGATCAGCACATGCGGCAGCGGGTTGGAGTAGATCCTGACACCCTCGGTGAGGATCGGCGCATGGCCATCGGCGATCTTGCCCATCGAGATGTAGAAGATGAACACTGAGGTCTGGAACAGAGACAGCCCGACCAGCTTTTTGACCAGATTGCCTTGCGAGATGACCACATAGAACCCGGCCATCATCAGGAAAATCACGATGAAGTTGTTGTAGAGTCCAGGCAGTTGGCTCAAGGCGTGCGTCTCCGACCAGACAGAGCATAGAAGATCGACAGGATGACCGCGAACACCGTGATACCGACGCCGAACTCGACCAACAGCACGCCGAGGTGCTGCCCCTGCACCGGGTCGTCGGACAACACCGAGTAGTCGAGAAACGCGCGGCCACCGAGCAACGAAACCACGCCGACACCACCATAGAGCAGCACACCCAGTGCGGCCAGACGCAGCAGCCAACGCGGCGGCAACACCTGGCGTGCGGCCCCTGCGCCGAAGACCAGATCATAGAGGACGAAGCCGGTGGCGAAGATCACCCCGGCCTGGAAGCCGCCGCCGGCGCCATAGTCGCCGTGGAACTGCACATAGAGCGCATAGAGCAGGATCAGCGGGACCAGCATCTTGACCACCACGCGCAACACCAACTGGTCGCCGATCACGGCACGCTTGGTCTCGTCGTTCGCGGGGGTCTGGATGCCCAACAGCATCAGCACGGCGAGCGCGGCGGTGAAGATCACGACGACCTCGCCGAAGGTATCGTAGCCGCGATAGCTGGCCAGCACGGCCGTTACCATGTTCGGCATGCCCACCTCCACTGGTCCCTGCTCGATATAGCGCGGCCCGACATGCTGGTGAACCGGCGCTTGCGGGTCGCCGAGCAGGGGCGCATCCAGGATGCCGTAGATCAAGGCGGCGCCGGTGATACCGACCACGACCAATGGCAGCAAGGGGCCACGCTTGGAGCGCTCTTCCCAGCGACTGGTCAGACGCAGGCTCGACAGCAACAGCACCGTCGTCACCCCGGCGCCCACCGCAGCCTCGGTAAGGGCCACGTCGACCGCATCGAGATCCATGAACAGCGTTGCCGTCATGAAGCCGTAGACGCCGAACAGCATGACCACAGCGAACAGGTCACGCAGCCGGATCGCAGCCAGCGCGATCAGTACCAGAAAGCCCAGCAGGACGACATCGATCAGACCTTCGATGACGCATGCTCCTCTGCTTCATCATGGGTGCCGCCCAGCTTCGGCGGATGGCCCCCGTGCAGCGCTGCCTTAGCCATCGCGTGGGTCGCGGTCGGATTGGTCACCAGTACCAGGATCACAACCATGAGAATTTTGAACAGATCCAGCGACCACCCCATCTGCAGCGCCAGGCCGACCAACAGCAGCGGCGCCGCCAACGTCTCAGTCAGACCGACGGCATGCACACGGGAGAAGAAATCGGGCAACCGTAGGAGCCCAACCCCTCCGGTGATACACAGCAGACCTCCGGCCAGGAGGCAAAAACCGCTCAGCAGGTCGATCGCCAAACTCATGAGTCCTCTCCGTCCGCGCTTGGGTTACGCGCTTGGCGGCTATCGTCGAAAAAGCGCATCACGGCGATGGTGCCGACATAGTTGACCATGGCGTACAGCAGCGCGATGTCGAGGAAGCTGTGCCACGATAGGGCGTAACCGCCCAGCGCGATCAACAGTACGGTCTTGGTACCGAATACATTGGCGGCCAACATACGGTCGTAGGCACTGGGTCCCTCGAAGGCCCGAATCAGGGCCAAGACCATGGTTACCAAGATCGCGATGATCGCAGCGTTGAGCGCCATATCAGAGGTTGATGCGCCGAATACGCCGTTCCATCTCGCCTTCGCGCAGCTCGTCGATGCCTGCCTGCGAGAGCGCGTGGATCAGGAAATAGTCGTCGCATACATCAGTCGTCAGGGTTCCGGGCGTCAAGGTGATGGAGTTGGCGTAAAGGGTTTTCTCCAGCGGCGTCTCGACCTGTGTATCGAGACGCGCCCAGACCGGGCTAACGGGCAGCTTCGGATCCCAGATACGCCAGGCCAGGTCGATGTTGGCCTTAACGACGTCCCACAGCAGCCAGGCGAGGTAGCCGAGCAAACCGAAGCTCGGCCGAAATTGCATGGGCGCGCCATCGGCGCGGTCCATGCGGCGCAGCAACCACACCACCAGCAGGATCGACGCTGCCCCCAGCGCCATCAGCAATGGGGTGAAATGCCCGGAAAACAGCAGCCAGACAACGCCGAGTAAAGTCAGGATCGGAATCGGTTTCATGGGGGATTAGGAATGTTAAAGGGCCGTTACAAGTCGAAGAAAAACCGGTCCGAGCCTAGCGGGAGCCGAAGAGACGGTCAAGTCTCGACCTTATATACTGGTCGGTCGAGTCTTTACAAACAAAGATGGCGGCACCGCTCGGTTGAGTCTCGTCTGCCGCGATGACTCGCCACTTCGGCAACACGCACGCGCCCACGCCTACCAGGACTACGCGCCCTCGCTTCGCTCTCCATGGCTCGCAGCGGCCGAACCTGTACCATAGAGATCCGCGCCAGCACGCGGCTGCGATAGCCGCTCGACCTCCCTGTCCTGAATGACGGGGTTTCTCACGGAGAATCGGATGATTCAGATTACTTATATCAGCTCTGCGACAGAGCCCATGTCGACGCAGGCGCTGCTGCATCTGTTACAGAGCTGCCGGGAGAACAACGCCAGCAGGAGCGTCACCGGGATGCTGTTTCATTGCAACGGGACTTTCCTGCAGGTCTTGGAGGGCGAGGAACGCGTCATCGACGAATTGCTCGATATCATCGAGCAGGATACGCGCCACACCGATATGCGGGTGATTCAGCGCAAGGTCATCCAGCACCGTGAATATTCGGACTGGAGTATGGGCTTCCAGCGCGTCTCGGAGCGTGACCTGCAGCAGATCGAAGGGCTGCGGGATTTCAGCGAGAAAGACTTTAATGCCGACTATCTGAGTCAGCAGAACGCCATCGTGCAGAGCCTCATGGATCACTTTCGTCGGCAGCGTCTCAAGACCATTGGCCAGAGTGAGCTGGGGATAGACGAAGAGGACCGCATGATCAATGTCCTTCATCGGATCATACGCGGCTCGGTTCGGGTCCTTGCGGTATTGATGGTGATCACCATCCTTTGGGGGGTGGTCGACGTTGCCTACTCACTCTACAGCCAACTTTTCATGCCGGTCGTTGAGGGCTTTGGCGTGCGTGATATCGTCGTCACCTTTGGCGCCTTCCTTGCTGTTCTGATCGCCATCGAGATCTTTATGAACATCACCCTGTACCTCAGGGATGATGTTGTGCATGTGCGGCTCGTCATCGCAACCGCCCTGATGGCAATCGCCCGGAAGGTCATTATTTTCGATTTCGAGAAGCTGCAACCGATGTACGTCCTGGCCACTGCGGCTGTGGTATTGGCACTTGGGGTCGTGTATTGGCTGATGGACCGCAAGACCGTCCTGGGCGCTCGTTATCAGCGACCTGTCGCACCCTCCAACTAGGTCAGCGGGAAAAGCCCGCGTAGGACGCAATAGCGATCGCGTATTGCGCCGCATGATTGGCAGACAGCTCAGATATGAGACAAACGTAGCATGTCCTCCGCAGACACAATTCCGAGGACAGTTTGCTTGATTCGCTGGCGGAAGAGGCTGATGACCAGCCGTGGAATGTCTTCTGCCGCCTTGGGCATGACTAGCAAATGCGCATGGTTGGTCATCAGCACATAAGCATGGAGGTCAGCGCCGGTTTTTTCCAACGCTTCTCCCACCAGTGGCGATAAGCTTGATAATCCTCGTCGGCAAAGAAACAGGCCGCGCGAAGGTCGGCGCGGCACGCCGACAGGATTCACCACTTGACGGCTCAATCGGTGATACGTAGTCTTTCAAAGACTTTATACGTATCTTGGGGGCCACCATGAACACGAAGCTCACTCTCAGTATGGACACGTCGGTTGTCGCGCGCGCGAAGCAGGCGGCACGCGCCCGCAACACGAGTGTCTCGGCCATGCTTGCCGGGCTTGTCTGCGGACTTGATGCGCTGGACCATTCGCATCATGCAGACTTCATCGGTCCGCTCACTCGGAGCGCGACCGGGTTGATAGAGCTGGGCCCCAGCCACTCAGACGCTGATCTGCTCAGTGATGCGCTTTGGGAACGCTACGGCGAGACCGAATGAGGATCTTCGTCGACACCAACCTGCTACTCGACGTCCTCGCGCAGCGCAAACCCTTCTACACCGCAGCCGCCCGCATCTGGACCATGGCCGAGACTGGCGCCTGCGAGGCATTCATTTCTGCCATCAGTTTCAACAATGTCTTCTATATCGTTCGCAAGGCGCGCGACACGGCCGCCGCACGCCAAGCATTGATCTTAATGCGTGATATCTTTGCCAGCGTCGCTCCGGACCAGCGCATCCTAAACCAGTCAACCGACTCAAAGATCCCCGACTTCGAGGATGCCATCCAGTTCTACAGCGCACTTCACGCGCGCACTGACTATCTGCTGACGCGCAACGCCGGTGATTTCCCGACCGAAATCCTGCCGATCCTTACCCCCGATGAATTTTTCGCATTACTCAATCTCGATAAAAGGTGACCCGTGCCCGAAAACCTAAGGATCTCTTCGAGCCCATGGAGCGGGATTGAGTAAACTGTCCTGGGAACTGGGAACTGGGAACTGGGAACTGGGAACTGAACTGACCGGAACTGATTTTTAATTCACGCAGAGAAAACGTGGTCTGTCCGTATGCCGTAACAGGCTGATTAACTTGCGGGTTTAAGTCCCGCCAAAGGAGTTGCTCGTACACCTTTGTAGTGTTGCGGAGCGGCGTTCGGGTAACCGGGGGTCGTGAGTTCC
>JARIBS010000129.1 GCA_029257385.1 Thiorhodococcus sp.
GGCTCATCACATCCTGGGGCTGAAGTCGGTCCCAAGGGTATGGCTGTTCGCCATTTAAAGTGGTACGCGAGCTGGGTTTAGAACGTCGTGAGACAGTTCGGTCCCTATCTGCCGTGGGCGTTGGAGACTTGAGGGAAGCTGCTCCTAGTACGAGAGGACCGGAGTGGACGTACCCCTGGTGTTCCGGTTGTCACGCCAGTGGCATTGCCGGGTAGCTATGTACGGACGGGATAACCGCTGAAAGCATCTAAGCGGGAAGCCCCTCCCAAGATGAGGTCTCCCTAGGCACTCGATGCCTCTGAAGGTCCGTTGGAGACGACAACGTTGATAGGCAGGGTGTGGAGGCGCGGCAACGCGTGAAGCTAACCTGTACTAATTGACCGTGTGGCTTGACCATATAACACCCAAGTGCGTTGCAGCTAAAACGATCCCACCACCCTTATTTAGCCGCTGGCGGATACACCCCCGACAGCGCACCTTTTCCCTGGCGGCCATAGAGCACTGGAACCACCTGATCCCTTCCCGAACTCAGACGTGAAACGGTCCTTCGCCAATGATAGTGTGGGGTCTCCCCATGCAAAAGTCGGTCACCGCCAGGGCCCCATACCAAACCCCCCGCAGCAGACGCTGCGGGGGGTTTTTAGTGTGCGTCAGGTTTTTCCGAGAAGAGAGGTGGCCTCACTCAGACACGCGGCTCAGAGCTTTTCTCTGCCGCAAAGCGCTCGAGCCGGTTGAAAATTCCAGCAGGATGTTCGGATCTGTCGAATTCGCCCCAAATGTGTTTCCAGTTACCTTTGTTGTTAGAGTCGAGATCAGGCGTCAGCCAATCGCCATCAGGAGAACGTGTGAACTCACAGCAACCTCCTTTCGCCCCTTCTTCCGGCGACGTTCCAGCCGAGCAATCGCCTCCGGCGCTGATCGACCGTTTCGGCCGCCATGTCACCTATGTTCGCCTGTCGGTCACGGATCGCTGCGATCTGCGCTGCCGCTATTGCATGTCGGAGAAGATGACCTTCCTGCCGCGCGCGCAGCTGCTTACGCTCGAAGAGACGGCGCGCCTCGGGCGCTGCTTCAGCGAGCTGGGGGTCACTAAGCTGCGCGTGACTGGTGGCGAGCCGCTGGTGCGCCCCAACGTCATATGGCTGTTCGAGCAGCTTGGCGCGCTCGCGGGCATCCATGATCTCACTCTGACAACCAACGCGACGCAGCTCGCAAACTATGCTAGCGCACTGAAGGATGCCGGTGTCACGCGCATCAATATCAGTCTGGACACCCTCGACCCCGAGCGTTTTCGCAATATCACACGGATCGGCCAGATTGAGCGGACACTCGGCGGGCTGGAAGCCGCCATACGTGTCGGCTTCCAGCGGATCAAGCTCAACGCTGTGGTATTGAAAAATCGCAATCACGACGAGGTCGTCGACCTCGTGCGATTCGCCATCGAGCGCGGCATCGACATCAGCTTCATCGAAGAGATGCCGTTGGGCGTAATCGGCGACCACGACCGCGCGGAGGCCTATTATTCGAGCGACGAGATTCGCCGCGATCTCGCCGAGTACTTCGAGCTCCTACCGACGATCGACAACACTGGCGGCCCGTCTAAGTACTTCCGAATCGCCGATGAAGAGACACGTGTCGGCTTCATCTCACCTCACAGTCACAACTTCTGCGGCGACTGCAACCGGGTGCGGGTCACGGCCCTAGGGCGGCTCTTGCTGTGTCTGGGTCAGGAACACTCGATGGATCTGCGCCGGACGTTGCATGCCAATCCGACGGATGATGCGCGGGTCAAGAAAGCGATCGTTGCCGCAATGGATCTCAAGCCCAGTGGCCATAATTTCGATCTCGAAGCCAAGCCCGTGATCTTTCGCCATATGAACATGACCGGAGGCTAAGACGTAGACCAGCCCGCGCACCCAGATCAGCTCGGCACGCATGAGAGCGAACCAATCCCCTGGCGCTTGAAAATCAGGGTTTAATCTGTGTATGTATGGGTCTTATTCGCCAGATAGCGACGGCATAGAGATAGAGATGAAATATTGTAGCAACTGCGGTGCTCCCGTGAGTTTACGTGTTCCGTCCGGGGACAACCGCGAACGTTATGTCTGCGAGCGCTGCGGGATTATCCATTACCAAAACCCCAAGGTCGTAGTCGGCTGCATCCCCGAATGGGAGGGCCAAATTTTGCTCTGCCGCCGGGCGATCCAGCCGCGCCATGGACTCTGGACCTTGCCGGCCGGGTTCATGGAGCGCGGTGAGACCACCCGCGAGGGCGCCGTGCGCGAAACACTCGAGGAGGCCAATGCGCGCGTCGAGATTGGCCGACTCTACAGCTTGTTCAACCTGCCATATGTCGATCAGATCTACATGCTCTTTTGCGCGCGCCTGCTCGATCTCGACTTCTCGCCGGGCGAGGAGAGCCTTGAGGTCAGACTGTTCGCCGAGCACGAGATCCCTTGGGACGAACTCGCTTTCCAGACGATCGGGGAATCGCTCAAGCTCTATTTTCATGACCGCCAAACGGGGCGTCAGGGGATGTATGCGGCTGACATCATTCGCAAGCGGGAAGACGAGCCGCGCGTGCATGTCATCATCCACGGAGATAGCTAAATGGCGATTGAAATAACAACTCTTGGTGGCGGATGCTTTTGGTGTCTGGAAGCGGTCTTTCAGGACCTCAAGGGCGTAGAGTCCGTCGTTTCCGGATACGCAGGCGGCGCGCGTCCGAGTCCAACCTATCAGCAGGTATGCACTGGAGCGAGCGGTCACGCCGAAGTCGTGCAGGTCAGCTTCGAGAATGACCAGATCGATTTCACGACCTTGCTCGAGGTCTTTTTCACCATCCATGACCCGACGACACCCAACCGCCAGGGCGCGGATGTCGGCAGTCAGTACCGCTCGGTGATCTTCTACCACTCGGATGCCCAGCGCGAAAGCGCCGAACAGATGATCGCCAGGCTGAACGCCGAGCAATGCTGGCCCGATCCAATCGTTACAGAACTTGCGCCGGTGCCGGTCTTCTATCCGGCTGAGTCTGGTCATCAGAACTATTATCGTAACAACTCAGGGCAGGGGTATTGTCGGGTCGTCATCTCGCCCAAGCTCGCGAAGCTGCGGGCGAAGCATGCGGCGTTGTTGCGGGCATGAGGCGGGGACGCTGGCTCTGTCGCACTCAGCGTTCGCTGTGTACGGGGAGTGGGTCGTCGTCGGCGGTCTGAAGAGGCTTCCCCCATTAGAGGCTTGGCATCGCCTTCAATTACGATTGCGCTAATCCAAACAAATATACAAGCAGACTGCTGCCCGAACGCCGCTCGTCACAGTATCTCTGAACTACTCGAAGCGCTCGTCCCGTATATGTTCGCGCGTGCGCTCTTGCTCGATCTCCGTCCGCAGATCTCGATCGAGCCGCTGGGTCGATTGTCTGATTCCTGGATCTGAGTCTTCCAGAAACTGGCTGACCAGTGAGCACCGCTGCTCAAGGATCGCTGTCAGTGAGCCAGACCATGAATTCGGACGGATACGCTCAATGACCAGGGTTTGAAATACGGACTGCCGGTCGGGTGCCGATTCAAGCAAAGCCAAGGCGATCTCACTCCAGCCGCTTGCGCCAGTTTCTTCATCTCTGTCGAACAGAGGGACGACTGCTGCAAGTCGCAGATAACCAGTCTCGGGCTCCTGCTCTGCCCACTGGAGCAAAATCGCAGGCGGAACTTTGCCGAGCGGGTTGCGATAGGTACCAACAAACTGATCGACGACATTGGCCCAATGCTTCGCGTCGTCTTCCAGCCAGCAGTTCAAGGCGACATGCGGATGCAACTCCAGCAGGCACTCCACCAACTCGTCGAGTTCCTGTAAGTTTCGGCGCCAATCTCTGGCGGTATCACGAACCCGCTCGCATAGCGCCTGTGCGTCCGAAGCCATGTGGGAACCGGTCAGACATAGCTCCGCGATCTTTCGCAGCTTGTAATCGACGTTTTGCTTGGCATCCTCCAGCGGATAGCCCAAGAGCAATTGCCGCCCGCAATCAAGCAATGTTGAATCCCAGGGCAGTTGATCATCCTCTGGCGAAGAACCGAAATACATCGAGAGGATCTCTACCGCCACGTCGTAACCTTCGGCCTGTTCGGCAAGGGTAAGCAGCAGGCGGCCTAACTCGGTCGGCGGGACACCTTCAATGACTTGACGATTGTATGCAAGTGTTAAGTAGTTTCGGGACGGTGATAAACCTACTTCAAGCGCGGCCAGCAGCCGTCGGATGCCAGCCTGGTCGACTCCAACCGCCATTTGCAGATGGGGAAACACCGGACCGAGGTCGCGGTCGCTCATCGCGTCGTCCAAGAAGCGGTCGACCGATGGTCGATGCGCTGCGGCGGCACCCTCCAGGAAACCGCAGAGCAGCGCGACGTTGCGCTTGTCCGGATCACAACCGCTGAACCGCTCGCGCAAGTCCGCCCAGCAGGCATCAATGTTCGAAGCGCCCCAAGCGAGTCCTTGTCCAAACCAGTGAGCTTGGTAAGCGGACGGACCGAATAGCTCAGGCCAACAGCGCTCAAATGGTGCGGAGTCTTGCGCGCACTGTCGCCCCAGCTCGCGAGCTTCCTCGACCAGTGCTTCCATGATCTCCTGATGGCGACCGACAATCGGTTGATCTCCCTGCTCGCGGTTGCCAGGCTTTCCGGCAGTCTCTTCCCCATCCTCCCAGAGCGCGAGTCGGGAAAACTCGTGGGCAGGAATCAGCACATAGCTGCGTAGTCGCCCCTCGACGCCGACGGGGGCCAGGCGCTCTCTCAAAGACTCCAGCCGGGTGATCAGACTGGCTTCCATACGCTTGGCTTCCAGACGCTTGGCATCAATCGCCAGTGTCCGACGAACCGCGAGCCAGCCTTCCGGCCAATAGTCAGCCTCGCCGACCGACGACGCTGTCTGTTCCAACTGATCATGAACACAACCGACTGACCAGAGTTCGCGGAATGTGTCGGCGAGCATCGAACGCGCTGCGGCCTTCTCAGGCGAATCCGACAGTGCCAGACACCGGGCAATCGCGAGGGCGCCGCCGAACCACTCTTCACAGTCGGCGGTGTTCCTGGGTCGCCAGCCGTCATCGACGGGACGCCCTCCGAATGAGAAGTCGTGGGAGCTGTAGAGTTGGCGGGAGCGCAGCATACCGCGCAGAGCGACCAAGCCAGTATCCCGTGCCGCTTGATCTGGAGCCGATAGGAGTTCTTCGAGCACCGCGATTCGCTCCCGTGGACCGGCGGCAGTTCCAGACAGCACGGGCCAGAACAGCTCCTCCAGGTAGCGGCTGTCCTGGGTGCTGGTATTCTCGACTAGCTCCGCTTGAACGAAGCGCGCCAGGATCAGGGCCGCACGACGGAAATGCTCCGGGAACCAAGCCAGCTTGCGCAGGAGCGTCATCAACCGGTGGCGCTGGTGCAGTTGTCCGGACCTGAGTTCCTCCGGCTCGCAATCCATCGCGACCTGCGCGATCAGATCGAGCACGGCTGCTGGTAGCACCGGCGCGAGAAACGCGACCAGATCCATCCGCAGATCGTTGTAGCTGTTGACGATGCGGTGAAGATTGGACAGCGGTCCGTCTCGGGTCAGCCAGGCTTTTGCGATACGTTGCGCCTCTGGGGAGTCGTGCAAGTAGCTGAGTCGGTGCGCGAACGACTTCCGCAACCGGCTGTGTTGCCAGAAGGCGTCAGCGATCTCGAGCGCGGGGAGGTTGGCGAGCGCGCGCTGGGCGAGCCAGTTCGCGAGTGGCTGGGGGAGGATCGCCCTCCATTGGCCACGCGATTGAATGATATCGCGTCGACTAAGCTCAGCGACCGTCCGCTGAAGGACTCGCATGTCGAGGCCGCCGATCCGGGCGAGCACGGGAAGCTCAGCCAGGTCGCCCTGAGCGGTCTCTCCATCGAAAGAGTAGACGAGGGCCAAGATTTCGGCGGCCCGCAACAGGTCATCGTTCTCTCCTCTCCTTTGATGAAATAGGCGTTGGAAAAGCGATTCATCGGCGAGATCGGTCAGATTAACGTCCTGCGGCCCATTCTGTGCACTGTCAGCGATGAGGAGCGCGATGCGGGCATTGCCGTCCGAGAATTGTGCAATGCGCTGGCTAACAATCTGGGGTAAAGCTGGGAAGCGGCGTTCAAGAAGCTCTCGCATGACCCCTTCGGAAGCAGTCTGCAAGCGGAAGACATCAGTGCCTTCTAGCTTCTCGTCGCGGATATCCAGGTCGACCGTGATCAGGCTGAGGTAACCACTGGGCGAGCTGCATTTCGGTGCGATGGCGTCGTGGGTTCCGCGTGGGCAGTTGTCCAGCAGCAGGATAGCGCGTCTTCTTTCCGCGTTGAGCTGGACGGCGAGCTGGCTAGTGCTGGGCTCTGGTCGCTCGTGCCCGACGTCTGCGTAGATGGCGAGAGCGGGATCGAGCGGCTGGTTTCCGATGCGTGAGTCGAAGAGCGCCTCAAGCAGCCGGGTCTTCCCGGTGCCAGACAGCCCGGTCAGCCTGACGATGCCGCCAGGCGAGGCGAGTCGGGCGCGCAGGCGTGTGATCCCTTCGATGACTGAGAGCAGACCACCTTGCGGATGCGTCTGATCACTCAGGCGGGCGGTCTCGTCGATGATGTATGAATCATCTGAATCCTCCGGAGCATGGGACCAATTACCGTGAGGAAGCCACCCAGGAAGAGACTGGCCAAGCTGCGCTCGAACCCAAAGCACTTCACCCGGATACTCGTTGACCCAATCCGCCATACGCGTGCGGTCGTAAAAATCGGTCTGCAGATCGTTGGGGCTGGGAAGATCTGCGACTGCGTCACGCATGGCTTGACGTCGAGCAGCGAGCGCCGAGTCGGTTGTGGAGCCTTTGGAGCTGACGATGACATAGGCGCCGCTTTGGTCAGCCAGGGCGCGGATGCTCGGCCGCAGACCTGGAGGGCTATCGCCTGATTGCCCCAGCAGCCGCATCTCCTTGGCGATCTTACCTGCTGGCATGTCATCCGCTTTGGCCTGGAAGCCTGTGTGGGGCTTAGGGATGAAGCCACGGATCTCTGTGTCGGCGGGGAGTTCGACACGGACATCGATTCCTCCGTCGGCGGCGATCTGGTTGCCGCCATAAAGCACTGCGCTGAGCGGTAACCCTCTGCATCTCAAATCGGCTTGGCACAGCCGAGCAATGAGAAGCCGAAGGCGCTCATCGTCGAGGTCCGCGATGTGCTCTGGTGTGATATCGAAGAGGGTATGTTGTGACATCTGGTCGACTGTCCCTATCAAATCCGCTCAAGCAAGATCCAGAGCGAACCCCGCCAGGAATGGGTTCTCCAGACACAAGGAACCCAGCAGGCGATTATCCCGCATATCCTCGGTGAGCAGTCGCGTCCAGCAAGCCTAGATCATGGTGCACCCGTCGCGCAGATTGGCATCCTCCCACCCAGAGCGGCCGGGCTTGCCGCGCAACGCGCTCAATCCCAGTTCAAAGCCCCGCCGGTCTGATACTCCGTAACCCGAGTCTCGAAGAAATTCTTCTCCTTCTTCAGATCGAGCACTTCAGACATCCAGGGGAAGGGGTTGCCAACGCCTGGATACTGTTCCGCGAGGCCGATCTGGGCGCAGCGCCGGTTGGCGATGAATTGCAGATACTCCTCGAACATCGGCGCATTCAGCCCGAGCACCCCGCGCGGCATGGTGTCGTGGGCATATTTGGCTTCCAGCTCGACGGCGTCCCTGATCATATCCACCAGCTCCTGCTTGAAGCTCGGTGTCCACAACTGCGGGTTCTCAATCTTGATCTGATTGATAACATCGATGCCGAAGTTCATGTGCATGGAATTTCCGGTCACGGAAACCGCCCGGTTGCGCCGAGTCAGCACGTAACCGGAATCGACTTCGACGCCATAGACCATTGTGGTTCCCGAGATTTTTTCTTTCCTGACGCAGCCGCCTTGGGTATGGGCTAATTCGGTCGTTATGTGCAGGCGGTAGTAATCGCTATAGGTTTCCTGGCGCTCGTCAGGAACAACGGTGAAACAGGTGCGATATCCGGCCAATGCTGCGATAGCCTGCACCAGATCCACATTCTCATGGGAGGTACTCCCATACGTGATGCGGTAGGTCGGCGAATCCTGGACCACATGCCCATCCCATTGGGAAACTTCATCAATGAAATCGACGCACCATTGATGATCGACCTCTTGCAAATCGACCCACTCAGAAAACTTCTTATGCGTTTTTTCGGTCGGATACTTCACATAAAATAATGCATTGCCATTCTCTTGCACCGTTTCTGTCGCGTCGAGCGATAAGCTCTTCACCAACCATCTCAGGCGCTCTATTTTCCGCGTTTTCTTAAAGTTGAAAGAAATGCCCAGGCATCCCGTGTGCTGACCATTTCGGTATCCAGTATTTTGGATCGTACCGTCAGCCTGTATAGCGATCAAAAACCGTTCGTCAAGCGATAGCACCCTATTATCGCCGATCTTTAGGCCAGCATTGATGAACTTGCAATAGGGGTTGGGCGTGGCATCTTTTGCGGCGATGACCTTGAGTTGACCGGACTTCGTGCGGTAGAGAACACGGTGGTTTTCGCTCACACATTGGTCGACGTGCCCTTGTTGATTTGAAAACCGATAGGTCGTTTCCACGAGGGTCTTACTGAGCTGCGTGGGGTGGGTAAAGCTGATGTTACCGTCTTCGTGGTATTGCGCGATCTGTGTGGCGTTATTGACATCGGCCACGTTGAGCCAGCCGGTTGGAGTCAGGAGTTCGGTGTGCGCGTCGAAACACTCATCGCGCAGGATGTATTGGAACTGCTCGGCCGTGCCGGTCATCTTGTTGCGCCGCCCCATGCTGAGGATCTGCACGAAGCCCACGTAGAAGAAGATGCCCTCGAAGATGACATAGAAGGCGACCAGCTCGCGCAGTAGCTTCTGGTCATTCTCAAGCGTGCCGGTGTTGAAATGCGGGTCGGCCAGAAACTGAGTATAGGGCAGCGCCCACTCGGTTTTGCGCGCGACCGAGGGCACTTCGCGATACATGTTGAATATCTCGCCCTCGTCTAGCCCCAGGCTCTCGACGACGTACTGATAGGCGTGGGTGTGCAGCGCCTCCTCGAAGGCTTGGCGCAACAGGTACTGGCGGCACTCTGGGTTGGTGATGTGACGATAGACCGCCAGCACCAGATTGTTCGCGACCAGCGAGTCCGCAGTCGAGAAGAACCCCAGATTGCGCTTGATGATGGTGCGCTCGTCTTCGCTGAGACCATTAGGGTCTTTCCAGAGGGCGATGTCCGCGTTCATGTTGATTTCCTGCGGCATCCAGTGGTTGGCGCAGGCGTCGAGGTATTTCTGCCAGGCCCAGTCGTACTTGAAGGGCACGAGCTGATTGAGGTCGGCATGACAGTTGATGATCTTTTTGTCGTCCACGCGCACGCGCCCAGCACCCATCTCCAGATGCTCCAGGCCGGTTGCGCCACCCGCGACGGGCGTCGACTCGTGTTGATCACTGTTGGCGGCAGAAGCCGGCATTGGGATCAGTGTGTCCTTGATCGGCAGTGTCGTCTGCGGGGTCGCGTGCGAGACCTCGAAGGGGTTCGGGTCAACGACCGGTGCGGCACCGGCGGTCGCCATAAGCGCCGCGTTGCCGACGAGTCCCTGACCGGGTCTGACAGGCGTATTCGTATGCTGTGGCGCGGCTCCCTCGCGGTGATCGACGTTAGCCCCCAGGGGCGGCGTGTCCGCCGCCTGACGGTGCGATGGCGAGTTGGCCGTGGCGAGTGGGTCGTCCCAGTTCAGCATGGTGGTCGGTCCTCAATAGGTCAGTTGTGGAAGGCTGTTCTCCGCCCACCGGGAGCACTCAAGCAGGACGCGACTAAGTTGTCATGACGCCCGACTTTTCGCACGGAAGTCTAGAGTATTTGTCGTGAAAGTCTAGCGCTTAGCACAATATATGGTGCTATTTCGGCTGGAAGATACTGTATCTAGTGGCTTGTGCGCTTGGCGCGAGCAAGGATCGAAAGCGTCGAGCGGTTGCCGATGAGATCCGCTGCGGGAGCGCCGTGGGACCCATCAGCGATCACGCAACGCTTGAGGAAGGATCGTTGTGTTCCACCCAGAGTTGGCGATTGCTACCAAACGGATGCGGTTGAGCGTCGTTGATACCCTGGACACTGGAGCCCTGGCTGGCGGTCATCTCAGTGCCCTGTTGCGCCGCTGGCAAATAACTGACGATAAGTCCATACAACTCGGTTGCGGCATGTTTCGCCTGGTCGAAAGGCAGGTGATCGAAGCAGATCATGGTGGGCTTGATTCGCAGGTAGGAATCAGCGACCGCGTAACGATCAAAAATGGCGCGCGCATCGCGCTCGAGGGCCGTGAAGCGCGACCGGAGTCCAGCGTCGCAACTCGGGGGGAGGGTGACATAGTCCCACAGTACGTCTGCCGACGCGGCACCGCTGCGCACGACCACATAAGGTGCCTGAGCCTTGAGGCACGTATTAAACCAGTCCGTATCCGTAAAGCTGTCTTTGGTGTCGACCAAATCGAAGGGCACGTCTGCCATGGGTATTCTCTCTCGATTTTTCTTTGATAAGTTAAGTGCTTATATATTCGATGGCCTTGTGGTCGACACTCGACCTGGATAATGGCGTCTGTTTGGCTTGATGGCTTCGGCCTGTTTGGAGCGCGTCGTAATGTCGAAGGATGCGCTCCTCTAGCTCGTCTGTCGATTATGGATGTCCCCAATAAGTCTGTGCAATCGTGCGGATATGACGGGACGAAATACCATGATGTTGAGCCTGGTCATGCTGATGGGTTGCTCGGTCTGGCGCTGCTAGTTTCTGTTCGCCGTCTACAATCCGACCAACCTGGTGCTGGAGATTCACTACGAGGGCCATTACGGCATCAAGGATGCCCGCAGGGGCGGTGGGGGCTTGGGGCGGGCGGGTGCCCGATTCGACCTACTGCTGGGGATAGAGCGGTCTGGGGATTTGCGCTCTGAGACGTTAAATCCGGATCACCGCTGTGGCGTCGCCACAGCGGTGATCCGGATCAATGCTTACCAGTAACCCTTGCGCTTCTGATCCTGGTCGTAGAGGTACCCGCCGAGCGCACCGGCACCGCCACCAATAAGCGCGCCCTTGCCGGCATCGCCGCTCAGCGAGCCGATGGCCGCACCGGTGGCTGCTCCGCCAAGGGCGCCGGTGCCGGTGCGTGAGCCAGTGGTGGTTCCGCAACCGGCTAGGGCCGTCGCGAGCAAAAGAGTCGAAGTAGCGATCATTATCTTCTTCATAGCTTAAAACCTCTTGTTGCAGTGACATTGTCGTCGAGACCCAGTCCATTGGACCCTATCCATATGAAATATGGGTGCTAAGGCATACTGTCAACTAGCAAATAGTAAGGAAATCGGTAACGCACCTGATTCACGAGCTGTCTTGATCTGAGTCAAGGATAGACCCAGCCCTGGCCTTGAGACTCACACCTCGTACCGAACTGGGTCGCAGGTTTGCCGCGAAAGCTTGCGGCATCTTACCCAGACCACTCGCCTGCTCAACGAGGTTCCGATGTTTTGCAATCAGTGTGAACAGACCTTCCGTCAGACCGCCTGTGTCAATTCTCCCGGTGTTTGCGGCAAGGACGCCGACGTGCAGTCCCTCCAAGAGACCCTGCTCTACGGACTCAAGGGCATGGCCGCGTATGCTCATCATGCGCGCCGCATGGGCAAGTCCGATGAGCGGGTCTCGGCCTTTATCGAGGAGGCGTTGTTTGCCACCATGACCAATGTCAACTTTGACATCGATAGCCTGCTGCAACTCTGTCTGACATGCGGCGAGATGAACCTGCGGGTCATGGAACTGCTCGACGAGGGCCATATCGAGACCTTCGGCAAGCCGTCGCCGGCCAAGGTGAAGGAGGGCACCCAGGCAGGACCGGGCATCCTGATCACGGGTCACGACATGGTGGATCTGGGCAACCTGCTCGCACAGGTCGAGGGCACCGATATCAAGGTCTACACCCACGGCGAGATGCTCCCGGCGCACATGTATCCCAAACTGCGCGAGCATCCCAACCTGGCCGGCAACTATGGCGGTGCCTGGCAGAAGCAGAAAAGAGAGTTCGCGGCCTTTCCCGGACCCGTCGTCGGCACCACCAACTGCGTGCTGATCCCGCCAGAGAGCTACAAGGGTCGACTCTTCACCATGCGCGCGACGGCGGTTCCCGGCGGTCAATGTCTGATGGATGATGACTTTACCGCAGTGATTGAGGAGGCGCGCCGCTGCCAGCCATGCGAGGAACATATTACCGGAGAGTCGACCGTCGGCTTTCATCGCACGGTGCTTCTCGATCAGGCCCAGACCATCGTGGATGCGGTCAAGGCTGGTCAGATCAGCCATTTCTTCGTCATCGGCGGTTGCGACGGCGCCGAGAAGGGTCGCAACTATTTCACCGACTACGCTCAGGCCACGCCCAACGACTCCTTCATCCTGACGCTCGGCTGCGGTAAGTTCCGCATCCGCGACCATGATTATGGCGAACACCTCGGGCTGCCACGGCTCATGGATATGGGGCAGTGCAACGACGCCTATGGCGCGATCTCAGTTGCCGTCGCCCTGGCCAAAGCCTTCGACTGCGGCGTGAACGACCTGCCGCTCACACTGGTGGTGAGTTGGTTCGAGCAGAAGGCGGTGGCGGTGCTTCTGACACTGCTGAGTCTCGGTGTGAAGGGCATCACCCTGGGCCCTAACCCACCGGCCTTCATCACGCCCAACGTGTTCGCGATCCTGCAGGAGAAATTCGATCTGCGCCTGACCGGCGATGACCCGCAAGGTGACTTACAGCGGGCTTTGGCGAAGGCTGCCTAATCGTGTTTCATTCAGACCGCGCTGTCAGCGTTTGACGGTGCGGCCTGCCGCGGAAGAGTTTAAGATTCATCAACGCTCCTTAGAAGACGCGCTTCAAGCGTCGAATTAATCCACGCGCGCTGAATATGGTATTCTCAATAAATGTTGCGTCAGCTTTTAAAGCTGGCGCAACATTTTGTTATGCATAGATTAAGTACAATTTTATGCCGTGATTGGCATACCAGCGCCAGCGAGATTTTCACAACTGGCCGCAATAATAGATCAAGGAGCCAAAGATGTCCGAGACCCTCTACGAAGCCCACCCTTCCGTGATGCGCACGCGCCCCTTCGCTGTCTTGCTGGCCATCGCGCTGATGGTGGGCGGTATCCTGGTCGCGGTGTTCGGCGAGCAGCTTCTGCCGCCGGAGATCACCGGGCAAATCGATGGCAAGATGCTGCAAATGATTGGGATCGGTGTCTTTGCGATTGCGACCCTGCCGCTTTTGACATGGTGGGTGTCAGCGCGCGCCGATCGACTGGTCATTACACAAGACGAACTCATCTGGACGCATGGTCTGCTCAACAAGCAATATACCGAGATCAACATGGCCTCGGTGCGCACCGTGCGCGTTTCTCAGAGCCTGTTTCAGCGCATCATGAATGCTGGCGATATCACCATTTTCACCGCCGGCGACCACCCGGAACTCTTCGTGCGGGGTCTGCCCGATCCTAACGATGTGCGCGAGCTGATCAAGTCCAACCCGCAATCCGGAGTCTGACCGTATGGGCGCGAACAACCAGACTGATCTCAAGCTGCTCGGCGTCGCCATACTGATCGCGGTGTTGCTGCTGGTTGCCGTTGTGGCCGTCTTCCTGCCGGCGGTGGTGCCTGCGCTTGGCGCAATGGATGAGGGGATGGGCGTTAAGGCGGCGGTCCCGTGGGGCTTTGGGTTGACCGTCGGACTGTTTATCGTCTTTGCAATCGTGGCCGGTGACGGCCTGATTGGCGAGCTTCAGTTCATGCTCGGATCTTTTTTCGCCTTCTTCCTGATCTTGACGCTGCTGATCGCCTGGGTGTTCTGATGTAGACGACCGCGCATCTGGGTCTGCCAGAGGTCGCGGTCGAGCACGATGCGCTAATTCAGCGCTCCACTGCGCTCCAGTAACAGTTGTGTGAGCAGTGCGACTGGGCGTCCCGTCGCGCCTTTCTCCTTGCCGCTCAGCGAGGCGATGCCGGCGATGTCCAGATGCGCCCAGCGGTACTGCTTGGTGAAACGCGAGAGAAAGCAGGCCGCGGTGATGGCCCCGCCATCGCGCCCGCCGACGTTGGCGATATCGGCAAAATTGCTCTCGAGCTGTGACTGATAGTCCTCCCACAGTGGCAGACGCCACACACGGTCGGCTGCGGACTCCCCGGCCGCGATGATTTCCTCGGCCAGCTTGTCGTCTGATGTCAGGAGACCGGCCGGATGCTTGCCGAGCGCGACGACACAGGCGCCTGTCAGCGTCGCCAGATCGATGACGGCAGCGGGATCGAAGCGCTCACAATACGTCAGGGCGTCGCATAGGATCAGCCGACCCTCGGCATCGGTATTGAGAATTTCGATGGTTTGTCCAGACATGCTGGTGACAATGTCGCCGGGCTTGTTGGCGGCCCCGTCGGGCAGGTTCTCCGAGGTCGGTACGACGCCGATCATGTTGATCGGCAGCTCCAGCTCGCAGGCGGCCAGGACCGCACCGAGCACGCTGGCCCCGCCGCACATATCGTATTTCATCTCGTCCATCTCGGCGGCGGGCTTCAGCGAGATGCCGCCGGCGTCAAACGTGAGCCCCTTGCCGACCAATACCAGGGGCTTGGCGTTCGACTTGCCGCCTGTGTAGTGCATGACGATGAGCTTGGCGGGCTGACGGCTGCCGCGCGAGACTGAGAGCAGGGCGCCCATGCCGAGCTCTGCCATCCTGTCCTCTTCCAGCACCTCGACCTTTAGCGCCTTAAAGTCACGGCCAAGCTGCTCGGCCGTCTCGGCCAGATAGGTCGGCGTGCAGATGTTGCCTGGCAGGTTGCTCAGCTCCTTGGCCAGACCGATGCCTGCGGCCATCGCGCTAGCGTGCCTGATGGACAACTCGGCGCTCGCCTTGTCCTGTTTGCCCGAGAGCCACAGCTCAATGCGTCTGAGCGGTTTTTTGGGGGCCTTTTCATCATTCCTGGTCTGACTGTAGCGGTAGACTTTGTCCTCGGCCGTGATCACCGTGTCTCTGACTGCGGCATAGAGGTCCGCGTCGCTCGGTAGCGGGTCTTGGAGCGCAAACGTGGCCTGCGTGCAGTGTGTCTGCTGTAATGCCACGACGGCACTTTCGAGCGTTTTGCGCGCGACGGCCCGGGTCAGCTCCTTGCGCTTGCCACGCCCGACTAACAGGACGCGCTCGGCGGCCAGTCCGGGCAGCTCGTAGAGCATCAGGGTCTGGCCCGCCTCGCCCTCCAGATCGCCTTTTTTGAGCAACTCGCTGATGCGCCCGCCGCTTGCTTTGTCCATCGCCTCGGCGGGTCCGGTGAGCTTATGCCGTTCGAAAACGCCGAGCACCAGGCAGGGGGTTTTGTGATTGGCGAGATTGCCGGTCTTGATTTTGAAGTCCATCGTAGTGCTCCTGGCGAGGCTTAAAGGGATCCGGTCAGCGTATGCTGACCGGGCAGATCTGGTGTTAGGATGCCAGATTGAAAGTCTACAGAAGCATCGGCTGGGGTCGCAGTGAGAATCCTCGATCGTTATCTGGCAGGGTCGGTGATCGGCGGCACACTGCTAACGCTGGGTGTCCTGGTACCGCTCATGGGGGTTTTCATACTCGCCGATGAAGTGGGTTCGATCGGGGTCGAGCGTTATGGTCTCATTGATGCCGTCCTGTTCATGCTGCTGAGCATGCCACGCTATCTCTACCAGATTTTTCCTATCGCAACGCTGATCGGCGCCCTGATCGGTCTGGGCGCTTTGGCCAGTCGCTCGGAGCTGGTCGCTATCCGCGCGGCCGGTTTCTCGGTCGGACAGATCGTGCGCGCGGGGCTGATGGGCGGGGCGCTGCTGGCGGGTGTCGCTATAGTGTTGGGTGAGGTGGTCGCGCCGCTTGCCGAGCAGCGTGGCGTCGAGCTGCGCCGTCAGGCGCTCTCGGGGGATGTGGCTCAGCGCACGCCCGATGGTTTCTGGGCAGTCGACGATGGGGCCTATGTCAACATCCGCGAGATCCGTTCTGGAACCAGTCTGAGCGACATCTACATCTATCGGATCGACCCAGCCAAAGGCACATTGATCGCAACCCATGCGAAGGCCGCGAACTATCGCAATGGCCAATGGATGCTTGAGGAGATCGCCCGCAGCCGAGTGAATGCGCAGGGGGTGGAGGTGGAGCACATCGCGCGCACCGGCTGGAATTCCATGCTCGACCCAGGTCTTCTCAAGGTCGTGGTGGCCGACCCACGTGCGCTGCCGGTCTGGGGACTCTACAAGTACATCCGTTTCATGTCGATCAACAAGCAGGACGCCGGGGCCTACGAGGTCGCTTTCTGGGCCAAGATCATGCATCCGGTGCTGACCCTATCGATGATACTGATCGCGATCCCGATCCTGCTGGGCTCCTCGCGCAGCACCGGGATGGGTCGGCGAATCTTCGCCGGTGTGCTGGTGGGGATTCTCTATTATCTGATGAGCCGAACCTTCGCCTACATGGCGCTGCTGTTCGGCATGAGCCCATTCCTGGCGGCAATCGCCCCGCCCGCGCTATTTGTCGGGGGTGCGTTGATCCTGCTGAAACGGGTGGGGTAGGGAGCAAGCCTGGGCGGCATGGCAGCTCCCAACCCCGCTGCTCAGGCGGCTTTTTCCAGCATGATGACCCTGGTGTTGGATACACGATCGTGCAGTGCCAACCCATCGCGATTAAACAGGCTCAGCCACAACCCAAGTCCGGCTGGAACGAAGCTTACGACCGACCACAAGAAGCGCCGGAGCGCCTGCCCCATGCCGAGGCTCTCGCCATCATCGGTGATGACACGGATACGCCAGGCGCGCATGCCTAGGGTCTGTCCGCCGTGAGTCCAGAAGTAGACGTAGAAGGCCGCGATCACGGCCAGCAGGTAGAGTCGCATCAGCAGCAGTGGCAGAGAGCTGTCATAGATCTGGTGGCCGGTGATCACATCATAGGGGATGACGATTAAAGCGTTGGCCACCATCAGGACGGCAATCAGCAGGACGACATCGTACAAAAGCGCCCCGAGGCGTCTGAAGATCGATGGTTTTTGGGCTTGCGAGACGTCGAATTCCATAGTTTTCAACCGTATTCTGCGAGATTGTGCGCGTTAGGGAGTCGCTTCGGAAGAAGCCACCAGTGTGATTCGAATGCCCATTAAACCACTTCTGTTCCGGCTTTTGCGACGGGTACCGATGCCCTGGATCGCCATCGTCATCGGTCTGGCCGCAGGTATTGCGATCTGGAGCATCCTCGATCAGATTCAGAGCAGACAAGTGGATAAGATCTTCGGCCAGGAACTCAAGGTCCAGCTCGATCTGCGCGCGCGTGAGAGCCTGATCCGCTTCGATCGCTACCTCTCCAGCTACGAGGCAACAACACGGTTACTCGCCAACCACCGCAAGCTCTCCGAGTATCTGGAGCCGCTGTTTTGGTTCGCCGACGAGACGGTCACGCCAGTGGTCTACAAGGATTTCAGACCGACCTGGCTGCCTGGCTTCTTCGAGCGCGATGCTCTGACTCCGCCGAGTCAGGTGCTGTTGACCGATCCCCGGGGGCAGGTGCGCGAGATCTTCCAGCCCAGGGCCGAAGCGGTCCCGCAGGAGCTTATCGCTCAGGTGTCGAGCCAATTCCTCGACGCGCGTGAGGTGCGCAGCGTGATCGAGCGTTTTGACGGTCGGCTCTATCTCCTCATCAGCGATTCGGTGGAGGATGCCGGCGGTTACGACATGGGCTATCTGGTCGTGCTGGTGCCCGTCAATGATGCCTTCCTCGCTTCCGCGCAGCGCGGACTCGACGTCGGTCGCGCGGTAGTCGCACTGGTCGACAGCGACGATCAGCGGATCGTGGCGAGCGTCGACTCGCGCGCGATCGTGCCCAATTCCACCCTGAGTGAGTGGAGCGCGACCTATGTCATCACCTCGCAGTCGCTGCCCGAGTATGAAGGATCAGGCTCCAATCTGCTGTTCGCCACCTTTGTGCCCAATGCCAGTGTCGAGAAGATGTCGCGGCATGTGCGCATCTTCGAGCGTCGCCAGCGCCTCATCGCGGCGGGTGTGTTTGTCATCGTTTTCACTGCGGTCATCTATCTAGTCTCTTCGCGTCTGAACAAGGTGCTCAAGCGTATGACCCGGTTCTCTCAGCGCGCGCTTGGGATCGCCGAGCCGGGATTCGATCGCGGCGGCAACCAGTTAGTGCTGCTCGAAGACTGGGTTGGCCACTTCACACAATTGGTCATGCGTGCGCGCGAGGAGATGAACAGTCAGCATCTGGCCGCGATGCGCGAGAGCGAGGCGCTCAAGGCGGCGATGATGGAGGCGTCGCTAGATGCCATCGTGACCTTGGATCAGGGCGGGCGCATTATCGAATATAATCCGGCGGCTGAGCAGTTGTTCGGCGTCAAGCGTCCCAGCGCGCTCGGGCTCGTCTTTAGCGCGTGTTTCCTGCCGGATGTCGCGCGCATGGCCTTCAAGCGCCTACTCGACCGCTCACGTCATCTGCATCGCGCGCCACTCGACAGGGGTGAGCTGATCGTGCTGCGCGCCGACGCCTCAGAGGTACCGGTAGAAATCTCGATCGCCCCCATTGAGCTGGTCGATGAGCGCTTCTACACCCTCTATATCCACGACATCAGCAGCCGCAAGCACGCCGAGCAGGAGATCAAGAGCCTGGCCCGGTTCGCCAGCGAGAGCCCCAATCCCATCCTGCGGGTGACCGATGCAGGGCTGATCGTCTACGCCAATAGCGCCAGCCGCCCCCTGCTGCTTGGCTGGGGCACTGAGCCGGGCGAGCAGTTGCCGCGGCAATGGTGCACGGAGGTGGCGATCGCCGTGCGCACGGGCCACCCGCTGGAGCGTGAACTCGACAACGCCGGGCAGATTTATTCGTTGCTGTTTGCGCCCATTCGCGATCTTGGCTATGTCAACATCTATGCCCGCGACATCACGGCGGTGCGCCGTGCGGAGCAAGAGTCCCGCCAGCATCAGGCGGAGCTGGTGCATGTCTCTCGGCTCAGCACCCTGGGCGAGGTGGCGACCGGGATGGCCCACGAACTCAATCAGCCCTTGTCGGCCATCGTCAACTACGCCAACGGCTGCACACGGCGCTTGCAGAGCGGTTTAGGACAGCCTGATGAGTTGGTCGGGGCCATGACGCAGATTACGGCGCAGGCGAAACGCGCCAGCGAGATCATCCGGCGTCTGCGCGCGCTGGTTGGCAATCAGCCACCGATTCGTTTGCACGCCGATCTCAACCATCTGGTGCGCGAGGTCTGCTCATTTTTAGAGTTTGAGACCAATCGGCTCGGGATGCAGATCGCACTCGATCTGACCGACACCCAGATCCCCGTCTGCGTGGATCTGGTGCAGATCGAGCAGGTGCTGCTCAACCTTGTCGGCAATGCGCTCGATGCCTTGGAGGCGCAGCCAGAGCGCCGGCTGTCGATCCACACGTCGATGGACGCACAGCAGGCACATGTGGCGGTGTGTGACAATGGTCCGGGTATTGCGCCGGAGCGCCTCTCGGAGATCTTCGACGCCTTCGTGACCAGCAAGGAGGGCGGAATGGGAATGGGGCTGGCGATCAGCCAGACCATTGTCGAAAATCACGGCGGACGCATCTGGGCGCAGTCCGGGCATGAAACGGGGGCAACCTTTTATATGAGTTTGCCGCTCGCGCAGACCAACACGCCTGGCAACGACTCCGCCACGGCTTTGAAACACACCTCTCTGAAGACCGAATCGCTGGGACATTCCGCATGACTACTAATGCCACTGTGTTTGTCGTTGACGATGATCAAGCGATGCGGACCTCGCTCGAGTGGCTGATCGAAACGACGGGCATGTCGGTGAAGACATTCGAGTCTGCTGCCGCTTTTCTTGCCGATTACTATCCTGGCCGGGCCGGCTGTCTACTGCTTGATGTGCGCATGCCAGGAATGAGCGGACTCGATCTACAATCGCATCTGGCGCGCGAGGGCTACCGTTTGCCGATCATCATGATCACCGGCCATGGCGATGTGGCCATGGCGGTCAGGGCCATGAAGATGGGCGCCGTGGACTTCATCGAAAAACCCTTTCATGATGAGGATCTGCTGCGCAGTATCCGCAACGCCCTGGACCAGGATCAAAAGACCCGGGCAAGCCGCTCGATGAGGGCCGATATTGCCACGCGTCTCGCCGAGCTGACCCCGCGCGAGCACGAGGTCATGGGCATGGTGACGGATGGCAAGTCCAACAAAGAAATCGCCCTGGCGCTCGGGGTCAGTGCCAAGACCGTGGAGGCGCACCGTTCGCGCGTGATGGAGAAGATGCGCGCCACCTCGCTGGCCGAACTGGTGCGTATGGCCCTGGTCGCCGCGCCAGATCAGCTACTGTGACAAAACCGATGCAGCCCCCCGAGATCTGGCGCGCAGTCATTGCCCACGGCGTCGCGTAGCCCCACAATCATTGTTTAAGTGCCACATTTCAGGTCAGCGGATCGCGTTCGATTGGGGTGTCGGCATACGCCTCGGGCTGAGCGCGATAGGCAAGCCTGGCGATCGAATCAATACCTAGCCGTGGAGAACGACAGATGTCAGAAAAGGCCCCCTGGATCACCTTCCGACCAGAACTCAAGGTGCTCGACTGCACCGTCAGGGACGGGGGATTGGTCAATGCCCACCAGTTTAGTGACGACTTCGTCAAGGCCGTCTATCGCGCCTGTGTCGATGCCGGTATCGATTACATGGAGATCGGCTACAAGAACTCCCCCAAGACCTTCCCCAAGGAGAAGTTCGGTCCCTGGCGTCACTGCGATGAGGCGGATCTGCGCCGCGTAGTCGGCGATCACGATGCCGAGAAGACCGGGCTGAAGCTCGCGGCCATGGCGGACGCCGCCAAGAGCGATTGGAAGACCCAGATCGTACCCGCTGCCGAGAGCCCGCTGTCGATGATCCGGGTTGCCTTCTACGCCCACCAGGTCTCAGAGGCGGTGGAGATGATCCACTATGCCGCCGAGTTGGGCTACGAGACGACCGCAAACCTCATGGCCATCTCCAATATCACCGAAGAAGAGATCGATACTGTGTTGGAGGCCATCGCCCGCACACCCGCCACCACCATGGTCATCGTCGACAGCTTCGGCTATCTCTACCGCGAGCAGATCGACCGTTTGTACCGGAAATACGCCGGCGCAATGGAGGGCACGGGCAAGGAGATCGGCATCCATGCCCACAACAATCTCCAGCTCGCCTTCGCCAATACGATCGAGGCCATCATCCTGGGCTGCAACCGGGTCGATTCCACGCTCTTCGGCTTCGGGCGGGGTGCCGGCAACTGCCACACTGAACTGCTGCTCGGTTTCCTGCGCAATCCCAAGTTCGAGTTGCGTCCGGTGATCGAGGTCATCCAGAACTACATCATGCCGCTGCGCAAAGAGCTGGATTGGGGGCCGTCCATCCCCTACAACATTACCGGCCAGCTCAACCAGCACCCGCGCAGCGCTATTGAATGGCGCGAAGGGCCGACTCCGGACGATTTTCTGGAGTTTTACGACAAAGTCGTTGCAGAGATTTAAGCCATGTCCGACGAAGCGATCCTGATCCTGGGTGGGTCCGAATACCGATTTCCCGTCATCGAAGGCACTGAGGGTGAGCGCGCCATTGACATCCAGGACCTGCGAGCGCGAACCGGGCACATCACGCTCGATCCCGGCTACGGCAACACCGGCAGTTGTCGTAGCGCCATCACCTTCATCGACGGCGAGCAGGGGATTCTGCGCTATCGCGGAATCCCCATTGAGCAGTTCGAGCAGGCGCCGAATTTCGTCGAGGTGGCCTGGCTGCTCATCTTCGGGCATCTGCCGAGTGCCGAGGAATACCGGGCTTTCGCGGAGGATCTGACCGCCAGTGCCAACCTCGACGAGAGCATGAAGCACCACTTCGAGGGCTTCCCGCGCTCGGCCCCGCCGATGGCCACGCTTTCGGCCATGATCAATGCCCTGTCGTGTTTCCATCCGGAGTTCTTTGAGCTGGAGGACCGTGACTGCTTCCGGATCGCCGCGGCCGGGCTGATCAGTAAGATCCGCACGATCGCCGCCTATGCCTATCGTCACTCGATCGGCCAGCCCTACATCTATCCCAATCCCAGTCTGCGTTACGTGCCCAACTTCCTGCACATGCTGTTCTCACAGCCCTATGCCGAACACGTCTGCGATGAGACGGTGCGCGATGCCATCAACCTGGTGCTGCTGCTGCACGCCGATCACGAGCAGAACTGCTCGACCTCGACCGTGCGCATGGTCGGCTCCAGCCAGGCCAATCTGTTCGCTTCCTGCGCGGCTGGGGTCTGCGCGCTCTGGGGACCGCTGCACGGCGGGGCGAACGTCGCCGTGCTCGACATGCTCGAGCAGATCCACCAGGGTCGGATCAGCCCCGAGGAGTACGTGCGACTGGCCAAGGACAAAGACAGCAAGGCGCGCCTGATGGGCTTCGGGCATCGCGTCTACAAGAATTTCGATCCGCGTGCCAAGATGCTGGGCAAGGTTGCCGAGCGACTGCTGCCGACGCTCGGACACAACGATCCGCTGCTCGATATCGCGCGCCGGCTCGAAGAGATCGCCCTTGAAGATCCCTATTTCGTCGAGCGCCAGCTCTATCCCAACGTCGACTTTTACAGCGGCATCATCATGCGCGCCGTCGGCATCCCGACCAATATGTTCACCGTCATATTCTCCATCGGCCGTCTACCCGGCTGGATCGCTCACTGGTGGGAGCAGGCCCAAACGCAGGGCAACCGCATCGCCCGTCCGCGCCAGGTCTACGTCGGCCCCGGTGTGACTGAGCACGTTCCGAGGGATGCCCGGCTCTAGGATACGATCGGCCTATGGCGTCTTGGTCCGAGAGGGCCGGCGTTAGCAGGCGTCGCAGAGCGCACGAAAGATATTGCCTACCCGCGAGTCGGCGTTTCTTGATTCAGACGGTTTTTTGGTCATCGACGCTAACCGCTTGCGGGCGTTCATATTGGGGGAGGAGACAGTGGCCCTACGTATCAAAAGTCACTGGCAGGACGAGGACCGGACACGCTCCCTGCCCGAGATCGCCAGCGCGCTGGCCTTTATCGCCTGGCGCATCGCCATGGACAAGGCGATCAATTTACATTGCGAGCGCTTCCTCTATCGCGATGATGCGCAGCGCCTTGCCGTGATCCAAGAATATCTGGCTTTTCTGATCCAGATTGCCGACCGGCTCGCGCATGGTGATCTTGCCGAGGCGGATCGCCGTCTCCTCATCACCGAGTTTGCCAGAAAGGTCTTCGCCCATGTCCAGGACAATAGCCACGATCTGCTCGGGCCGGGTGACTATGGCGGTGCCTTCATCGCCCTGCTCAACGAGCGCTCGGGCGAATATGCCGACTATCAGCTCGCCGAGGATGGACCGAGCTATGCCTTCCTGCGTCACCTGGGCCATGAGATCCAGGCCCTGATGGGTGAGGCGCTGGAAAACCGCTGGGTAATCGATCAGGTGATGGACAAAGACGGCTGGGACGCCTACAAACATTTTGCCAAGGCCTACCGGGATCTGTTCGAGTGACATGCCAGCGGGTTGTTGAGTATCGCGAGCGCGCGAATCCAGTTCTTGCTTTTCGGTCGCTCGGAAGCCATGATCTTCACACAGTCGTTCACTTCATTCTGCAATTTACCGCTCCCGCAGTTACAGCGTACGACGAAGCCCCTCATTGAGGCACTTTGCCCTCATACCATAAAGATCCCACTCGGTGCGCCAAACGCGACGGAAGTATCGCTGTCATCCACCGAGCATTTGGAGAACGTCGATTGATGATCCTAAAGCTAGGTGGCGATACGCTCGCATTGGATGCCGATATCCGCCGCCAGGTAGAGTCTGAGGCACAACAGCTCGCTGACCGTTTCCCCGGCGAGCGCATCGAGATTCAAGTCACTGTTCAGGAGGAGTTCGACCAGCTCAATGGTCATCGGGTGCGCTGCGAGCTGAGCGCCAAGCTCGCCTCCTGCCATCAGGTGCTAGTCAGAGACGCGGGCAAGAACGCCTCTGAGGTTATCCATGAAGTCTTCGTCGGTGCGCGTCGTAACGTGCGACGCGTTCGCCGCCAGACGCTTTGCGATATCGCTCCTGCCGCTCATGTGACTGCACAGGCCGTGACCCGCTGACGCCCTTGAGCGCCAACATTCAATCCCTCATTTAGAATTCAAGCCGATCATGTGATCGTGCGATCAAGCCCTGTTTCATCATGAAGGAGATTTCCCCATGAAGGTTGCGGTCATCGGCGCTACGGGATTCGTTGGATACCATATCACCCAGCAGTTGGTCACGGCCGGACATGTGCCGCGCCTGCTCGTGCGCCCCGGCAGCGAGGACAAGGTCGCGCGTGCCGACATCTGCGAGATCGTGCATGGCGAGGTGGATGATCAAAAGGCCCTGGAGACCTGTCTGACGGGCGCCGAGGCGGTGATCTATCTCATCGGCATCCTGCGTGAGGAGCCATCAAAGGGCGTGACCTTCGAGGCGCTTCAGCACCAAGGCGTGCTCGCGACCATTGCGGCGGCCAAAACGACCGGCGTGGAGCGCTTCCTGCTGATGAGCGCGAACGGGGTTCACGCCGACGGCACGGCCTATCAACGTACCAAGTATGCCGCTGAGATGGCGCTCAAGGCCTCAGCGTTGCGTTGGAGCATCTTCCGGCCATCGGTGATCTTCGGCGATCCGCACGGGCGCATGGAGTTCTGCTCGCAACTCAAACGCGACATCATCGACAGCCCCATGCCGGCGCCGTTGTTCTACGACGGCGTTCTGCCGCATAACGCCGGTAGCTTCGAGCTGGCGCCGGTGAGCGTCTCCGACGTGGCCAACGCCTTTGTACTGGCGCTGTCTGAGCCGCGCACCGAGTCCCAAACTTACAGCCTCTGCGGTCCGCAGCGTTTGAGCTGGAAAGACATCCTGCGCACCATCGCGGCCGCTTCCGGCAAGAAAAAACTGATGGTGCCGGCACCCGCCATGGCCATCAAGGCGACGGCCGCGCTGTTTGATCGCTTCGCCTGGTTCCCGATCTCGCGCGATCAGATCAAGATGCTCATGGAAGGCAATGTCTGCTCAGAGAACGACAGCTTCGCGCGTCTGGGGCTGACTCCGACCAGCTTCGGGATTGATCAGCTCGACTATCTCTGAGGCGGAATCGCGCGCTGCGCATTTTAGCCCGGCGCGCCGGGCGCAATTTTCAAGCCTAATATCAAATCCATCACATTGGTGCCGGTCGGGCCGGTTCGGATGAGATCGCCGCTGGCTTCCAGAAACGCTGCTGAATCGGCACGCCGGAGGTGTCTGTGTGCGTCGAGACCAGCCAGCGCTGCGCGCGCGAGCGTCCCGCCGTCGACTAATGCGCCCGCGTCCTCAGTCGGTCCATCGGTTCCGTCCGTGCCCACGCTGAGCAGCAGACAATCCTCCCGGCCCGCTAGGGCGATTGCCGCAGCGAGCGCCAGATGTTGGTTGCGCCCGCCACGCCCTGGTGCATCCGGCAACCGCACGGTCGTCTCCCCGCCCCAAACGTGCAGACTAGGTGCGCCTTCGATCAGCGTGTGAGCAAGCGCCGCGCCGCGCACTGCGGCATCGCCCTCGATGAAGTCCGGGTGCTCCCAGACAGCCAGAGCGCTGCGCCGCGCTTGCGCGACAATCGCGGCCTTGGCCTTGCTCAGGGTCGCGACCAACGCAATGTCGGGGCCAGTCGTGGGCGGCTGCGTACCGCGTTCGCGCAATCCTCGTGCAACCCACTGTGCAAGCCAGCCGGGAAGCTCCAGCCGACTCACCCGCTCGGCAAGCGCAGGCTCCGGCACCAGAAGCCCCGAGCCGATGACCGCAGTCGCATCGCCTGGAACGTCTGAGATCGCCAACGCGCGCACCGAGCGGCCAGCGATCACGTCCAATAGCCCGCCCGCCTTGATTCTGGAAAGCGACTTGCGCACCAGGTTCATATCGCCGATGGGCAGTCCGCTCGCTAGCAGCCAGTGGTTCATCCGCCGCAGTTGCGCAAGCCCAATCCCCTGAGTCGGCACCTCGACCAGACTCGATGCGCCGCCCGAGATGAGAAAGAGCAGTTGGGCGTCGGCGGGTAGCCGCGCAATCGTCGTGATGAGCGTCTGGCCCGCTTTCAGGCTGCCGGCATCGGGAAGTGGATGTCCACCGATGAGCGTTACGATGCCGTGCGCGCCAAGCCGCACTGGATCGGCGTGAGCGCGCTTGGTGATCAGCAATGCGCCCGCTGGTGGTTCGGATAGCGTCTCGCAGGCGCCCAGCGCCATGGATTGCGCCGCCTTGCCGATGGCGCACAACCAAGGCGAGCGCGGCATGCGCTCCCCAGCCAGGGCATCTCGCACCGCACCCGCGCCATGCACTGCGGCCAGACCCGTTGCCATGAGGCTCAAGAGCCGCCGCCGTGCTTGGTGTCGGCCGGTCAGGTCGCCGAGCTGCTGGACTGGAGTTGTTGGAGGCATTGAATAGGCGCGCGCCTGCATCGCTGTCTGAAAATCCCACCACCGTCAATAGACAGGTTGCGCGATCGCGCACTGTCGTAGCCGTCACCGCCAGCGCTTGATGAGACGCTAAGCGCGCGTGCGCGTGACCTGATCTCGAAGATAGACCGGAATCGCCCGTTCTGGTGGAACATGACGGCCGGCCAACAAAGCCTCGACTGCCAAGGTGGCAATATCCCTGGCCTCGCAGAGACCGTGCGGGTTGATGCTATCGAGGCGATCTCCAAGCCGCTGGCTGAGCGCCTGACCATGGACCGACCATCCCGGACCGACACCCGTCCAGGCGTTGCCGGGCGGGGCTGAGATGCGCTCCGGCGCACTGACGCATTCCTCACAGCACGGTGTGGCCAGCCCGTCCTCGCCGACGCTGTAGCAGCCCCAATAGACCTCATCCATGCGTGCATCGAGTGCCGCCAGCAGGTGCCGCTGTCCAGTACGTCTGAATTGGCCCTGAGCGATGGCGGCGAGCGTGGAGATGGGAACCACTGGCAACGTCGCGCCGAAGGCCGCTCCCTGAACGACCGAAGCGGCGATGCGTACCCCGGTGAAAGAACCCGGCCCTCTGCCGAAGGCGAGTGCATCAAGCGCTCCGAGCTGGATTCCAGCATGCTTTAGCAGCTGCTCCATCATGCCCAGGATCAGCTCGGCATGACGACGGGGGGCGTGCTCGATGGTTTGCTGGACGGCGCCGTCGATTAACAGTGCAGCCGAACAGGTCTCGCCCGAAGTGTCTATCGCGAGCAGCTTCACGCGCCGATCGGATGGAGGGCGCGAGGTTGGAGCAGTGTTGTCGGAGTCCACCGATTGCATGGGCATCTTCTATTTGACGGCGAGAGGGATAGGCGGCGGCAGACGGGAAGTCTACTGGAAGGCTTTGAGGACGCGCTGTGTCTCATCCGCCGTGATCCGTGGTCCCAGCGATGTGACCAGCTTCGCCGAGGCCGCGGAGGCGAGATTTCCGGCCTGTGCAAAGCTCCAGCCCTGACTGAGTCCATAGAGAAAAGCCCCGGCGAACATGTCGCCCGCACCGACGGTATCGACCGCCTTGACCACGACCGGATCAATCTCGATCAGAGACTGACCATCCCACACCAGCGCGCCCAGCGGACCACGGGTGATCGCGAAGCCCTTGCTGATGGTTTTGAGGTAGTCGGCTGCCTGAGTGAGGTCATCACTTCCGGCCATCCCCATGGCCTCGAATTCGTTGGCGAACAGCAGATCGACACCAGAGCCGATCATCTCCAGCAGGCCGCTTTTGAAGAACTTGACCATGTTGGGGTCGGATAATGAGACGGCGGTCTTCACGCCCGCCGTTTCGGCGACACGCTTGGCCTGGATCGCGGCGGCGCGAGCCGTGTCGGAGGTGACCAGATAGCCCTCGGTGTAGAACCACTCGGAATCGCGCAGTGCGTCCTCGACCAGTTCGTCGGTTGAAAGGTGGGTGCTGACGCCGAGAAACGTGCACATGCTGCGGTCGCTGTCTGGCGTGACTAGGACCACACAGCGCCCGGTTTGGCCCTGGTCTTTAGCGGTGTGATGATTGGTGTCTACACCGCCGTCGATGAGGTCTTGCATGTAGAAACGCCCTAGCTCGTCATCGGCGACCTTGCAAGAGTAGTAGCCCTTTCCACCGAGCTGCCCGAAAGCGATGACGGAGTTGGCCGCCGAGCCGCCTGAGCCGCGCTGGTGGTGGTGGTCCCTGAGATGGTTCATGATGCTCGCCTGCTGGCGCTCGTCGACCAGCGTCATGACGCCCTTGTCGATGCCGAGGATGCCCAGATCCTCGATCTCCACCGCATACTCCATGTCGACTAAGGCATTGCCGATCGCGTAGATATGATATTTCGACATACTGGCTCCGTTGTTCGAAAATTGAGCCGCGGATTGTACAGGGCCTGAGGCTGTACGGTGCCGCGCATTTGAAGATGTCACGCGGCGAGAGCTGACGCCGCGCCAGACTGTAATTGAGAGCTTTTGAACCTGTTATGACACGCAAACTCAACACACTGATGCTGATCGGACTCATCGGCACCCCTGTCGCCGGGGCGCAATTCGGCGTCGATTACAGTCGCGCCGTCTGGAGCGATGATCAGAACAACTGGTGGACGCCGGTCGCCTCGGCACTACCGTTAGAAAAAACCGGCGGGAGCTTCCAGCTCTTGCTTGATGGCGAACCTTTGCAGAACCATCTGGCGCGCAGTTCGCTCACCGCGCTCGGCCCGGAGGGGCTGGCGTATATCGTGACGCCCGACCTGATCAAGGTGCGTCTAAACATGCGCGATGCGGTTCAGGTGCCGCGGCTGCATGCCGCCATCTACTCGGCCTTTGCCTTGGGCGTCTCTTTGACCTGTCTGATCGTCGGTCTGGTGCGATTCTTTCGCCAGGAGCCGCCCCCGCGACGCATGAGCAATGCACGCATGCGAGCACCGATCCGTCGTTGAGCGTTTGCGCGACCCGTTAAGTGGCGGTGACCTCGGGCCCAACGGTGAGTAAGGCCGCCTGCATCGCCCCTGGCACCACCGAGACATCGCCGCGCGCCAACTCGCGACCCTGATCAAGCACCAACACCTGATCGACCCAGTCCAGCCCCGCCGGACGGTGAGTGATCAGCAGCACGGTGCGTCCCACCATTAGCTCATCGAGCGCCCGCATGAGATCGCGCTCGGTGGCCGCGTCCAGCCCCTCGGTCGGCTCGTCGAGCAGTAGGATCGGCGCGTCTTTGAGCAGCGCGCGGGCCACGGCGATGCGCCGAGCCTGACCGCCCGAGAGCCGCACGCCGGTCTCGCCGACCCAAGTGTCGTAGCCTTCCGGCAGCTCGGCGATGAAGTCGTGGATCTGGGCCACCCGGCAGGCCGCCTCGATAGCGCTTTGAGACGCCTCGGGATTGGCAATTAGCAGATTCTCGCGGATGCTGGTGTCGAACAGATGGGTATGCTGGCTGACCACTGCGATATGACGGCGCAAATCCTCACCATGAAACGCCAGGATGTCGTGTCCGCCGATGCGAATCGCTCCCGAGTCTGGCGCCCAAAAGCGTAACAGCAGGTTAAACAGCGTACTCTTTCCAGAACCGGTCGCGCCGATCACGGCGGTTCGCGAACCCTCCGCAACCCGTAGCCGGATATCGCACAGGGCCGGACGGGGCGCATCGGGATAGCTGAAGTTTACATCCGCGAATTCGAGATCGAATCGCGACGGACGTGGCGAGGCACCGCTCGGGCGTGCGACGGCTGGTTCGGTATCGACGATGCTAAACAGCCGCCGTGCGGAGGCCAGGGTGCGACCCAACAGCTGAAATGCCTGTGGCAACGAGGCCACGGCCTCGAAACTGGCAAGCGTGAAGAGCGCGAGCATGGCCAGTTGCGGCGGCATGATCAGACCATTCTGGACCATGGGGATAGCCAGCCAGAGCAGCACCCAGAGGCTCAGGCTGGCGCAGAGTCCGACCGCGGCCTGGGTCAGGCCGTGATCGCTGCTCAGACGCGCCTGGTCGGCGACCAAACGGCGGCTGAGACCATCGATGTGTTGGGCCTGCCGCTCGGTTGCACCAAACAGGGTCAGTTCGGCCATGCCCTGGATGCCGTCGATCACGGCGGTGCGCAGCGCGCCCTCATCCTCGGCGATGTGCTGGCCGGGCATCCGCCCTCTGGCTTGCGCCCAGATGGGTACGGCAACACCCGCGATCAGCAGGAAGCTCAGGCCCGAGAGCGCCAGCAGTGGATGATAAAACAGCAGAAAGAGTGTGAACGCCAGTATGCTCACACCGGCGACCACCATCGGCACCAGCACCCGCACATAGAGGTTGTCCAGGGCGTCGATATCGGCGCGAATGCGGCTCAGAAGATCGCCGCTGTGATATTGCTGCAAACGCGCCGGCGCCAGCGGCTCCAGATGTTGGTAGAACCAGACGCGCAGACTGGCGATCAACCGGAAGGTCGCCTCGTGGTTGATCAGCCGCTCGCCGTAGCGCCCTAATGTACGGGTGATGGCGCTGGCGCGAATGATGGCCGCGGGCGTGAAATAGTTTATGGCGACGCCGGCGATTCCGGCGCTCGCCATAGCGGTCAGGAACCAGCCCGCCGCCGCCATCAGAGTGACGTTGGCGATCAGGGTGACGATCGCGGCAGCCGTGCCCAGCAGCATCCAGCTCCAGTAGGGTCGGAACAGTTTCCAGAGGCGTATCAGTTCCGTCATCCCTCATCACTCCCGCGCGCGTTGGCCGCGTGCGAATCTGGCAACACGCCATGGGCGGCGATCATTCTAGCGTAGAGTCCACCGGCTGCGGCCAGCTCGGCATGCGCGCCCTGCTCGGCGATGTCGCCTCGATCGAGCACCAGGATACGGTCGGCGCGCTGTACGGTGGCCAACCGGTGAGCCACGACGAGTAGGGTCCGGTTGCGGGCGAGATCGTCGATCCCTTCCTGAACCAGGCGCTCGCTCCTGGGGTCGAGATTGGCGGTCGCCTCATCGAGCACGACCAGGGGCGCATCGCGCAGAAAGGCGCGCGCCAGTGCGATGCGCTGGATCTGGCCGCCCGAGAGCCCCGCGCCGCGCTCGCCGATCAGGTTCTCGTAGCCGGCGGGCAGGGCCTCGATAAAGTCATCGGCGCGCGCTCGGCGAGCGGCTTCCCGCACCGCATCCATATCTGCATCGGGGCGCCCGAGCTTGATGTTGTCGGCGATGCTGCCTTGAAAGAGTCGTGGCTGCTGCGGGACCCAGGCCAGATGCCTGCGCCAGTCCTCCAGGTCTATGTCCGCGAGATCCTGATCGCCGACCAGAATGCGTCCCTCGGTCGGGACCAGAAACCCGAGCAGCAGGCTCATCACCGTGGTCTTTCCAGCGCCGCTCGTGCCGACCAGCGCGATCCGCTGACCGGGCGGGATCTCGAAACTGATCCCCTTGAGCGCCTCGCGGCCTTCCTCGTAGCGAAAATGCACCGCATCGAAACGCACGCCAAGCGGGCGCGACGCGGCTAAAGGCTGAGTGCCCGGACTAGATCGCGCGGGCGGTGTCTCCAAAACTTCGATCAGTTGTTCGGCGGCGGCCACGGCGCCCATCCGGGCATGATACTGGGTGCCGAGATTGCGCAGTGGGGCGTAGAACTCGGGCGCGAGCATCAGCACGAACAGACCCTGCAGATAGCTGATATCCGGCACGCTCAGCCAAGCCGGGAACGGGAGCACCAGACCATAGAGTCGAAAGCCGATGAAGACCGCGACCAGGGCGATTCCGATACTGGCGAAAAACTCAAGCACCGCCGAAGACAGAAAGGCGACGCGCAGCACCTGCATGGTGCTGACGCGATAATCGTCGGAAACGCGGGCGATCACCGCGACCTCACGGCGGCTGGCACCGAACAGCTTGAGCGTCGTGAGACCCTGGATCACATCCAGGAAATGCGCGCTCATGCGCGCCAGTTGTTTCCACTGGAGCTGATTGCGGGCCTGCGCTCCGGAGCCGATCAGGATCATAAACAGCGGAATCATGGGCGCCGTTACCAGCAGCACCAGACCGGCGAGCCAGTCGAGCGGAAAGACCGCAGTCAGGATGGCCAATGGAAGGATCATGACCAGGGCCATGGCCGGCACGAAGCGCGCGTAGTAGCCCTCAAGGTCATCGATGCCTTTGGTCAGTGTCTCGACCAGGGCGCCGCTGCGCTGGTTGGCGAGATACGCAGGGCCGAGCGTCTGCAGATGACGGTAGAGCTGGTCGCGCAGCGTGATTCGGACACTGGCGGCGGCCTCGAAGGCCGCGCGCTCGGCGCGCCAAACGGTCAGTGCTCTGAGTGCGAACAGACCCAGCAGGCCCCAGAACCAGGGATAGAGCGTCGCGAGGTCGGCGTCTGCGAAGATGGCCGCATTGAGTATGACCGCCAGGAACCAGGCTTGGATCACGGCCAAGACCCCGCTGGCGGTATTGAGCCAAACGGCGAGTGTGAGCGCCCCGCCGGCGAGGGGGCGCTGTGACTTGAGCCAGGCGTTGACTGACATGAGCGATCGTTCCGGGATGGACTCGCGTGACATTGGAGCCGAGAGGATACGGAACCAATGCCCTACTGGGCAATGCGGATTCTTGCCGGGCCCCGGCTTATGGTCTGTTTCTAGCCTCTGAATCTGCCCGCCTGTCGCTCGACGCCATGCTTGGCCATCAAGCGATAGAGCGTCATCCGCGAGACCCCAAGCTCCTGCGCGGTGCGGGTGACATTGCTGGCGTTGCGCTCCAGGGCGTACTCAAGGTTGCGCTTCTCGGAGCGCGCTCGCGCGCTTCTGAGCGTTCCGATCACGCGACCGCCGCCGGGGTAGACATTGTCGTGCTTTTCGGCTGGCTCCTGTGGCATCTCGCAACGCACAGCACCGATATCGTCGCGCGGTATTTTAAGGTCGCTGGGGCGAATCGTCAGCCCCTCGCAATTGATCGCGGCCTGGAAAACGGCGCTGCGCAACTCCCGAACGTTGCCGGGCCAGGCGTAGTGGCGCATCACAGCCAACGCTTCGGCGCTGATCCTGAGGCCACGCATGCCGGCGTCGATCGTCGCCTCGCCGAGGAAATAGTTCGCCAGCAATACGATGTCGTCACCGCGCTCGCTTAATCTAGGTATCTGGATAGTTAGGAAGGCGAGTCGATAATAGAGGTCGGCGCGGAAGGTCTTGTCCTGGATGGCACGTGCAAGGTCGACATTGGTCGAGGCCACCACCCGCACATCGACATGCTTGCCGCGCACACTGCCGATTGGGGTCACGATTTTGTCTTCGAGAAATCTCAGCAGTGTTGCCTGGGACTCCATCGGCATGTCGCCGATCTCGTCTAAGAACAGGGTTCCGCCGGCCGCGCTCTGGATGTAGCCGCTTCTGCTAGCGTTTGCGCTGGTGAAGGCGCCCTTTTCGTGGCCAAACAGTTCCGATTGCAGCAGCGAGGGCGAGAGCGCCGCGCAGTTGATCGCGACATAGGGGTCTTGCGAGCGGGAGGAATGATCGTGGACGGCCCGTGCGGCGAGTTCTTTGCCCGAACCTGTCGGTCCCGTGATCAGCACTGGAACATCGGATTCGCCGGCGCGTTGCAACATCCGGTACAGCGAATGCATGACCGGACTCTCGCCGATCAACCCAAACTGATTGGGTGCATTCACCTCACGCTTGGAGGCGAGTTCCTGCTCCAGGCGCGCCATGCCATAGGCGCGACCGAGCACGGTCACCAGACGCTCAATGCACAGCGGTAGAACGTGGAAATCGTACAGATGCTCCGCGACGAACTGCTTCGTGGCTTCCTGGCTCAACTGCTCCTGCGTGATCGCTGCAATCCACTTAATTTGTGTAAGCGCGATCACCTGCTGTTTCAAATAGGCATCGCACCCAGGAGTGCGGTGTTCGGGAAAGACGACGATACCGACCAGTGGACCCTTTTCCTGCGTAAATAGCGCTTGGGCCGTCTTCAGATTTTTGGCGTACACGATCGACCATCGTCTTTGGCTCAGTGCTTTGATCGTGTCTTCTTGAAGATCGTGCTCGGAAAGGACAAACAACTTACGCATATCAGGCATATCCATACAGTGACCGCGTCGATGGCAAAATAAGGCTACAACTGATCATCGGGCGCGACTCCAGTGAGGCGGATCTCAACCAACAAGTATCACTCATTGATGCGCTCTCTAATATCTTTTCAAGGATAACAAATTCGCGCCTCGAACCGTCGCGCATAAATGCGATTTTCCAGTGTTTTTTGATCAACTTGTGAACTCTGTTGCAGCGTATACTGTTACCGATCAATGCTGCGCCAAGCGCGATGTGGGCATCTGTTGTGCATGCGTTTCCAACGATAAAGCAATCGATGCCGCTTCCATTTCTTGTCGTTTTCTGTATATTTGGCCGTTTCCCTGCGGGAAATCCCGCAACGCCTAATTCTTAAGTTTTGAGCCAGGACAGCACATGGTCACGATTCGTTTGTCTCGCGGTGGTTCGAAGAAGAGCCCTTTCTATAAGATCGTCGTCGCCGATATCCGCGCCAAGCGTGATAGCGGCTACATTGAGCGCCTCGGTTTCTACAATCCAAGTGCTAAGGGTGGCGAGGTTCCGTTGCGCATCGACGCTGAACGCGCCAACTACTGGATCGGCCAGGGCGCTCAGCCCACTGATCGCGCTAAACAACTGCTCAAGCAGGCGGCTCGCGAGGCGGCGGCACTCACAGCCGCTTAGTCGCCGGCGCTGCGTGCCGTGGTCAAGCGTTCGCGGGTCGTTCTAGGCCATATTTCGGGTTTCTACGGCGTCAAGGGCTGGGTCAAGGTGTTCTCGGAAACCGACCCGCGCGCTGGCATCCTAAAATACAGCCCCTGGCTGTTGGGTCCAGACGCCAAGCCCTGCCGCATCGCCGAGGGTCGGCAACACGGTAAGGGTGTGATCGTCAGGCTGGAGGGTTGCGAGGATCGCGAGCAGGCCGCGCACTTCATCGGGCAGGAGATCGCAATCGATGCCGGACAGTTGCCGCCCGCACAGGCCGATGAACCCTACTGGATCGACCTGGAAGGGCTCGCAGTCGTCACCACTGATGGCGTGGATCTCGGTCGCGTCAGCCATGTGTTTGCGACCGGAGCCAACGACGTACTCGTGGTCGAGGGTGAGCGCGAGAGGCTGATCCCTTTTGTCTGGAAAGATGTCGTCAAAGACGTCGATCTCGAGCAGGGGCGCATTCAAGTCGACTGGGATCCCACGTTCTAGCGCTCGCGATCAGGGCGCTCGATGGTCGTCGGACAGCGTCAGCTTCAGGGTCGAGTCATGCGCTTTGATGTCATTACGCTCTTTCCAGACGTGTTTCGCGTCCTGTTAGGTCAGGGTGTGACCGGGCGCGCAATGACTAGCGGCCTGGCGCAACTACACCTCTGGAACCCGCGTGATTTCACCCATGACGTTCATCGCACGGTAGATGATCGCCCTTACGGCGGTGGTCCGGGCATGCTGATGAAGGTCGAGCCGCTGCGCGATGCAATCCTGGCCGCGCGCGCCGCTGCCCCAACGAGCCGGGTTGCTTATCTGTCGCCCCAGGGGCGGCTGCTCGATCAGGCCGCGATGCTTGAGATCGCCGCGCAGTCGGGATGGATTCTGCTCGCGGGTCGTTACGAGGGCGTCGATGAGCGGCTGCTGCAAGCGCATGTCGAGGAGGAATGGTCGATCGGCGACTACGTACTCAGCGGCGGCGAGCTGCCCGCGATGGTCGTGATGGACGCCGTGATTCGTCTGCTGCCTGGTGCGCTCGGACATGCCGACTCGGCGCGGCAAGATTCTCATATGGACGGTCTGTTGGATTGTCCGCATTATACCCGCCCGGAGCGCATTGACGGCCGCTCGGTTCCGGCGGTGCTGACTGGCGGCAACCATGCCGCCATCGAACGTTGGCGGTTGCGACAGGCGCTCGGGCGAACCTGGCTGCGCCGACCAGACCTACTGAGGCGCCGCGGCCTGAACGAGGCCGAGCAGGCGCTACTCGATGAATTCGTAATGGCCCATCGCGAGGGTGGCGCCGGGTGAGAACAGGAGCCTTAAGGAAACTATGAGCAACATCATTCAACAGCTCGATCAAGCACAAATGACCCGCGAAATCCCTGCTTTCGCTCCCGGCGACACCGTTGTCGTGCAAGTGAAGGTCAAGGAAGGCGCCCGCGAGCGTCTCCAGGCGTTCGAGGGCGTCGTCATTGCCATCCGCAATCGCGGTCTCAATTCTGCCTTCACGGTGCGCAAGATCTCTCACGGCGAGGGCGTCGAACGCGTCTTCCAGACCTACAGCCCCGCGATTGCCGCCATCGAGGTCAAGCGCAAGGGTGCTGTGCGTCGCGCCAAGCTCTACTATCTGCGCGCACTCACCGGTAAGGCCGCCCGGATCAAAGAAAAAGTCTGACCGATTCGCGGTCGCTCCCTCGGGTCGGCCGCGCACGCGCCCTTGTCCCAGACCTTCTATTGGCACGACTACGAGACGTGGGGCACCGACCCGCGGCGTGACCGCCCGTGCCAGTTCGCTGGTCTGCGCACCGACGCCGATCTCAACGAGATCGGCGATCCGCTGTGCGTGCTCGGACGTCCCGCAACCGATGTCCTGCCGCATCCCGAGGCTTGTCTACTCACCGGCATCACACCCCAACTCGCCGATCGCGATGGCCTGATCGAAGCCGAGTTCGCCGCCGTCATCCATGCCGAACTGAGCCGACCCGGCACCTGTGGCGTCGGCTACAACAGCATGCGCTTCGACGATGAAGTCACGCGCCATCTCTTCTATCGCAACTTCATCGATCCCTACGCACGCGAGTGGCGCAACGGCAATTCACGCTGGGATCTGATCGATGTCGTGCGTCTGGCCCATGCGCTGAGACCAGAAGGCATCGCTTGGCCGACCCGTGACGATGGCGTCACGTCTTTCAAGCTCACGGACCTGACTGCGGCCAACGGCATCGCGCATGGACAGGCCCATGATGCGCTGGCCGACGTGCGCGCGACCATCGCCATCGCACGGTTGCTGCGGCGCGCGCAGCCCAAGCTCTTCGACTACGCACTGACCCTGCGCGACAAACGACGCACGCGCGAGTTGCTCTCGCGGGGGCGCCCACTGCTGCACGTCTCGGCCCGTTATCCGGCGGCGCTGGGCTGTATCGCGCCGATCTTTCCCGTCGCCGCGCATCCGACCAACACCAACGCGATTATCTGCTTCGATCTGCGTTCCGATCCAGCGCAGCTTTTGGATCTGTCGGTGGAGGAGATCAGGCTGCGACTCTTCACGCCGAGCGAGCAATTGCCCGAGGGCAAGGAGCGGATCGCGCTCAAGAGCGTTCATGTCAATCGTGCCCCGGTGCTGGCCCCGATGCAGACCCTATCACCACGGGCCGCCGAACGTTGGTGCATCGACCCCGAGCAAGCGCTCGCGCGCGCCGAGCACATCGGTGCCCATGCGGCGCGGATCTCAGCACATATCCAGGCCGTACACCAGGCGCAACCGCTCCCTGTCGCAACCGATCCGGATCTGATGCTTTACTGCGGCGGTTTCTTCTCAGAGCACGATCGCCGCGCCATGGATGATCTGCGCCAGCGCTCGCCCGAGACGCTGGCGGGAAGTCCACCGCGCTTTGAAGACCCCAGATTGCCCGAGATGCTGCTGCGCTACCGGGCGCGAAACTGGCCCGAGACGCTCAGTGCCGCAGAGCGTGAGGACTGGGACGCCTATCGTCTGGCACGGCTCACCGATCCTGAAGGCGGCGGGAGTCTCCAGATCGACCTCTTCGAGGCACGCCTGGCGGCCTTGTCCGATATCCATGCCGATGAGCCGCACACGCTTACGATCCTCGCGGCGCTATCCGAGTGGGCCGAGCAGGTGCTCGACGCCGGGGTGTGAGCCGCGCCAGGCGCTGCACGGGTGTGGGATCCAATCGACATGCGACCCTGCGGCTGGTCAGATGCGATCAGCAGCAGGCGTGCAGCGTATTGCCGACCGGATCGAAGTAGGCGCAGGTGTTGCGCCCCAGGTCCTTGGCCGTATAGAGCGCCAGATCCGCCTGTGCGACCAGATTGTCAGCCAGTTGGTTCGTTCCTGCGGGCAAGATGGCCGATACCCCGATACTTACGGTGATATGGTTCGCCACCCGCGAGGCCGGATGCGGCAACGCGCATGCCGCGACGTGCTCGCGCAGACGCTCGGCAATGGCACAGGCCATATTCAAGTCGGCGTTTGGTAATGGCAGCACAAATTCCTCGCCGCCGTAGCGTGACACACGATCGTCGTTCTGGCGCAGCCCTTCCTGAAGAGCTTTCGCGATCATGACGAGACATTCGTCGCCCTTGGGATGACCTAAGCGGTCGTTATAAGCCTTGAAGTCGTCGACATCAATCATGAGCAGCGCCAGCGATTTTTGTTCGGCCCGCGCGGTCGCGAAGAGCTCGGCAAGGTCGCGGTCGAAGCGCCGACGATTGCCGACACCAGTCAGTGGATCGCTGTAGGTGGTCTCCATGAGCTGCGATGACTGGGCGCGCAGCCGACGCTCTCTGCGCACCGTCGCGGTCATGTCATGGACCTGGAGCAGACAAGCGATGCGCTCCTGACGGACGGGAGTCACGTAGATGAGCTGTGCGATCCGTTGGTCGCCGGCGCGATCCACTGCCTTCTGATAGAGCGGGAGCATTCTGGGGTTCAGTCCCGGCGCCAGCATTGAGGAGAGTTTAAAACGCAGGGATTGCTCGATGGCGGCCGCAAGCCGCGATTGCGCGATGTCGGGGAAGACCTCCTCGATGCTTCGCCCGAGCGCATGCTCCGGAGGCAGCCCGCTGTGGCGTGTTACCCAGGCGTTCCAAAACCGCACGCGCGCCTCGGCATCAAGCAGGATCACACCTATGCGCAGATGGTCGAGCAACCGCGTGTCGAGCGCGCCGCTCATCAGCGCATACCCATGCGTTCCAGATACCGATCGACATGTTCGAGCAAAATTCTGATCGAACTGACGCTGAGCAGGAACAGCAGATGCCCCTCGACCTGCTCCTGGCGCATCATGAGCTGGATCTGCAGGAGCAGGACCATCCTATCGTCATCCTCGCCGGTCAACGGCAGGGTGTTTGAGTTGCTGAAGTGATGTTCCGGCAAGCCGCCCTCGAACTCGACTTGGAGTTCATCGGCGAGCGCGCTGATACAGGCGTTGAGAATGATATTGCCGACCTCGCACATGGCCTCCTGCTCGAATTCGGACATCTCTTCCGGACTCATGGACGGGTCGAGCATGTGACTGACGATCGAGAGTGCGTTGCGTTCCGGAAACAGGAGGATGGTCTGGGCCACAAAGGGACCGGTGAAATCGATGCTCACCATGCTGAGCTCGCGCAGTTGCGATCCCAGCAGGGTTTCTGCGACCTCCTCGGGAGCCACCAGCGAGACGGCGGGCGCCGTGAGTTCGACCTCATCGCGCACGATCAGGCTCAGGCTGTTCGCTGCACGCCCGACGCCGAGATTGAACAGCTCACCCAGGGCATCGCGCTGCATTTCGTTGAGTTCCAGCATGAGCTATTCCTCGAACAGCGCCACCATTCGCTCGATCGATGCCTGCGTAATGGGTTTGGCGACGAAGCGGATACCGATCTTCTCGGCGGCTTGGCGCATCGCGTCCTGAATGTTCGCCGTGCACAGCACGATGCGGATGTCGGGATGATGCAGACGTATCCGTCCGGCGGTCTCGAGACCGCTCATGCCGGGCATGTTGACATCCATGCTGATGAGCGTCGGCGGTTCCTGTTCGATCAGCTCCAGTGCTTGCGGGCCACTGACGGCCTCGATGATACGCCAGTCGGGGCGCAGATCGCCGACCAGGCGGCTGATCATCATGCGCGACATCTTGCTGTCGTCGACGACCAAGAAGAGCGGGCTGTTCATGACTCAGTCCATTTCGGTTGATGAGAGCGAGACGTGCGTTGATTCCGACTGGCGGTTGCAGGCCATGGCCAGGCGGTTCTCGATCTTACGCGAGCCATACGGCGAACGTCTTCGGTTTCGTGTCCCCAGCCGTCAGGGCTGGGTTATCCGACGGCATTTTTGGTGCGGAGCGCAAAAGGGTCAAGCCCGGCTGGGTGGAAAGCTGCCTCAGATCGAGATTTCCCGGACTTTCGCGCGTCTGCAATCCTGTTTATTGAGGACTTGCGGCGGGTACAATCCGCAGCACGCTGATACCGCTCGGGTCCAGTGTCCAGCGAATATCGAGTTCATACAACCGTATCCCAAATTGGCGCCGTTGAGGGTAGCGATCCATGTATCCGGGTCGCGGGTCCTGGGCCAGAACCTGCTCGATCAATGTGCGCAGCCCGCGCTCGCCATCGGGATCGACCGTTGCAAGATCCTCCAGCGCACGCGTGGAGAAGGTCACCGCCAATGCGGTGCGCTCCGGCGCACTCGCAAACCCGGCGAGCGCGTGCGGCAGCGCGTCGGCATAGGGCACGTAAGGTTTGATATCGAGCACCGGGGTGCCGTCGAGCATGTCGACGCCGCGCACGCGCAGTGCCAGACCGTCGCGGTCACGGACCAGGCCGAGCTGCTCGACGGCTGAGATTCCGATGGGATTGGGCCGGTAGGGCGCGCGGCTGGCGAATACGCCGACCGTCTCGCGCCCGCCCAGACGGGGAGGGCGCACGGTCGGGTTCCAGCCGCCGTCCAGACAATCGCGATGGAAGACGAAGACGATCCAGACGTGGGAGAAGCCTGCCAGACCCTTAAAAGCCTCCTCGCGGGCAAAGGGCGGCAGCAGCGCGATGCGCGCCTCCGCAGCGGTGACAAGCCCCGCCTGGCGGGGGATACCGAACTTGTCGGTATACGGCGACCGGACATGGCCGATCGGTGTGAAGGTCATCAGCATAGCCAAAAGATCGTGTGTGATCGAACGTGTTTGCAAACAGATGCGATACCATAGGGGCAGATTTCGAGGTTTGCCACTATGCGTTCCCCTTTGATAAAGGTCGTCCTTGCCGCAGCGGCCTTGTGTTTGCTCCACGGCTGCCAGCCAAGTCCCGAGACGACCCCAGAGCCAGAGATTCCCTGGGTCCTAACGGCGCCGATTGAGGTGTCGAACAGCGCTCAATGGAGCCTGACCGGCACGCTGCGCGCGCGCCATGAGATCCCGCTGGCGTTTCGCATCGGCGGTGAAATCCAGCAGCGCGCAGTGGATGCCGGTGAGCGGGTCGAACAGAGCCAAGTGCTGTTTCGGCTCGATCCCGACGATGTCGATCAGGAGCGCATCGCCGCCCGAGCGACGGCGGCCAGTGCGCGCGCCGAGCATGAGAACGCCGAGCGCGAGCAGGTGCGTCTGGGCGGACTGTTGAGCCGCAAACTCGCCAGCGAGCAGGACCATGACCGCGCCGCCACGGCCGAGCGCGCCGCACAGGAACAGCTCGCGGCCGCCGAGGCGCGTTTGCGCCAGGCCTCCAACGCGATTGGCTACGCCTCGCTCAGCGCGCCGACTGCGGGTGTCATCCTGGATGTCGCCGGTCAGGTCGGTCAGGTTGTGAGCGCGGGACAGAGCGTGGCGACGCTGGCCGGAGATGGACCACTGGAGGGCGAGGTCGATGTTCCCGAGGACCGTCTCGCGCAGTTGCCTGAGACCGCCATGGTCCATCCGTTCGGCGGCGGACGGGCGATCCGGGCGCGTCTGCGCGAGATCGCCGGGAGCGCCGATCCGCTCACCCGGACCTGGCGTGCGCGCTACCAGCTGGAAGATCCGCCCCCCGGACTCGCGCTGGGGACGACCCTGAGTCTGCGTTTCGTTACCGATGAGGCCAACGCCGAAGAGCCTGTGTTGCGCGTGCCCCTGGGCGCCATGCTGGAGCGCGGCGACGGCTCCAACCTCTGGCGCGTGGTCGAGGGCCGCGCCGAGCTAGAGCGGGTTGAACTGGTGCGCATAGTCGGCGAATACGCCGAGATCCGCACACGTCTGGCACCAGGGACGGCGGTCATCGCGCTGGGTGTCAACCGGCTGTACGAGGGGCAAGCGGTCAGGGCGCGCCAGCAATGAACCAGTCGCCGGACAAGCTGTTGCATTTCAACCTCTCGGCGCTCGCCGTGCGTGAGCGTTCGGTGACGCTGTTTTTTATTCTGGCGACGGCCATAGCCGGATTGCTGGCGTTCCAGCAGTTGGGACGCGCCGAAGACCCGGACTTTACCGTGCGTGCGCTGCTAGTCTCGGCGCTCTGGCCAGGCGCCAGTGCACAGCAGATGCAAGACTTGGTTGCCGACCCGCTCGAACTGCGCATCTCCGAGGTGGCGTATTTCTACCGTGTCGAGACGACAGCACGCCCTGGGCGGGTCGATATGCTGGTCGAGTTTGAGGATTCCTCCCCGCCGGAGGGCGTGCCGGATCTCTTCCAGGCGGTTCGCAACCGGATGCTCGACGCCACCGCCAGTCTGCCGCCGGGGGTGCTGGGACCGTTCGTCAACGACGATTTCTCCGATGTCTACTTTGCGCTCTATGCGCTTTCGGCACCGGATCTTCCCATGCGCCATCTGGTACGTATGGCCGAGCAGGCACGCGACCGGCTCGCGCGGGTCGAGGGCGTGCAGAAGGCGCGCATTCTCGGCGAGCGGCCCCAGCGCGTCTTCGTCGAGATCGACCAGGCGCGACTGGCCACACTTGGTCTCACGCCCGAGTCCATCGTCGATGCCCTGGATGCGCACAATCGGCTGCTCCCAGCCGGTCAGATCGAGACCCGTGGGCCGCGCGTGTATGTGCGTCTGGACAGCGGACTGGATGATCTCGACAGCGTGCGAGCAGTGCCGGTCAAAGTCGGCTCGGGGACCGATGCACGGCTGATTCGTCTCGGTGAGATCGCCGAGGTCCGGCGCGGCTATGCCGACCCGCCCGATTATCTGATCCGCGCTGAGGGTCAGGATGCGCTGCTGCTCGGCGTGGTGATGCGCGCCGGCGAGAACGGCCTGGATCTTGGCGCGCGCCTGGCCGAGGTCCAGCAAGCGCTGCAAGCCGAACTGCCACTGGGTATGGCGCTGACCCAGCTCACCAATCAGGCCGATGCGATCGATCAAGCCGTGTCGCTGTTCCAGATCAAATTCCTGGTCGCGGTGGGCGTGGTGATGCTGGTGAGCTTTATCACCCTGGGCTGGCGGGCCGGTCTCGTCGTCGGCATCGCCATCCCCTTGACGCTGGGACTGACCTTTTTGCTGATGCTCATTCGCGGCATCGATCTCGATCGTGTCTCGCTGGGCGCGCTCATTATCGCGCTCGGTCTGCTGGTGGATGATGCCATCATCGCCATTGAAATGATGCTGGTGAAGATGGCCGAGGGCGTCGATCGTATCAGGGCCGCGGCGTATGCTTGGAGTATCACCGCCGCCCCGATGCTGAGCGGAACCCTGGTCACGGCGATTGGCTTCGTGCCGATTGGATTCGCCCGCTCCAGCGTGGGCGAATATGCCGGCAACATCTTCTGGGTGCTGGCGCTCGCACTGCTGTTCTCCTGGCTGGTGGCAGTGACGTTCACGCCCTATCTGGGAACGCTCCTGCTCGCCGCTCCCAACCACCAGGGGCCGGGCAACGCAGGAGGCGAGGGCGGCTACGACACCCGGCTCTATCGGCGTCTGCGCGCACTCATTCGCGTCTGCGTGCGCTACAAACAGGGCGTCGTCGCGCTGACCTTTGCCGTGCTGGTAGTTGCGGTACTGGGACTCGTCGGCCCGGTCGAGAAGCAGTTCTTCCCCACCTCGGATCGTCCTGAGGTGCTGGTCGACATCACTCTGCCCGAGGGCAGCGGCATCCAGGCGACCAACGCCGTGGCAGCGCGTGTCGAGGCCCTTCTGCGAGACGCACCGGGGGTGCGCTCGCTCTCGGCCTATATCGGCGCGGGTGCGCCGAGGTTTTTCCTGGCGCTGAATCCGGAGCTGAGCAATCCGGGGTTTGCCAAAATCATCGTGGTCACTGAGGGCGCCGCCGAGCGCGATGCACTCATCGAGCGTCTCGAAACACATATTGCCGCAGGTGATTTCGCTGAGGCGCGCGTGCGGGCGCACACGCTGCTCTATGGCCCGCCGGTGATCTGGCCGGTGAGCTTTCGCGTCCTGGGGCCGGATCCGCTGAAGCTGCGCGAGATCGCCATGCAAGTTCGCACCACAGTCGCGGATGATCCCAACACCGCCGACGCCCATCTGGAGTGGGGCGAACGCAGCCCCGTGCTGTCGGTTGCGTTCGATCCCGACCGGCTGCGTCTGATCGGTCTGACGCCGCGTGAGCTTGCGCGACAGTTGCAATATGCCTTGAGCGGTCTGGTCGCGACCGAGATTCGCGAGGATATCCGTAACGTCCAACTGGTGCTGCGGGGGCTGCCGGAGGCCATTCCTGCGCTCGGTTCGCTCGCCGATCTCGACATCAAGACCGCCGACGGACGTGCTATCCCACTGGGCCAGGCCGGGACGCTGTCGGTCGGATTCGAGGACCCGGTGCTCAAACGCTACAATCGCGAACCCATGATCGCGGTGAGCGCGGAGGTTGTCGGCGCGCAGCCGCCGGACGTCACCCAGGCTATCTGGGGCCGGCTCGCGTCGCTGCGGGCGGAACTGCCGCCCGGCTATCGGATCGACATCGGTGGTTCGGTCGAGGAGTCCGGCAAGGCCGATGCCTCTATCCAGCGCATCCAGCCGATCATGCTGGTGCTGATGCTCACCGTCATCATGCTGCAGATGCGCTCTTTTGCGGGCACTGTCATGGTGGTGGCTACGGCACCACTGGGCATCATCGGCGCAACGCTCGCGCTGCTGGTTGCAGGTAAGCCGTTTGGCTTCGTCGCCTTGCTCGGTCTAATCGGTCTGGCCGGTATCCTGATGCGCAACACCCTGATCCTGACCAAGCAGATCGATCAAAACCTGGAGCAGGGCATGGAGGCGTCTGCGGCCGTTATCGAGGCGACCGTCAGACGCGCCCGTCCGGTCGTGTTGACGGCTGCTGCGGGCGTATTCGCCTTCATGCCGCTCACCACCGATACCTTCTGGGGACCGCTTGCCCTGGTGCTCATCGGCGGCGTTATCGTGGGCACGTTGATCACGCTGCTGTTCCTCCCGGCGCTCTATACCTTGTGGTTCAGGATCAGACTGGTTTAACAAGGCGACTTCTTCCCCATGGACTGTCCCCAAGCTCCAGATCGCTCAGCGTGAATGACTGGCACGCCCGAGGAGAATCGATGTCGAGGTTGCGGGTGCGCGGATGGCTGGTGCGTAGTGCAAAGAAGTGCGTTCGATCGCTCGACACCATGAGCGGCGGCAGGGTGACGTGCAGGACGTTCGTTGGTGTTTCGATGCGCGGGTTGCCGCCCGATGCGATGATCCGGCCCGAATCGAGGTCGCGCTGAACGCTGTCTATCGGGCCATCGGTGTCGATCTCGACCGCTGGTTCGGGGCTTCAGCTTCAATGGCAGTTCGAGGCGTTTCGGCAATGGCACCACGCGGTCCTTCTGGCCCTTGCCGTCCCGCACGATAATCTGGTGATACTCGAAGTCCAGGTCCTGCACCCGAAGCCGCACGCACTCCATCAACCGCATCCCGGTGCCGTACAGCAGCGCGGCCATTCTCTGCTGAGTGACGTCCAGGCGATCCAACAACCGAGCAACCTCGCCGCAGGTCAGCACCACCGGCAGGCGTTGCGGACGCTTCGCACGAGCGAACTCGCCGCGCAAGCCCCTGGCTTTAGACATGGGGTGAGCGCCGCCGTCGAGCCGTGGGCCGACAGGTCCTTCCCGCGCAATCGTCGGGTGATCGCCCGCCAGAGACCGCGCCGAATCCCTCCAATACGCCCAGTCGACCTCGCCCACAACCGCCGCGTTCGCCGTCACCAAGAGGTTCCTTACCACCTCGACGATCTGCTCGAACTGCCAGTCCTCGATTCTGTCTCTCCTGCCAACAGCATCGAGATACCTCTTCACATCGTCAACGCTGTGCTTTGCAAGACGCTTGCTGGCATGTGCTTTCAGATACCGTTCCGCGTGTCGCACATACCAGGGCATCGCGGATTCCTTGATGCCCGATTTCCGTGCGCGCTCAATGAAATTGTCCCAGAAACGCTGGACAGCCACGCTCGACGTTGTGTGCTCGCCCGCCACCTGCTAGCTTCTCCCTATGGGGTTTAGGGTATCCGCATTGTATACGACAAGCGCTCACCCTCAACAACCGCCAACCGAGCTAGGCAGAGTCTGCCCGAATCCAGATAGGCAGAATCCGTCTATCTCACCGGACCGACACTCTGTCTACTCAACTGATAAGCGGCGCCCTCCATGGCGCCGCTTATCGCGGAGCTGTGCGACAGGTGTCTCGAAGATAAGAAGGCGGTGCAGTTGAGCAATGGCAGTTGCTTCACCGGCGTCGCTGCAGAAACCTGCGAGGCCGTGCCAACGATTTTGATTAGGGATTTTGAGACTTGATACCGTACCGCACGGCGACGCCTATCAAGACGCTTGAGTCGAACCACGCTCAACCCCCGTCCGTGGGGGTTGAGCGTGGTCGCACAGCTCCGCGTTCAGCGGTGAGAAACGGAAAAATTCATTAAAATGGAAGGTGTAAGGATCAATGGCTTCATCAAGTAAAATTACCCCGTCAAGCCCTAGGCTTGCATCTCTTCTGTCCGATGTTGAACGAGGAAATATCAAAATTCCCGTTTTTCAACGTCAGTATATATGGACTGATGAACAGATAATAAGTTTGTTGGATTCTATATATCGCGGGTATCCTGTTGGTTCGCTGTTAATGTGGTCTACGAAGGAAGAATTAAAACACGAACGAAATGTTGGAGGGTTTAAGCTTCCGGATACCCCCGAGGACTATCCGGTTAACTATATACTTGATGGACAGCAACGCCTAACTACGCTTTATGGCGTCTTTCACTCCGACAGTAATACCTCAGATCCTGAGCTTGCAGACCGTTTTAATATTTGTTACCTGCCAAATGATGATGTTTTTTCTCATCATAAAGCTGCTGCAGGTAAGGATAAAATACATCTAAATACAATTTTAGATACAACAAGGCTGTTGGCGGAGTTGCCTAAATTCAATGATGAGCAAAAAAATAAAATTGCAAAGGTAACTGAAGCATTTAAAGATTATGAATTTCCGATAGTTACAATTAAAGAAAGAAATAACAAAGAGGTTTGTAGCATCTTCCAAAGAATTAACTCTTCTGGAACGCCACTTAGCAATCTTGAGCTGCTTACCGCTTGGACATGGTCGGACCAA
>JARIBS010000119.1 GCA_029257385.1 Thiorhodococcus sp.
TCACCGAGATCCATGACTATCTGCGTCTGCTGTTCGCGCGGGTCGGCCAACCCCGCTGCCCGACCCACGGCGAGCCGCTGGAGGCCCAGACCATCAGCCAGATGGTCGATCAGGTGATGGCCCTGCCAGACGGCGAAAAACTGATGCTGCTTGCGCCGGTCGTCTCGGCACGCAAGGGCGAGTATCAGCGACTGCTCGCCGAGCTGCACGCCCAGGGTTTCATCCGCGCGCGTATCGACGGCGATCTCCATGAGCTGGACACCCCGCCCGAGCTGGACCTCAACAAGAAACACGACATCGAAGTCGTCATCGACCGCTTTCGCGTGCGCGAGGATCTAGCATTACGTCTGGCCGAATCCTTCGAGACCGCGCTCAACCTCTCCGACGGGATCGCCCGGATCGGCTGGCTGGACGACCCGGAGCATCCTGAGCTGACCTTCTCCGCCAGATTCGCCTGTCCAGTGTGCGGCTACAGCATCCCGGAGCTTGAGCCGCGCATCTTCTCCTTTAACAACCCGGCCGGGGCCTGCCCGACCTGCGACGGTCTGGGCATGGAGCAGTTCTTCGACCCCGCCAAGGTGGTCATCCACCCTGAGCTGAGTCTGGCCGGTGGCGCGGTGCGTGGCTGGGACCGGCGCAACGCCTATTATTTTCAGATGATGCGCGCGCTCGGCGGGCACTACGCCTTCGATGTCGAGACCCCGTGGATTGAGCTACCCGAACCGGTCCGCGCGATCGTGCTTTACGGTAGCGGCAAGGAGAAGCTCAAACTCAAACTGCCCCACGAGCGCGGCAGCGGCAAGATCCGCCCCTTCGAGGGCATCGTGCGCAACATGGAGCGGCGCTACAAAGAGACCGAATCCAGCACCGTGCGCGAGGAACTGGCGCGCTATCTCTCCCAGCAGCCCTGCCCCGCCTGTCATGGCTCGCGCCTGAACGCTGCGGCGCGCAATGTCTTCGTCGGCGAGCACACCCTCCCGGCGGTCTCGCGCATGCCGGTGGGTGAGTCGCTGCGTTACTTCGAGACGCTGGAATTATCGGGCAAGCGCGGTGAGATTGGTGCCAGGATCATCAAAGAAATCGCCACGCGACTGCGCTTTCTGGTCGATGTCGGACTCGATTATCTGGCGCTCGCACGCAGCGCCGAGACGCTCTCCGGCGGCGAGGCCCAGCGCATTCGGCTGGCCAGCCAGATCGGCGCCGGGCTGGTCGGCGTCATGTACATTCTCGACGAGCCATCGATCGGGCTGCACCAACGCGACAACGCCCGTCTGCTCCAGACCCTTACCCATCTGCGCGACCTCGGCAACACCGTGATCGTGGTCGAGCACGATGAGGAGGCGATCCGCTCGGCCGATCTGGTCGGCGACCTGGGACCTGGTGCCGGCGTCCACGGCGGCGAGAGCGTGGCCGACGGCAGCGCTGAGGACATCGCCGCCAATGATCGCTCGCTGACCGGGCGCTATCTGCGCGGCGACCTGCGCGTCGAGATCCCGACCCAGCGCACACTCAACGACCCCGAGCGGCAACTGCGGGTGCTGGGCGCGCACGGCAACAACCTGCGCGCGGTCGATGCCGCCATCCCGATCGGCACCTTCTGCTGCGTCACCGGCGTCTCTGGCTCGGGCAAGTCGACCCTGATCAATGACACCCTCTATCCGGCCGCCGCCCGCCATCTCAATAGGGCCAGCCTGAAACCCGCCCCGCATGGATCAATCGAAGGGCTCGATCAGTTTGACAAAGTCGTCGACATCGACCAAAGCCCTATCGGTCGCACACCCCGCTCCAATCCGGCGACCTACACTGGGCTGTTCAATCTGGTGCGCGATCTCTTCGCCACCGTGCCCGAGGCGCGTTCGCGTGGTTATACCGCCGGGCGCTTCAGCTTCAACGTCAAAGGCGGGCGGTGCGAGGCGTGCAAGGGCGACGGACTCATCCGCGTCGAGATGCACTTCCTGCCGGACATCTACGTCCAGTGCGACACCTGCAAGGGCCGACGCTACAACCGCGAGACGCTCGAGATCCGCTACAAGGGTCGCACCATCGACGAGGTGCTCAACCTCACCATCGAGGACGCGCTGGAGTTCTTCGCCCCGGTCCCGGTCATCAAACGCAAGCTCCAGACCCTAGTTGATGTCGGACTGACCTATATCAGGCTCGGTCAGAGCGCCACCACGCTCTCCGGCGGCGAGGCCCAGCGGGTCAAGCTCAGCCGCGAGCTGAGCAAGCGCGACACCGGGCGCACCCTCTACATTCTCGACGAGCCAACGACTGGCCTGCACTTTCACGACGTCAAACACCTGCTCGACGTCCTGCACCGTCTGCGCGACCAGGGCAACACCGTGGTCGTCATCGAGCACAATCTCGACGTCATCAAGACCGCAGACTGGATCATCGATCTGGGACCGGAGGGCGGCGACAAAGGTGGAGAGATCGTCGCCGTCGGCACACCAGAGGCGGTCGCCGCCAATGCGCGCTCGCATACGGGGCGGTTTCTGAGGCCGTTGTTGGAGCGGGGTTGGTAAGCTCAGCGATCAGCCGCATCCCGCGGCCCCACCAGCGGCGCGCCCACGGAGCACGGACCAAGCTTCGGAAACTCCAACCAGTTCACAAGACAACAGGTCGGCGGGATTTAGGATGATCGCCGGATCAAGAGTCACACGCCTTCAGCCGAGGGGCGATGGATCGGCTGAAATCCGAATCCACCAAGTCTTTGTTATCAACTCGCCGGAAGCTGGCTGCTTCGCTTGGACTCGGCTCCCCGAGAGCCAGCGGCAAACCGGAAACCGGAAAGGAATCGATGATGCTCATTCGACACAAGCTGTTTGGTCTCTCAGCGCTGTCCGTCTTTGCACTGCTGCTCATTCTCTTTGGCGGCTGGTGGACCTGGCAACAGCTCGACAGACTTTCGACGGCCCGGGATTTGACGCTGGAGCTGACGAACCATCTGCTGCAGGCTCAGCGTCATGAGCAGGATTTCCTGACACGCCTGGACGAGAATGACGCAGAGCGGCTGCGCGAGGATGGGCTCCGATTCACCGAGCAGCTCGGCAGACTCGCCGACATGCTCTCGAGCGAGGAGATCCCGGCGGCCAGCTTCGAAGCGCTCCAGCAGGCGATGGCCGACTACCAGGCGCAATTCGAAACGCTCTTTTCCGAGTACCGCGCGATCGGTCTCAATCCGAAGTCCGGGCTCTACGGTAGTCTGCGCAACGCCGTGCACCTGGCGGAGGATCGCGTCAAAGCCACTGGGCGCGACGATCTGCTTGTGGGGATTTTACAACTGCGCCGCGATGAGAAGGACTTCATGCTGCGCTCCGATACCAAGTACGCCGATCAGTTCAACAACGACCATGCTGCGCTGATTGAGCAGATTGGTCAGGGTACTGAGGCCCATGACGCCCTCGCTCGCTACCGGCGTGATTTCCAGGCGCTGGTGCAGGCCCAGATCCGGGTGGGACTCTCGCCCGACCAGGGGCTGAGGGCCGCGCTCGAGGAGCGGATGCGGGCCATCCAGACCCGGCTCGATGAGATCCAGGTCCAATTGAAAGAGACCCTGGCGGCCTCGGAGCTGAGTGCGACCTGGCGGCTCCTGCTCTTCGCCGCCGTGATCGCGATCCTCGTCACGCTCCTGACAACACTGACCGCCCGCAACCTCAATCGCAGCATCAGCCGTACCGTCGGCGTCATCCAGCGGGTCTCCGACGAGCACGACATGACCCTGAGACTGAACCTCCCGGGAGGCGACGAGCTCTCACGCATGGGCGGACACTTCGACGCCATGCTCGACAGTGTCGCGCTACTGATCAGGCAGTCCAAGGAGACCGTCGACCACTTGGGTCAAGCCACCGCACAGCTCTCGGTCAATGCCGAGCAAACCTCGAGCGGTGGACGCCAACAACTGAGCGAGGCGGATCAGCTCGCCACGGCCATCACCCAGATGCTCGCCACGATCGAGGAGATCGCCCGCAACACCGAGATGGCGGCGGACCGCACGCGACAGGCAAGCGATCACGCACGCCAGGGGCACGAGCAGGTGACGAAGACCATCGGGCGCATCGATTCACTGGCTGATCGGCTGGCGGGTTCGACACAGGCCGCAGACGAGCTAGTCGAGAGTTCGAGCACTATCGGCGCGATTCTGGAGGTCATCCGAGGCATCGCCGAGCAAACGAATCTGCTGGCGCTGAACGCGGCGATCGAGGCTGCGCGGGCGGGTGAGCAGGGCCGAGGCTTCGCGGTGGTCGCCAGCGAGGTGCGGACCCTGGCCATGCGCACGCGGACCGCGACCGAGGAGATCGGCGACAGGATCGCGGCGCTTCAGCAGAAGATCGGCAACATCGTCGAGCTGATCGAGGAATGCCGACAGCAAGGACTGGAAGGCTCGGCCCAGGCCAACGAGGCGGGCGAATATCTCGATCACATCACGCACGATGTCACCGGCATCCTGGACATGAACACCCAGATCGCGGCGGCCATCGAGGAGCAAACGCATGTGGCCGCAGAGATCAACCGCAACGTCGTGGTGATCAGGGATGTGGCGGAGCAGACGGCTTACGCTGCGGAATCCAACGCGGCCGCGTCCACCCAAGTCGCGCGAAACGCCGAGGGTTTGGCCGAGGTAATCAGCCGATTCCGCTGCTGATGAGACTAGGCAAGTATTGGGAGAATCGGCGAGAAGGTGGCCGCCAGGCGTGGCTGCAGCGAATTCTTGCCTAATCTCTTGGCGCCGTCGAGCAAATGAGTCCTATGGATAGTCTTGGCGTGTGGGGCGCACGACGATATCGCTGATGTGCACATGCGGCGGCTGGGACAGGATGAAGTGGATGGCGCGGGCGATGTCGGCCCCGATCAGTAGCGGATCGAAACGCTCGTGGAAACCCTGGACGGTCGCGTCGCTATAGCCTGCGACGTCCTGGAACCCACTGACCACGATTCCGGGTTCGACCAGCGAGACACGCACGCCCTTAGGTCCGATCTCCCGGCGCAGACCCTCGGTGAGTGCATGGACGGCGAACTTGGTCGATCCGTAAACGGCGCTAAAGGGTGAGATATTGCGTCCAACGACCGAGCCGATGACGACGATATCGGCGGCGCGGGCGGGATAACCCGTGCGCTGGGCATCGATCATCCGCTGGGCGGCCATCCGTAACAGGGCGAGTGTGCCGGTGACATTGAGGCGGATCACCTCCTCGAACTGCGCCATATCCGCCTCGCTCACAGAGCCACCCAGCCCACGACCAGCGTTGGCAATGACGACGTCCGCAGGCCTGCCGAAGTGCTCGCTGGTGGCCTCGAACAGCCGTTCGAGCACCGTCTCATCGGCGGCGTCGCCAGCAACGCCGTGGAACGCACGACCGAGTTCAGACTCCAGGGCTTTGAGCTTGTCAGCCGTACGGGCGTTGCCAACCACGCCGTATCCGGCGTTGACCAGACATCTCGCCGTCGCCTCGCCGATACCGGACGTCGCGCCCGTGACGATCGCAATTCGCTCGAAATCATTTGGCATACTGACTCCTCATACCGACTTGCGCCGGATTCTGTACTAACGTTGACTCGCTAAGCACCTGCTTTTCCAGTCAACGTCGGAACTTGTCTTTATGCGGGCGGTGACCGCCCTCTACACGCAACCCTTCGCGGGCCTGCGCTTCAACGATCGACGCCGAGGACGCTGGCACTCAATGCTCGTCGGCCGCCCCAGAAGTCAGGGCAAGCCCATCGTGCGGATTAAGATATTCGATGTTGAGCATATGCACCCGACGGCTGTCGGCGCGCATGACAGTAAAGCGAAACGGCCCCAGCTCAACGCTTTCTCCGCGTTTGGGAAGGTGGCCGAGTTCATGGACGATCAGACCGCCGATGGTGTCGAACTCATCGTCTGGAAAGTTGCAACCGAAATGCTCGTTGAAGTCATCGATTGCCGTGCGCGCCTTGGCGCTGAACGCATTGTCTCCGCGGCGGAAGATGCCCGAGCCTTCGTCGTAGTCGTGCTCATCGTCGATCTCGCCGACGATTTGTTCCAGCACGTCCTCAATGGTCACTAGGCCCGCTGCGCTACCATATTCATCGACCACGATCGCCATGTGATTGCGGCTCGCGCGAAACTCCTTGAGTAGGACATCGAGGCGCTTGCTCTCCGGTACGAAGACGGCGGAACGCAGAAGATCGCGGATATTAAAGACGCGTCGGCCGCTCTCGATGCAGAACGACAGCAGATCCTTGGCAAGCAGAATGCCCACGACTTCGCCTTTATCGTCCCCGGTTACCGGGAAACGCGAATGGGCGGATTTCACGGCGATCTGAAGGATCTTCTCGAGTGGATCGTCACGTTTAAGCGCGACCATTTCGGCACGCGGAACCATGATATCGCCCACCCGAAGGTCCGAAACCTGCAGCACCCCCTCGATCATGCTTAGTGCATCCGTGCCAAGCAGCTCGCGCTGTCGTGCATCCTTGAGCAGCTCAATGAGCTGCGCCTTGTCCTGCGGCTCGCTACCGATCATCTGGCTTAATTTGTTGAGCCAGGTGCGCGATTGCGAGCCATTACTAGATCGGTCGCTCGTCATAAGGTGTCAGAGTTCCTCCAGGGTGTCCTGGTGTTCATAGGGAGGCGGGAATCCCAGCCCGCACAGAATAGTTGTTTCGAGGGTTTCCATTTCACTGGCGTCTAAGTCGGTCATATGATCGTAATCAAGCAGATGCAAGACGCCATGCACCACCATATGCGCCCAGTGGGCGCTCGGCTCTTTATGTTGCTCCAGGGCCTCTCGGCGCACCACCTCGGCACAGATCACCAGATCCCCGAGCAGGTCGGCCAGCGGATCGTCCGCGCCGGGGCCAGGAGGCAGCTCGAAGGGAAAAGAAAGCACGTTGGTCGGCTGATCCATGCCTCGGTAAAGCAAGTTTAGTGCCTGACTCTCATGCACATCCACCACGCGGATCGTGAGCTTCGCTCGCGCCCGGCGTCCCGCAAGCGCTGCCATGACCCAGCGCTCGAACTGCGCTGACGCAGGCAGTCCAAGGCAGTCTGTGGCGAGCTGCAGATCGAGATCCAGATCAACGCTCATACGTGTCGTCAGGTCGAGGGTGACGGTGGGTTCTCGAAGATGTCATACGCATTGACGATGCGCTGCACCAGCGCATGACGCACCACGTCGCGAGCGCTGAAGAAGGTAAAGCTGATGCCCGGCACGCCCTTGAGGATCTCGACCGCCTGGCGCAGCCCGGACGGCTGGCCGCGCGGCAGGTCAATTTGGGTGATATCGCCGGTGATGACCGCCGTGGAGCCGAAGCCGATGCGGGTCAGGAACATTTTCATCTGCTCGGGCGTCGTGTTCTGCGCCTCGTCGAGGATAATGAATGACTCATTGAGGGTCCGTCCACGCATATAGGCGAGTGGCGCGACTTCGATCACATTGCGCTCGATGAGTTTATTGACCTTCTCGAATCCCAGCATCTCAAAGAGCGCGTCGTAGAGCGGGCGCAGATAGGGGTCGATCTTCTGGGCCAAATCGCCTGGAAGAAACCCGAGCCGCTCGCCCGCCTCGACGGCCGGGCGCACCAACAGGATGCGACGCACCCGGTCCGACTCCAGCGCCTCGACGGCACAGGCCACGGCCAGATAGGTCTTGCCGGTTCCCGCAGGGCCGACACCGAAGTTGATGTCGTGCGCGAGGATGGCGTGCAGATACTCCTGCTGATTCAATCCGCGTGCCCGAATGAGGCCGCGCTTGGTTTTGATGATGACCTCGGGGAGGTGCTCATCGTCGCGCTGCTCGCGCAAAGCATCGGCGCCCGCCTCCTGGAGCGCGAGATGGATCTTTTCGGGCGTCAGGAGGTCTTCGGCGGTCTCGGCGTAGAGTGCCTGCAAAAGCTGCTCGCCGAGGCGCACGGCGGACTGCTCGCCGGTCAGACGGAAGCTCGGGCCGCGACTGGCAATCTCGATACCGAGCCGCAGCTCCAGTTGTCGCAGATGCTGATCGAGCTGACCGCAGAGATTGGCCAGACGCGCGTTGTCTTCGGGCGCGAGTTCGAGGTCAATAGTGTGGGGTTGCTGGCTAGACACGCACATGCCCGCGAAGTGAGTTGGGAAGGGCCTCGGAAATACTCAGGTCGACGAACTGACCAACCAGATCCGGGGTTGCGTCGAAGTTGACCACGCGATTGTTCTCGGTGCGCCCGGCGAGCTGGCCCGGGTCTTTACGCGATAGCCGCTCGACCAGCACGCGCTGCACAGTGCCGACCATCTGGCGGCTGATGCGCTGTGCCTGGGTGTCGATACGCTGTTGCAGGAGCGCCAGGCGCGCCTTCTTGACCTCCAGCGGCACATCGTCCGGGTACTCTGCGGCGGGCGTGCCCGGACGGCGGCTGTAGATAAAACTGAAGCTCTGATCGAATCCGATCTGCTCGATCAGATCCAGCGTGGCGGCGAAGTCGGCCTCGGTCTCACCCGGAAAGCCGACGATGAAATCCGATGAGATGCTGATCCCTGGGCGCGCCTGTCGCAGCCGACGGATCTTGGCGCGATATTCGAGCGCCGTATGACCGCGCCGCATGGCCGCGAGGACGCGGTCTGAACCCGACTGAACCGGAAGATGCAGGAAGCTTACCAGTTTCGGGACCTCGGCGAAGACCTCTATCAGCTCATCAGTGAATTCGACCGGGTGGCTGGTGGTGAACCGGATGCGCTCGATACCCTCGATCGCGGCTGTATAGCGGATCAGCAACGCCAGATCGGCGCGCTCGCCGGGCGGCTCGGCCATGGGACCGCGATAGGCGTTGACGTTCTGCCCGAGCAGATGAATCTCGCGCGCGCCCTGCTCGGCAAGATCGGCGATCTCAGCGATCAGGTCGTCGAACGGTCGGCTGATCTCTTCGCCACGGGTGTAGGGAACCACGCAGTAAGTACAGTATTTTGAGCAGCCTTCCATAATGGACACGAACGCCGAAGGACCGTCGGCGCGCGGCGCGGGCAGACAGTCGAACTTCTCGATCTCGGGGAAGGAGACATCCACCTGAGGCAGACGCTGGTTGTGGAGATCCTCCAGCATCTGCGGCAGGCGATGCAGTGTCTGGGGACCGAATACCAGATCGACGAAGGGTGCGCGGGCGCGGATCGCATCGCCCTCCTGACTCGCCACGCAACCGCCGACGCCGATCACCAGATCCGGTCGCGCAAGTTTCCAGGGACGCCAGCGGCCCAGTTGGGAGAAGACCTTCTCCTGCGCCTTCTCGCGAATCGAGCACGTATTGAGCAGCAGCACATCGGCCTCTTCCGCCCGCTCGGTCAGTTCTAGGCCGGCATACTCGCGCAAGATATCGGCCAGACGCGCGGAGTCGTGCACGTTCATCTGGCAGCCATGGGTTTGGATATGGAGTTTGCGGGCCATCTATATTGATGTTACAGCAGGCAGGGTTGGCGAATCCGTTGGGGTTAATCGGCCTAAAACAATAGACATGCGGAAATGCCTGGATGAGCCATCGTGCTGACGCAATGCCTAACTGTCAAGCCCAGTGGGCCAACCTCGTCAAGCAGATCACACCCGCGACGCCGGTCTCGTGAACCCGTTCGAACGCAACCGTCATCTGCTGAAATCTTGATCCTGATCAACAAAGATGTGGCTTGAAAAAACACATCATCTAGTCGAGAATACGCCGCCTACCACAATATATAGTTCAATAATCAGAGAGTAAGCATGGGAACCGGTCCGCTGAATCCGCCGACGCTGCCAACGCGCATCCTCAAGCGCGACGGGGTCGAAGTTCGCTTTGACGCCGCGAAGATCGAGTCCGCGATCCTCCGCGCCGGTCAGGCGAGCGGCGAGTTCGGGCCGCAGGAGGCCAGACTGCTGGCGGCGCAGGTCGTCAAGGTGCTTGCTCATCGTTTCAGCGATGGACGCCCACCGGATATCGAGGGCATCCAGGACGTAGTGGAGCAGACGCTGATCAGCGCCAACCACTTCGAAACCGCGCGAGGCTATATCGTCTATCGCGAGCAGCACAAAAAGCTGCGCACCGACAGCCGCACCCTGGTCGATGTCGGCGGCTCCATCAACGAATACCTGGACCGCTCCGACTGGCGCGTCGCGGCCAATGCCAACCAGGGTTATTCGCTCGGCGGCCTGATTCTCAACACCTCGGGCAAGATGATCGCCAACTACTGGCTCAACCATGTCTATCCGCCCGAAATCGGCCAGGCCCATCGGGACGGCGATTTCCATATCCACGATCTCGACATGCTCGCCGGCTACTGCGCCGGCTGGTCACTGCGCACCCTGCTCAACGAGGGCCTAAACGGGGTTCCCGGCAAGGTCGAGGCCGGTCCGCCCAAGCACATGTCCTCGGCTGTCGGGCAGATCGTCAATTTCCTCGGCACCCTGCAGAATGAGTGGGCCGGCGCCCAGGCGTTTTCGAGCTTCGATACTTATATGGCCGCCTTCGTGCGTGTCGACCGGCTCGACTACGTCCAGGTGAAACAGGCCGTTCAGGAACTGATCTACAACCTCAACGTACCGTCGCGGTGGGGGTGTCAAACTCCGTTTACAAATCTGACCTTCGACTGGGTCTGCCCGGAAGATCTGCGCGAACAGGTGCCGGTGATTGCCGGTGTGGAGCAGCCGTTCACCTACGGTGATCTCCAGACCGAAATGGATATGATCAACCGCGCCTACATTGAGGTCATGACCGAGGGCGACGCCAAGGGCCGGATCTTCACTTTCCCGATCCCGACCTACAACATCACCCATGACTTTCCCTGGGAGAGCGCGAACGCCGAGCTGCTGTTCGAAATGACTGCAAAGTACGGCCTCCCCTATTTTTCCAACTTTTTATCCTCTGACATGGACCCGCACATGGTGCGCTCCATGTGCTGCCGTCTGCGCCTTGACCTAACGGAATTGCTCAAACGTGGCAACGGTCTGTTCGGCTCAGCCGAGCAGACCGGGTCGCTCGGCGTTGTCACCATCAACTGCGCGCGGTTGGGCTTTACCCACCGGGGCGACGAGATGGGCCTATTGGCGCAACTCGACAAGCTGCTAGATCTGGCCCGTAACAGCCTGGAGATCAAACGCAAGGTCATCCAGCGCCACATGGACGCCGGACTTTTCCCCTATACCAAGCGCTACCTGGGCACCCTGCGTAATCACTTCTCGACTATCGGCGCGAACGGCATCAACGAGATGGTGCGCAACTTCACCGATGATGCCGAGGACATCACCACCGAGCGGGGTCATCAGCTTGCCTGTCGGCTGCTTGATCATATCCGTGCGCGCATGGTGGAGTTCCAGGAGAGCACCGGTAGCATGTACAACCTGGAGGCCACGCCAGCCGAGGGTACGACCTATCGCTTTGCCCGCGAAGACCAGAAGCGCTTCCCCGGCATCATCCAGGCCGGCACACACGAGACGCCCTACTACACCAACAGCTCGCAACTGCCGGTCGGCTACACCGATGACCCCTTCGAGGCGCTCACCATGCAGGAGACGCTGCAGAGCAAGTACACTGGCGGAACCGTGTTGCACCTTTACATGAGCGAGCAGATCTCCTCGACCGAGGCGTGCAAGCGCCTGGTACGCCGTTCGCTGGAGAACTTCCGCCTGCCCTATATCACCATCACCCCAGTGTTCTCGATCTGCCCCAAGCACGGCTATATCGCCGGAGAGCACCCCTATTGTCCGATCTGCGACCAGGAACTCATCGCCCGCAAACAGGCCGAGCAGCGGGTCGCCGAGCCGGGATGAACCCACCACGTCCAAGGACGTATCTGAAAACTGGAGAATGACCGCATGAACAACACCAACATCGAACTCGCAAACGAAGAACGCACCCCTTGCGAGGTCTGGACCCGCGTGATGGGCTATCATCGCCCGGTCTCCGCCTTCAACAGTGGCAAGAAGGCCGAGCACGCCGACCGTTGCTACTTCACCGAGCAGCCACGCGGTACGCAACAAGCGCGCGAGCAGTTGGCCGCCTGATTTCAGAACGCCCCGTCAGCCGCCGCCCGGCGGCCGACGCCCACCGAATGCACACCACACCCGCCAATCAACCCACCGATACCCCGCCGGACATCGACCCGCGCTTGCGCGGCGCCGAGCGGCTGCGCATCGGTGGCTTCACCCGCCTGACCACCATCGACTACCCCGGCGAACTCGCCGCCGTGGTCTTCTGCCAGGGCTGCCCCTGGCGCTGCCGCTACTGCCACAATACTGACCTGCTCGACACGCACGAGGCCGCGCGTCTGTCATGGCCGGATATCCGGGGCTTCCTCAAGCAGCGCGTCGGACTGCTCGACGCGGTCGTCTTCAGCGGCGGTGAGCCGACCGCGCAAGGCGCACTCGCCGGGGCCATCGCCGATGCCCGCGCGCTCGGCTACAAGATTGGGTTGCATACCAGCGGGGCCTATCCCGAGCGTCTGCGCCCGCTTCTGACGCTTGTTGACTGGATCGGCCTAGACATCAAGGCCCTGCCGGGCGACTACGCGGCCATCACCAGTGTGGCGGACTCGGGCGCGCGCGCCTGGGAGAGTCTCGACATGCTCCTGAACGCAGGGATTGCACTCGAGGTGCGCACCACTCTCATGCCGGGCTGGACCCCGGAGCAGGTCGGGGCACTCGGGCATGCGCTGGCCGATGCCGGTGTCGTCAACTACCGCATCCAGACCTGCGACACCGCCAATGCGCTCGACCCCGGTCTGATTGGACACTGGACCCCGCCGCGCCAGCTCATCGAGCTGCTCGATACGGGACGCTTCCCGAACTTCTCCATCAGGGGCGATTTGCGAGGAGACTGAGGCGTCGGGATGCGGTCGGCAACCCGAGGCGCTTGACTCAGTGCGTGATACGTTCACAGCCGTGCTCCCTCCCGCACTGAAAGCGCGGGGTTTTTTTGTGTAGGAACCAAGGAATGACCACATCGCCAAGCCGGTCGAACCCGCGCGGCTGTATGCTGTACTCTCGTATTGGTTTCCACCCGACCGTTGGTTAAGCTGAGCTGAGTCATGCGTTTGCTGATCAAAACCCTGTCCTGGACCTTCGCCGTTCTGGTGCTCGTCGCACTCGGGCTGAGCGCGCTCATCTTCATGGACAGCCGCCCCCTAGTCGATGCGCAAGCGGGCTTGACCGCTGCTGAGCGCGCCTGGATCCAGAGCTGGATCAGGACCAATCGGCCAGAGGCCAGACGCTCCGAGATGCTCACCACCCTGCGCCTGAACGAACACCAGGCCAACCTGCTGCTCGGCGCGTTCGTGGACCGAATCGGCGAGGGTCGCGCGCGCGTAAAACTGAGTGACGGCAAGGCGTTTCTGAGCGCCTCGCTGCGTCTGCCGCTGGACGAGTCCGAGCGCTATCTCAACGTCGAACTCGAACTCTTTGAGGATGATCATCTGGTCAAAGTGGACTCGGCGCGTGTCGCCGGACTCCCGCTCCCGGCCATCCTCGTCGAGACGCTCGCTGAGCGCGCCATCCGCGCAATTGATCGCGCCCAACTGATCGAGCGCGTCGATCTCGCCCAGGACGCGCTACAGGTCAGCTACGTCTGGCACCCCGATATGCTTGAGCGCATTGGCAGCAGTCTGGTCCCAGAGGCCGATCTGCCGGGCGTGCTGGCTTTTCAGGCACGCCTCGAAGTGCTCGCCGCGACGCACCCGAACGGCACGCCGATTGAACTCGCCGACCTGCTTTCAGATCTCCTGAGCCAGGCCGGGGTCCATGCACAGACCAATCCCGTGGGCGCCAATCGCGCGCTGATCCTTGCGCTTGCCGCCTATGTCAATGGCCGTGTCATCCACGCTCCAGCCGACAGCGCGAGCGCATCGCCAGCGCGCCCGCACAAGGTCGTGCTGCGTGGGCGCGCTGATCTGAGCCAGCATTTCATGACGTCTGCGGCCATTGCCACCCAGGGCAACGATACGCTCTCCAGCCTGGTGGGCTGGTACAAAGAGATGTCGGATGCCAATGGCGGGAGCGGCTTCAGCTTCGCCGACATGACCGCCAACCGGGCCGGTATCCGCTTTGCCAAACTCGCAACCGAAAGCCAGGCGAGCGCCCAAAGGCTGCAAGCCATGGCCCGTGATGGCTTGAGCGCGGACGATTTCATGCCCTTGATCCAGGGGCTTCCGGAAGGCATGACACGAAGCAACTTCGCCAGCGGATTCGGTGATCCCAAAACCGGGCAATACCGGCGGATGCTCACCAACATCGACCGGCGCATCGACGCCAGCAGGCTCTTTCAGCGCTCGCCTGGATAGAGACACCCGGACCGCAGGCGCTTGACGCCAGCGGTCCCAGTCACAGACCCAGCGCTTTCCATCTGGCCTGAATCCGCTTGACCGATACGGGCCCAGGTGTGCCCAACTGTTGGGCGAACAGCGACACCCGCAGTTCTTCGAGTAGCCAGCGGATCTCATCGAGCCGTGCATCCCGCCGACCAGCCGCGCGCGCGGCCTGTTCGCGCTCGCGCCAGCGGGTCTGGAGTTCGGCCATCTCGGCCATCCACTGCCGATCTCTGGCCGGAGCATGAACCAGCCGTTCCAGACGTTGCTCGATGGCGGCGAGGTAGCGCGGATAGTCCTCAAGATGCACGAAAGGGATGCGCTGGAGAAAGCCGCGAAAGACCAGTGCATCGAGTTGGGCGTGGATATCGAGCACCGAGGGCATCCAGTTGACCTGGGTGATGTTGGCCAGTCGTTTGCGCAGCCGCTGGTAGACGGTGAGGATGGCGTCAATCCGGGCGCAGACCGCTTGCGCGGTGTCAAACAACCGTCCCCCGCGTTCGGCCAGACGCTGCTCGAAGTCCGCTTGGGTACGAATGGGCACCAGATCCTCGACAAAGTTGAGATCGAGGACGAGCGCGATCAGCTCATCGGCAAGATCCGGCTCCTTGGCGCTCTTGGATGCCCCCGTCTCAACCTTGGGCGCTTTGGCATATTGCAGGCGCATCCGATCGAGGTTGGACAGCGATTTGCGCAACCGGCGCAGATCGGCACCGAGATGCAGCATGAACAGCCGCCGCAGCCCGTCGCGCTGGGCCGCAGCGGCGTTCTCGGGCGAGTCGAGCACCGCGATGGCCACGCTCTCGCCCTGATCGATCAACGCCGGATAACCACGCAGCCGAATACCGGCGCGGGTCAGCTCGACATGCTCGGGCAGATCGCCAAAATCCCAGCGGGTGATGCCCGTGCGCTCAAGCGGGCTGCTCGGAATGTGGGCGAAGCCCTGTTGCGCCCGGTCGCCGAACTGACGCTGCAGCCGCAACGGATCATCGCCGATGGCGAGCGTCTGGCCGGACTCGTCGACCAACCGCAGCTTCATGCGTAGATGCTCGGGGATGACGCTCTGATCCCAGAGATCCTCCGCGACCTGGATGCCGGTCAGCGCCTTCAACTCCTCGCCGAGCGCCTGGATCAGCGGACGTTCCGAGGGTGACAGACGCGCGGCCAGACGTGCCGCCGTGTCCGGGATGGGTACGAAGCACTTGCGGGTCTGCTTGGGCAGCCCGCGCAGCAGCGCGACGATGCGCTCCTCGATCAGACCGGGAACCAGCCAGTCGAGCCGGTCCGCCGAGACCTGATTGATGAGCGGCAGCGGAACCACCAGGGTCAGGCCGTCGCCCCGGTCGCCCGGCTCGAAGCGGTATTCCAGCGGCAACGCGGTCGCACCGACCTGGAGGCTGTCTGGAAACGCCTGCTCGGTGATGTCGGCTGCCGCGTGCAGCATCACATCGGACAGACGCATGTGCAGGATCTTCGGCTCCTTGCGCGTTGCCTGACGCAGCCATTTCTCGAACTGGGGTGTGGAATACATGCCGCTGGGCACCCGCTCGGCATAGAAGACGTGGATGCGCTCCTCGTCGACCAGGATGTCGCGTCGGCGCGATTTGGCCTCCAACTGGTGGACGGACTCGATCAACTCCTGGTTGTGACGCCAGAAGGGCGCACGGGTCTCGAAATCGCCCTCGGCCAGGGCGAAGCGCAGAAAGATCTCACGCGCCTCGGCTGGGTTGATCGGGCCATAGTTGACCCGTCGCTTGGGCACCAAGGTGACGCCGAACAGGGTCACTTTCTCAAAAGCTGCGACCTGGCCGGACTTGCTCTGCCAGTGCGGCTCGGAATAGCTGCGCTGGATGAGGTGCCGACCGGCCTCCTCGACCCAACCAGGCTGAATGCGCGCGGCGGTTCGACCGTATTGCCGGGTGGTCTCGACACGCTCGGCGACCATCACCCACTTGGGCGGCTTGGCAAAGAGCGCCGAGCTTGGATGGACGAAGAAGCGCCCGTTGCGCGCGCCCTGGAATTCGCGCTCGCCCTCGCGAAACCCGATGTTGCTCAACAAGCCGCTGAGCAGTGCGCGGTGGATGCGCTCTTCCAGAGATTGAGCACTGGCGCCCGAAACGTGTTCCTTGAAGCCCATTTCCAGCAATTGCTCGCGCAGTTGCGCATGCGTGTCGCGCCACTCCTGAACCCGGTTCCAGGACAGAAAGTGACGCTGACAGAGCTTGATGAACTTGTTGCGCGACAGCGCCTTGCGCTCCTGCTCGACAAAGCGCCAGAGATTGAGATAGCCGAGAAAGTCCGAGTCAGGATGGGCAAAGGTGGCATGGATCTCGTCGGCCGCTTGCTGTTTCTCAAGCGGGCGATCGCGCGGATCCTGCACGCTCAATGCAGCGGCGATGACTAACACCTCGGCGAGACACTGCTGCTCGGTAGCGGCAAGCAGCATGCGTGCGATGCGCGGATCGACCGGCAGACGCGCAAGCTGTGCGCCCAGCACCGTCAGCTCGCCCTTGTCGTCGATGGCTGCCAGCTCTTCAAGCGTGCGGTAGCCATCCGCGACCAGACGCGAGTCCGGTGGATCGACGAAGGGGAAGCGCTCGATCGACCCGAATCCGAGCTGCTTCATGCGCAGAATGACCGAGGCGAGATTGGTGCGCGCGATCTCCGGCTCGGTGTACTCGGTGCGGGCCTGGAAATTGTCCTCGCTGTAGAGACGAATGCAGACACCGGCGGCGACCCGACCACAACGCCCCTTGCGCTGATCGGCGCTCGCCTGGGAGATGCGCTCGACCGGCAGACGCTGGACCTTGGTGCGATGGCTGTAGCGGCTGATACGCGCAAAGCCGGGATCGATGACGTAATGGATGCCGGGCACCGTCAGCGAGGTCTCGGCGACGTTGGTCGAGAGAATCACCCGTCGCGTGCCGTGCGGCTGGAAGATACGCGCCTGCTCACCCGGTCCCTGACGCGCGAACAGGGTCAGGATCTCGGTCGATGGCGGATGGTGTTTGCGCAGCGTCTCGGCGGTCTCGCGAATCTCGCGCTCGCCGGAGAGAAACACCAGCACATCGCCGCGCCCGACCTGAGCCAATTCGCTCACCGCGTCCGAGATCGCCTGCTGGGTGACATCGTCGCGCTCGGCGGCGCTCTCGTCCTCCGGCGGGCGATAACGGACCTCGACCGGGTAGGTGCGCCCCGAGATCTCGATGATCGGTGCCGGGCGACCATCGGCACCGGCAAAATGCGTGGCGAAACGTTGCGGATCGATGGTCGCGGAGGTGACGATCACCTTGAGATCCGGGCGCTGGGGCAGGATGCCGCGCAGATAGCCGAGCAGGAAGTCGATGTTGAGACTGCGCTCGTGGGCCTCGTCGATGATGAGCGTGTCGTATTCGCTGAAGAGTCGGTCGTGCTGGATTTCGGCCAGCAGGATGCCGTCGGTCATCAGCTTGATGGCGGTTTCGGGACGGATGCGGTCGTGAAAGCGCACTTTGTAGCCGACCAGGGCGCCGGCCTCGGTCCCCAGCTCCCCGGCCACCCGGCTGGCCAGGCTGCGCGCGGCGATCCGTCGCGGCTGGGTATGGCCGATGCGCCCCGCCAGGCCGCGCCCCAGCTCCAGACAGATCTTGGGCAGTTGGGTCGACTTGCCGGAGCCGGTTTCGCCGCACAGCACGATGACTTGATGACGCTCGATCAGCTCGGCGACCTCGGCACGGCGCTCGCTGACCGGAAGCTCGGGCGGATAGCTGATGACCGGCACCTGGGCCGTGCGTTGTTCAAGCACCGAACGCGAGGCGCTGAGCGCCCGCCAGAGCTTCTCCAGCCCCTGATCGACGGGTTGACCGGCGCGCGCGCGCCGTTGCAGACCGCGCAGACGCGCGCGCAGGGTGTGGCGATCACGGATGAGGCAGTGCTCGAGGTCTTGCTCGGCGGGAAAGTCCGGTTGGGTCACAATACATCCAGGCAAATCGATGGGGCGTTATCGGCAGCGGCAGAGCCAGTCAGAACTCCGCAGCGTCTTCGGTCATAAACTCAAAATCCATCGCGATACTGGGAGGGCGCACATAAGGGCCTTGTATCAGATCCACGCCCGCCCCGAAGAGACGCGAGATGGTCGCCGGACCATTGACACCGGTAGCGATCACCTGCGCCCCGCAGGCCTTGATGGATTGAATCAGCCAGCTGATTGAATCTGCATCCGGCCCTTGAATGACGCGGCTGCTGATTCTGACATAGGCCGAGGGTACCGCGTGCAGCACCCGCATGCTGTGCTCGCTGAATTCGATGCCGTTGAGACAGACTCGAATGACGAGCCGGCCAAGATGCCCCGCCCGCTCGATGTCCAGTTCAAACTGTTTGTC
>JARIBS010000120.1 GCA_029257385.1 Thiorhodococcus sp.
CGCTCGGGCAGGTTGCCCAGCATGAAGCTCATGTCCAGCACTTGGTCGTAGAAGGCGAAATCGCCGACGGGCGCCAGATCCAGCGACGCCTGGTCCTGCCAATGGCGCTTGCGCAGTTGGGCGCCCAGCGCTCTGAGCTCGTCGATTGTGGACTGGCCCTTCCAGTAAGACTCCAGTGCGAACTTGAGCTCGCGTCGCGCGCCGATGCGGGGAAAGCCGAGGTTGTGTGTGAGTGCCATGTGATGCGCCTTGATCGGTGAACAGTGACACCAGTTTCGTCAGTTTCGCTTATGAAATAAAATGGTATTGTCTCATCTATTAATGAACAGAATTCATGGATGGTCATGCGCATGGCTTACCTGGAACGCACCCACCTGGCCATCATCCGCGCGGTCGACCAGCACGGCTCGCTGACCGCCGCCGCCGAACAGTTGCATGTCACGCAATCGGCGCTGAGCCATGCGGTGCGCAAGCTCGAAGCCCAGCTCGGCGTGGCCATCTGGACCCGTGAAGGCCGCACCCTGCGCCCGACACAGGCGGGGGACTATCTGCTCCAGGTGGCCAATCGCCTGATGCCGCAGTTTACGCATGCCGAAGACCGCCTCAGGCAGTTTGCCCAAGGCGAGCACGGCGCGTTGCGTATCGGCATGGAGTGCCATCCATGCTACCAGTGGTTGCTGAAAGTGGTCTCACCCTACCTCGCTGGTTGGCCAGACGTGGAAGTGGATGTCAAGCAGGAATTTCAGTTCGGTGGCATCGGCGCACTGTTCGGCCATGAGATTGACTTGCTGGTGACGCCGGATCCGCTCTACAGCAACGGCCTGCGGTTTGAGCCGGTGTTTGACTATGAGCAGATCCTTGTGGTCGGCCCAGGGCATCGGCTGCGTGGCGTCGAGTTCGTGCGTCCAGGGCAACTCGCGCAGGAAACGCTGATTACCTACCCGGTGGCCATCGACCGACTCGATATCTACACACAGTTCCTTTTACCGGCAGGTATCCGACCAAAACACCACAAACCGATCGAAACCACCGACATCATGCTGCAGATGGTCGCTAGCGGGCGCGGTGTCGCGGCCCTGCCGCGCTGGCTGGTGGATGAGTACGCCGACAAGCTCGATGTAACCGCAGTGCGGCTCGGAAAACAGGGCGTCCACAAGCAGATCTTTCTCGGCATCCGAACGTCTGATGCCGAGATCCGCTACCTGCGCGCCTTTGTCGAGCTGGCACGCGCACAGCACCACCGCACGAGCTGAGTCCGCCCCAGCAGTTCGACCACGTTGCACCGTCCAAACGCTAGGAAACCGGATCGGCGGGGCGTCACTCACCCAAGGGTTCGATCAGCGTGGCGTCATCCTGGGTCGGGACGTTCACCCGGCGCGACACCGGATAGACCTGCATCGAGTCGGCATCGAACGCCTTGAGCAAGGCGATCAGGGGTGCGGGCTGGGCCTGCGTCGGATCCAGCCAGGCGCCAGCGTCGGCTGACGAGAGGATGACCGGCATGCGGTCGTGGATCGGGCGGGTCAGCGCGTTGGCGGCGGTCACGAGGATGGTGGTGCTGGCGATCTCCTGACCGGTCGCGGAATCGGTCCAGACCTCCCACAGCCCGGCAAAGGCCATGGGCAGACGGTCCCGCCGGGTGATGAAATAGGGTTGCTTGCCGGTCGGGGTCGCCTGCCACTCGTAGAAGCCGTCTGCCGGGATCAAGCAGCGGCGGCGTCGAAAGGCGGCGCGAAAGGCGGGTTTCTCTGCCACTGTCTCGGCGCGCGCGTTGATGGTGCGAGTCCCAAACTTGCGTTCCTTCGCCCAACTGGGGATCAACCCCCAGTGGAGCATGGTGAAGGAGCGCGCACCAAGCGGATCGGCCCGCACGGCCAACAGCGCGCTGCCAGGAGCGATGTTGTAGCGAGGCGCAGGCGTCTGCGCACCGAGGCTGGCGCCGAACGAGGCTTCCAGCACCTCGCCGGAGCTGTATTGAGCGAAACGACCGCACATGGCTTGAGGTGATCGGGTGATTAACGCGAATTCTCAATGATACGTTAGCTGAGCGGCGTGTTGCGCATTGTCGCTTTCAGAATGCCTGACGAAAGGCTTTAGCGAACGCGTCGTAGCGCTCCTCGGGCAGATCGTTGATGCCCGCGGCGGCCTTGCGCCCGCCCCCGCTCGGGAACTGGCGGCACAGTGCGTCGGCACCGTCCGGGCGCGACAGGGGCGCCCGGACGCTGACCAGGAAGCCACTGGCGGGCAGTGAGGTCAGGACGGCATGTGCCTTGTCCGGGGCGGCTTGGGCCAGCTCATTGGCCAAGACACCGCTCGCCCGTCTAGCCCAGGGTTCGGGTGGCAGGATAAACAACCGGTGACTGACGTCATCGAATTGCGCAGCGATGGCGCGAGCACTTGCCATATCCTCGGCATAACCGTCGCGTAGCGCCGCGAACGCCGGATCTTCGGCCGCGAAGACGAGCGGATCGGTGTAAGGGCGGAGTTTCCGGTAGAGATCATCCGGCGCGAAGTGCAGGTCCTCGACCGTCAGGCCGTATCCGTTGTAATTGAGATAGATTCCCAGCTCACGCAGACGCATGAGATCGTCGTCCGCCAGACCTAATGGAACCGCTGCGCGCCGCGCGGCGGCATCGAAATTATCGCCAAACGTCCCGACCACAGCCCAGGCCCGCTGGCGACCGTTCAGGTACTGATCGATGAGCAGGCTCGTGCCCTTGTCGGGCAGGGTTTCGATATAGGTCTCGAGTCGCCGATGGCGCGGAATGTCTCCGGCAAAATGATGATCGAAATAGCGCACGCAGGCGCCCGCGAGCAACAGCCGTTCGAGATCCTTGCGGTTCTTGTCCAGAGAGACATCGAGCACCGTCACGTTGGAGCCGGCCTCATTCGGGACGCGACGCAACAGATCAACCTCGCGCTTGACCCCGGTGATCAGGACCGACTCGATCGGATTGGTCAAACGCAGTTGCTGCAAGGCGCAGATGCCATCGGCATCGCCGTTGAAAACGTCATAGTGGTTCATGGCAAGATTCCAGCAGTGTTGCCCATATCGTCGCTCAACCGAACCGGAGCCTTGATTTCTAATCTCGGTTGACCCGATTGATCCGTCCTGATCTGGCATCAGCGGCAATCTTCTCCGGCGCCGACTCGGATCGAGCTGATCATGCTTCGATCTCGGGAAACGCCTGCCGTATCGCCTGGACGAACTCAGCGGCTTGGGTAACGGACCAGGCTGCATGATCATGGTCGACCGACTCACTCTTGTAATCGGCGACGAGGCGGATCTCTTCGGCGCGATTAAGCGCGCGCCCAAGCGCGATCGGAATACGGCCCGGCTTCACCAAGCGCAGGCTGAACGCTGCGATCAAGCCGCTATGGGAACGAGGGGCGTTGCCAGCCGATTGAATATCAGCCGCTAGCAGGGCCGCCCGTGCGGCGTCGAACATCGCATAATAGCGCGGTTGCAAGCACCATCCAGGTCGTTGGCATCAAGCAGTAGTCGGGCGGAAGCCGCCGCTCGACTGGCTTTTGCAATCAGATCGGCCGCGCTCATACTGGCAGTCCTTCACGGCGGATGTTCATCAGCAGCCGGGGATTGGAGTACAACTCTGGGTGCGACCACTCCTCCTCCCAGATCGGCAGCGGCTGGATCCGAATGCCGGTTTCGAGCAGCACATCATAGGCAATATCCGCCAAGTCGAGCTTGGTATCGAGGAAATCTCCCGGTTGGCCGCGCAGCAGGATGGCAAGGTCGGCGTCGCTGTCGGGCCGGAAGTCACCCCTGGCGCGGCTGCCAAAGAGATAGGCTCGGCTGACAGGATAACGTCCCTTGATGTTTCTTAGGAACTGCCGGAGCGCCGGAAGCGTTGCCGAGTCGGGGTCGGCACGGAAGCCTGTCTCATCGCACATAAGATCCTCCACTATGCCGACTCTGTCGCATCTCAGACGATTGCATCGATAAAAAGCGCTATCCGCTCTTCATGGCTCAAGGTGTGCTGCAGGAGTTGATAGAGTCGCTGCAACCGAACGGGAATGCGACAGTTAGCCGCCAGTTTACAGCGAATCGATAACACTCGAAGATCACAGTTATGCGGGAATCATGAAATCCACCCTGATATCACGCATCACCCAGGCGCGGTCGTTCTCGGCTGGATATGCTAAACCAAGCTGGTCGATGGGCGTTCTCCGGCGCGTCCATCACAATTCGATCCCGAACCAAGGAAGCCCTATGAGACTCACCCATTCGCTCTTGTTCCTCGTCGCGTTCGGCTGCTCGGCAAGCCAGGCGGCGGAGGTCGGCTCTCAAGCACCGGGATGCGAGGTTCCGACGCTGGCGGGCGATGCCCGTGTCGATCCCGCTGCTTTGACCGGAAAAGTCGTCTATCTCGACTTCTGGGCCTCCTGGTGCGGTCCCTGCGCCCAATCCTTCCCTATCTTGGACAAGCTGCATCTTGACCTGAAAGATCAGGGCCTCGAAATCGTCGCCATCAATCTGGACGAAGAGGTTGAAGACGCCGAGGGTTTTCTGGCCAAGTACCCGGTGCATTTCACCATCGGAATGGACCCCGATAGCACATGCGCGCGTCTCTACCAGGTCAGTGGCATGCCGACCTCTTATCTCATCGATCGCAAAGGCGACATCCACGCCATCCATGAAGGCTTCGAACCCAGCGACGCCAGCACATTACGCGCACAAGTCACCGATCTGCTGTCGCAGCCCCAATAACACACGCGACGCCCGGCCCAAGCGGGCATTGCTCGCTCAAGCCGCTACCAGTAGACTTGTTGATTGACTTGATTCGTGCGTGGACGGTCCTAGTCGGCATGTCAAGATCGGTGCTGCCGGCGACAGCGAGCCACGACGCCCTTTTCATTTTGTTGTTATCCCAGCAGGAATCCGCATGGCCATTGAGCGCACCCTCTCCATTATCAAGCCGAACGCCGTCGCCAAAGATGCCATCGGCGCCATTCTGAGCCGCTTCGAGGCCGCTGGTCTGCGCATCGTCGCCGCGCGCATGCTGCACATGAGCCGCGAGCAGGCTTGCGCCTTCTACGCCGTCCACCAGGGCAAACCCTTCTTCGACGAGCTGGTCGAGTTCATGATTTCCGGTCCGGTCATGGCGCAAGTCCTTGAGGGCGAAGACGCCGTCGCCAAAAACCGCGAGATTATGGGCGCCACCAACCCGGCAGAGGCCGCGCCAGGCACCATTCGCGCCGACTTCGCCGACTCCTTCACCGAAAATGCCGCGCACGGCTCGGACTCGCCCGAGAACGCCGAAGTCGAGATCGCCTTTTTCTTTCCCGAAGGTGTGTGCGCGCGCACACGCTAAATAACGCTGACAGAGACGCCCATGACCGCCACCGTGACCAAGCTCAACCTGCTCGATCTGGATCTGGCCGATTGCCAGGCGCTGGCGGTCGAGCTTGGCTTCAAGGCGTTCCATGGACGCAACCTCTTCAAGTGGCTGCACAAGCATGGTGTCGTCGATGTCGATGCCATGACCGATGTCCCCAAGACGCTGCGCAACGCATTGCGCGACACAGCCGATATCCGCCTGCCGCGCATCATTGAGGATCATCCATCGGCGGACGGAACAATCAAGTGGGTGATGGGTCTCGACGACGGTCAGCGCATAGAGAGCGTATTCATCCCCGAGGGCAAGCGCAGCACGCTGTGCGTGTCCTCTCAGGTTGGCTGCGCGCTCAACTGCGCCTTCTGCGCGACCGCCCGACAGGGCTTTAACCGCAACCTCAGCGTCGCGGAGATCATCGGCCAGGTCTGGCAGGCCGCTCGCCAGCTCGGCACGGCCCCAACGAACGTGGTGATGATGGGCATGGGTGAGCCGCTTGCCAATTTCGATGCGGTCGTCAAGGCCATGGACATCATGCAGGACGACTTGGCCTATATGATGGCCAAGCATCGCGTCACCCTCAGCACCTCCGGTATCGTGCCGAACATCTATCGGCTGCGCGAGGTCAGCGACGTCTCGCTTGCCGTCTCGCTGCATGCGCCGACCGATGCGCTGCGCGACACGCTGGTGCCGATCAACCGCAAGTATCCACTTGCTGAGCTGATGCCGGCCTGCAAGCACTATGTCGCCAAGGATCGCCGACGCAAAATCACCTGGGAATACGTGATGCTCGATGGCGTCAACGACAGCTTGACGCATGCCAAGCAGTTAATCCGGTTGCTGGAGGGGGTTCCCTCCAAGGTCAACCTCATTCCTTTCAATCCCTTCTTAGACAGCGGCTTTGACACGTCGCCGCCCGAGCGCATCGAAGCCTTCCGCCAACGACTCGTGCGCTCGGGTATCTTCGCCATGACGCGCAAGACGCGCGGCGATGAGGTCGCTGCGGCATGCGGACAATTGGTTGGCCGAGTCGAGGACCGCACGCGGCGACTCGGACGTATCCTGGTCGAAACCCACAGCATGGTGGCCACACGATGAGATGCTTCGATTTACGTTTCCCGACGGTCATCGCACTGTGCGTGACGCTTGCCGCCTGCGGCGGCAGCGGCGCCACCCGAGACGACACGCAAGAGCTGGGGCTGGACACCGAAAACAGTCCAGCCGAGCTCTATGTCAAGATGGCTGAGGAATACTACAACCGCGGCCAGACCGAGGTGGCCTTTCGGCGCGCCCAACAGGCGCTCGATGCCGACGATAAGTACCCACGCGCGCATATTTGGATGGCGTTTCTGCTGGAGCAACTGCGCCAGGGCGATGAGGCGCGCAAGCACTACGACCAGGCGATCAAGCTGGCCCCGAACAACTCCGACATCCTCAACGCCTACGCCTCTTTTCTGTGCCGTGAGCGCAAATACGCTGAAGCCGAGCGCTATTTCGCCAAGGCCGTGGAAAACCCGGTCTATACCACGCCTTGGATCGCGATGGTCAACGCGGGCAATTGCGCGGTCGATGCCGGTGACATCGCCAAGGCCGAGAGTCACTATCGTGCAGCCATTGAGGCGAACGAGAGCTTTGGGACGCCACTCGTGAAAATGGCCGAGTTGGCCATGAAGCGTGGCGACGCCGCGGCCGCAAAAGACTACATCGACCGTTACTTCGCGCCGGCGACAGGCCGCACCCCCGCCATCTCTTTCACGGCGCTCGAAGTGGGCGCACAGGCCGAGCGTCAACTCGGCAACAGCAAGCGCGCGGCCTACTATGAGCAGATGTTGAAGACCAATTATCAGCAAACCCCGACAACGCGTGATACCTAAGGATTCTGAGCTGTCATGACCCAGCCGAGCACCATGCCTGCCGACGATCAGAGCCACAGTGATTATCCCGACAGTCCCGGTCGACGACTGCGCGAACTGCGCGAGTCGCGCGGCATCGAGATCGAACGGATCACGGCGCAACTGCACCTCGGGCGCAACGTTGTCGAGGCGCTCGAGCAGGACCGCTACGCGGATCTGCCGAGTCCGGTGTTCGTCGCCGGCTATCTGAAAAACTACGCTCGTCTGCTCGGAACCAATCCCGAACCCATTCTGCAAGCCTATCGGACCATGGTGCCGGCTGAAGAAAGCTATATTGCGCGGTCGGTATCCGAGCCGCGAGGCAAAACATCCGCTCGCAGCGGTAGCGCTTGGGCTTGGCCCATCAGTCTCTTGCTGATTGGCGTCGCTGCTGCCTTGCTGGTGTTCTGGTGGCAGTGGGACGATGTCGCGCAATTCGGCGAAGGCGCCTCCGAGTCAGCCGACGCGATGGGCGAGCAGTTCGGTGTCGCGCCGGACTCCATCGGAGCGCCCGAGGACACGCAGCCATCTGATACAGACGTCTCTGACGGGTCTGCAACGACGCCGATCGACTCTTTCGGCTCAGCCGTGTCGGTGCCACCGGACGCGATCCCCTTGCGAGGCATGGAGTCTACGACTGACCAGCGTCCGGCCGAGACCGATGACGGCTCAACCATCCCGGCGGACAGCCTGCCCACCGAGCCACGGCCAACTCAGTCGCCAGAGCCGGTCGCGGAAGCCCCGGACAGGGATATCGTGCTCCAGTTCAGCGGCACCTCCTGGGTCGACGTGCGCGACGCCACGGGAAAAGTGGTACTGAACGGCGAAATGCGCGAAGGCGAGCAACGCACCCTAACGGGAGAGCCGCCCTTCAAGCTGGTCATCGGCAATGCCGCAGCAACCCAGCTCAGCGTCGGCGGCACGGCCTTCGATCTTGGCAGCCACGCTCTGGGCAATGTGGCCCGCTTCTCGCTCGATCCCAACACAACCGAATGAGTAAGCACATTCAAGCCATCCGGGGGATGCACGACATCCTCCCGGAACGTATCGGCATCTGGCACCGTATCGAGGACACCGCCAGAGCGGTGCTCGCCAGCTACGGCTATGCCGAGATACGCACCCCGCTGGTGGAGGTCACTGAGCTGTTCAAACGCTCGATCGGCGAAGTGACCGATATCGTCGAGAAGGAGATGTACAGCTTCCCCGATCGCAACGGAGACAGCCTGAGCCTGCGCCCCGAATGTACCGCCAGTTGTGTGCGCGCGGCCATCGAGCGAGGCCTGCTGGCGCAGCCGCAACGGCTCTGGTATCGCGGCCCGATGTTTCGCTACGAGCGTCCGCAACGCGGGCGCTATCGGCAATTCCATCAGATCGGCGTCGAGGCGTTTGGTCTGGCTGGCCCGGACATCGACCTCGAAGTCATCCTGCTCACTGCGCGACTGTGGCGCCGACTGGGTCTGTCGGGCTTTCGTCTCGAACTCAACAGCCTGGGCGACCCGACCGAGAGACAAGTCTATCGCGAGCGACTCGTTGTCTATCTCCAGCGCCATCTCGATCAGCTCGACGCCGACAGCCAGCGACGCCTCGTGAGCAATCCGCTGCGCGTCCTGGACTCCAAGCACCCCGAAACGCAGCGGATCGTGGCTGATGCCCCCTCGCTCCTTGACTGTCTCGGCATTGAAACAAGAACACACTTTGAGCACATCCGCGCGGGTCTCGACGAGGCCGGTGTCGCCTACCAGATCAACCCCAGGCTGGTACGCGGGCTCGATTATTACAATCGCACCGTTTTCGAGTGGATCACCGATGCGTTGGGCGCACAAGGAACCGTCTGTGCGGGCGGGCGCTACGATGGCCTGGTCGAGCAGCTCGGCGGGCGCGCCACACCCGCAGTCGGTTGTGCGATGGGGTTGGAGCGTCTGGTCGAGCTGATGGAGCAAGGCGGATTCACCCCCGCGTCCACGCTCGATGCTTATCTCGTGGCGGTTGGCGAGCCTGCACAAGCCGCAGCGCCAATGCTCGCCGAGCGCCTGCGCGACGCCCTCCCCACGCTACGCCTGGTGGTCCATTGCGGTGGCGGCAGTTTCAAGAGCCAGTTCAAGAAGGCCGACAAGAGCGGCGCCCGCTTCGCCCTGATTCTGGGCTCTGAGGAGCTGGCGCGCGAGCGCATTGGTCTCAAGCATCTGCGCGAGGACGCCGAGCAGAGCGAGTTGTCTCTCGCTGAGTTGGCCGATTTTCTCGACGCCAATCTCGCGCACGCATAGCCAGCCGCCATGTGCGCCGATGGTCTCGGCTCGTTGCTGCCGAGGTCACGGTCAAAAGTACGGGATTGCTGATTTTATTGGCGTTTCCAATCAACCCCCTATACTGTGCACGACGCAGTGCTCGACCGGCCCGAACCCGCCCGCGAGCACCTCGCGCCACCCTATCCGACGGAGCATGCAGTGAGTTACGAAACCGACGAGGAAAAAGTCGAGACCCTCAAACGATGGTGGAAGGAGAACGGCCTGTCCGTTGTTGCTGGTGCAGCGCTTGGGATTGCAGGCATCTATGGCTGGCGCCTGTGGATCAACCACCAGGAAACGACCGCCAGCGTGGCATCCACGGTCTTCGAGCAATTGATGGTCGAGGCCTCCGCCGACCAGGTCGACGCCGTCGCCAAGCAGGCCCAGGTGCTCGACGAGGAATTCGCCTCAACCCCCTATCCGGCGCTCGGCTCGCTGGTCGCGGCCAAGGCGCTCTACGATGCCGGGCAGTCAGCCGAGGCGATTGCCGCTCTCCAGCGGGTCATCGACACTGCGCCGGATCCTGCCCTGACCACGATCGCTGCAGTGCGCCAAGCACGCATCCAGTTGGCGGAAGGTCAATTGGACGCTGCCGAGCAGACGCTGCGGGGTCGCGACAACAGCCCGGCCTTTGCCGGTGAGATCGCCGCCGTGCGTGGCGATATTGCCGCCGCGCGCGGCGATATCAGCGCCGCGCGCGCGGCCTATCAGCAGGCGATCGAGCAAGGCAGCAGCCTGTCGCAGCTCATCCGTCTGAAGATCGACAATCTACCTGCCGCCGGCTAGGCGCCACGGAATAAGTCACCATGGGAATCAAGCTCGGAATGCCGTCTGCGCGCCTTGGCGTGCTCCTGCTGACGACACTGCTCACTGGCTGCGGCAGCATTCCCTGGTTTGGCAAGGGGAAAGACCCGACTCCACCCTCCAAACTGACCGAGGTCGTCCAGCAGGTCAGCATGACCCGCCTCTGGTCGGAAAAACCAACGCGCGGGACCGAGGGCCGGCGTCTCTATCTGGTCCCAGCCGTCTCCGGCGGGAAGGTGTTCATCGCCGACGCCAGAGGACGTCTGGTCGCGCTGGCGGCAGACTCGGGCCGCGAGATCTGGCGGCGTGACACGGGTCATTCCTTCAGCGGCGGCCCGGATGTCTCCAGCGACAAGCTCGTTCTCGGCACCACGCAGGGTGATCTGATCGCGTTCGCCCTGCAAGACGGCAATGAGCTGTGGCGCACCAAGCTTGCCAGCGAAGTGCTTTCGATTCCACGCCAGACCGACGATGGCAAGGTCATCGTGCACACGCTCGACGACACGATCCACGCCATCGAGGCCGCCACGGGCAAAGAGCTTTGGCGCATCAGCTACCCTGCGCCCGTGTTGACGCTGCGCGGCAGCAGCACCCCATTGATTATCCAGGATGCGACTGTCGTCGGACTGGCCGGGGGAAAGCTGGTGAAAATCGACACGCAAGAAGGCATCCCGCTGTGGGAGGTCGTGGTCACCCGTCCCAGCGGGCGCTCAGAACTGGCCCGTATCGCTGATATCGACGCCGATCCCATCCTGATCGGCAACCAGCTCTATGTCGGCTCTTATAATGGCGATCTGGCTGCCGTCGACGTCACAACCGGCGAGGTTATCTGGCGGCGTGAACTCTCGGCGCATGCCGGATTGGCGGCCGACGACAGCGGACTGTTTGTCACCGACTCGCAAGATCAGGTCTGGAGCGCCAGTGTCACGGGCGGCGCCGGGCGCTGGAAGCAGGAAGCACTGCGCTATCGCCAACTCACCGCGCCGAGCATCGTCGGTGGGCTGATCGCGGTGGGAGACTTGGAGGGCTATGTGCATGTGCTCGACAAGTCCGATGGCCGTCTGCTCGGTCGCACCCGCATCACCAAGGCAGGCATTACCGCGCGCCCAGTGGTTGAGGGAGGCCGCCTCTATGTCTACGCACAAGACGGCACCCTGAGCGCGCTGACACTCGGCGCCGGCGCGCCATCCACACCCAAGCCCAACACCCAGGAGACCGCCGAGGCGCCAAAGGAGCCGGCCGCAACGCCGACGCCAACCCAGGCTCCGCGCTAAACAACATGCTGCCAGTCATCACTATTGTCGGTCGGCCAAACGTCGGCAAATCCACGCTGTTTAATCGGCTCACCCAGACGCGCGATGCACTGGTCGCGGATTTTCCGGGACTCACCCGCGACCGTCAGTATGGCGTCGGGCGCATCGGCCCCGGCCCTTATGTCATCGTCGACACTGGTGGTATCGCAACCGCCGCTGCCGGGCTTCAGGCGCTCATGGAGCGCCAGGTCCAACTCGCGATCGAAGAGGCCGACCACCTGCTGTTTTTGGTCGATGCCAAGGACGGCTGCACGCCCGAAGACATCGAGATCGCGCAGCGCCTGCGTCGGATGGGCAAGCCCATCAGTCTGGTCGTCAACAAGAGCGACACCACCGATCCAACCCTGGCGGTTGCGGATTTTCACCGTCTCGGTCTGGGCAATCCCTGGGCAGTTTCTGCAGTCCATGGACTTGGCGTGCGCCCTCTCGTCGAGCATGTCTTTACGCAACTGCCCGAGACCGATGAGGCGGACGCTGCGGCGCTCGCCGATGAGCAGAGCACCAAAGTCGCCATCGTTGGCCGTCCCAACGCGGGCAAATCAACCCTGATCAACCGTCTGCTCGGTGAGGATCGCTTAGTCACCTTCGACAGCCCAGGCACCACGCGCGACAGCATCTTCGTCCCGTTCGAGCGTCTCGGGCAACGTTATACGCTCATCGACACCGCCGGCATGCGGCGTCGGGCGCGGGTTCAGGATGTCATCGAGAAATTCAGCGTCATCAAGACGCTCCAGGCGCTCGAGGCGGCAAACGTGGTCATCCTGGTGATCGACGCCCACCAAGGCATCGGTGAGCAGGACGCCACACTCGCCGGGCACATCATCGACAGCGGACGCGCGCTGGTCGTCGCCATCAACAAATGGGATGGTCTCACGCTCGAGAGCCGCGACAAGGTCCGCGAGCAGTTCGCGCGCAAGCTCGGCTTTCTCGATTTCGCCAAGCTGCATCTGGTCTCCGCCCTGCACGGCAGCGGGGTCGGTCTGCTGCTCGACACCGTCGACAGCGCCTATGCCAATGCCACCCGCACGCTGTCCACACCCGCGTTGACGCGCCTGCTCGAAGCCGCCGTGATGGAGCATCAGCCGCCGTTAGTGAAGGGTCGGCGCATCAAGCTGCGCTATGCCCACCAAGGGGGACGCAATCCGCCGATCATCGTCATCCACGGCAATCAGGCCGAGGCCGTCCCCGAGACTTATCGGCGTTATCTCATCAACCGTTTTCGCAAAGAACTCAAGCTGCTCGGCACACCGCTGCGACTGGAGTTCAAGAGCGGCAAAAATCCCTATGCGGACAAGCACAATCAGCTCACCGTCCGGCAGATCGCAAAGAAACAGCGCTTAAAGCGCTTCACGAAAAAAAAGCACTGATCCGCGCACCGCGACACCAGGCTCGAACCCGCAACTAGCAGCGACCACGCCCGGCACACGCCACGCCGCTCAGGGATGAATGACACCAGGCTTCACTCGCGGCCAGGCGCTCGCACAAGACGTGCACTCGTGGCGCTTGATCGGGCCGCGAGTGCACGCACTTACCAGTGGTCAGTTGTCAATCATCCTGTCTATTGTCCCCGAGTCAATTGTTGCGCGAACTCTCCATCATCATCCCAACCCGGCAATTCGACACCGCGCTGTGCAAGCGTCTGAGGACCAGACTGCACGGGTTTCCAGACGCCGACGTCATTATCGTCGAGCCTGATGATCTCGAGCGCGCTGGAAGGCCAAGCTTGCCTGCGCATTGGCGTCTGCTGAGCGCCCCACGGGGACGCGGCACACAATGCAATCAGGGTGCACGGGCCGCGCGGGGCGCGCTGATGATGTTCCTGCACGACGACACCGATCTGCCGGCTGAAGCCCGCTCGGCGATGGAGTATGCCTTTTCCGATTCGCGGGTCGGTATGAGCTGCTTTCGGCTGCGCTTCGACCGGCATCATTGGCTGCTTGGACTCTACGAACAAGGCTCGCGAATCGAGTCCCTATTGACGACCTTCGGCGATCAGGCCATGACGGTCCGGCGGTCGGTGTTCGAGTCCGTCGGCGGGTTCCCAGACTGGCCGCTGTTTGAGGACGTAGAGCTGGCCCGGCGTGTACGCCGACACAGCCGCATCAGCAAGCTCCCGGTCGCGGTCACGACCTCGGCAGCACGCTATCAGGCCAATGGAATGCTGGGCCAGCAGCTCGCCAACGGACTGCTGTTTGCTCGCTTTCTGCTTGGCGCATCGCCCGATCGACTGGCGGCCATCTATGAGGGGCGACGTCGCGAACGCCCCGAGGTCGACACGCCATGAGCATCGACGCCTGGGTCGGCCTCATCGTCCTCAGTCTGATATTCGCGCTCGAAGGGGTTCTGCCCTACTACCAGGGCCGCAAGCACCGCTATACCCACGGGCTGCGCAACCTCGCGCTTGCCATTTTCAGCGGGGCCATGGGCGCCGCGCTCGCGCCTCTGCTGGTGCTCTCGGCTGAATTTGCCGCCCGGCATGACTGGGGGTTGTGCCATCAACTCGATCGCAACGGCCTGCTCTGCGCGGCGCTGAGTTTCCTGCTGTTTGATCTGTGGATGTACCTCTGGCATCGCGCCAACCATCGCATCCCCCTGCTGTGGCGCTTCCACCGCGTCCATCACAGCGATCCCGCAATGGACAGCACGACGGCGCTGCGCTTTCACCCAGGCGAGATTCTGCTCTCGAACCTGGCCAACTGTCTGGTCATCATTCTGCTCGGCATGAGCCTCGGCGTTTTGGTGCTCTACAAGACTCTGATGGTCGCGGTGATCCTCTTCCACCACAGCAATCTCGACGTGCCCGCCGGACTCGACCGCGCGCTGCGGTTCATCCTAGTCCCGCCGTCCATGCATCGCGTCCACCACTCTGAGCTCAGGCAGGAGACGGACTCCAACTACGGCACTATTTTCTCTTGGTGGGATCGGCTGTTGCGCTCCTTCCGCCTGCGGCAAGATCCACAGG